>JAHEJY010000097.1 GCA_024638625.1 Actinomycetes bacterium
GTGCCGTCGTCGCCTACCAACATCACGGGTGTGAACTCGAGATCGCCATCGCTTGCCACGCGATCGATATCGAGGACATCACCCTCTGTTACCCGGGCTTGGCGCCCTCCGGAATTGATGATGGCATACATGGCTGCGGAAGCTTACTTGCCCTTTTGCTTTGATGCGCCCGGGTTTTTGGCGTTGTTTCTCTGGCCGCCCCTGGATTTCTTGTCCCCCGAGCCATCCGACTTGCCCGATGCTTCGCCGAGCGCCAAATGCTCATGTAACAGCAGGCCTCGCCCTTCACAGGTGGGGCATTTCTCAGAAAAGGTCTCCAACAGCCCCTCTGAGACGTGCTTTCGGGTCATTTCAACCAGCCCGAATTCGGAAACTTCCGAGATCTGGGTCCGGGACTTGTCCCTGGCAAGCTCTTCCCGGAACCGCTGCAACACGGTCCGGCGGTTACGCTCGATCTCCATATCGATGAAGTCCACAACGATGATTCCTCCGATGTCACGCAGCCGCAATTGGCGGGCGATCTCCTCGGCAGATTCAATGTTGTTCTGCAAGACCGTCTCTTCGAGATTTGATTTTCCGACAAATCGCCCGGTGTTGACATCGATCACCGTCAACGCTTCAGTTCGCTCGATGACGATGTGACCGCCTGAGGGCAGCCATACGGTACGGTCAAGCGCCTTCCGCAGCTGATCTTCGACGTGGAAGCGCTCAAAGAGAGGAATCTCGTCCTCATAGAGCTTGACTTTCGACACGAGTTCAGGGGCCGTGTCTTCGAGATACGCCTCGACCGCTTCCTTGGCCTCAACGGAATCGACCAGCAATCTCCGGAAGTCCGCGGTGAAGTGCTCGCGTATGACGCGGGTCTCAATCGGCGGCTCCTCGTACACGGCCCTGGTCCCAGAACCCTCTTTGATCTTCTTCTGGATGCCTTCCCAACGTGCCAGCAACCGTTCGATGTCAGCCTTGATGTCTTCTTCGGAGGCGCCTGCAGCCGCCGTGCGCACGATGACGCCGAAGCCATTCGGGCGGAGGTTCGCCACAATCGAGCGCAGACGCCGTCGTTCGTCATCGTCGAGCCTGCGCGAGATGCCACGGGCGTCTGATTCGGGTGCCAGCACGAGATAGCGACCGGCCAGCGACACTTCGTTGGTCAGGCGTGCCCCTTTATGTCCCATCGCGTCCTTCACGACCTGAACGAGGACGTCGTCCCCGTTCTTGAGCGCCTTCTCAATCCGGGGCTTCCGACGATTGTCGAGATCGGCGTCGTCGTAATTGACATCGCCGGCGTACAAGACCCCATTCTTGCCTTCACCAAAATCGACGAACGCGGCCTCCATTCCGGGCAACACGTTACGGACCTTGCCCATATAGACGTTTCCGACCAGCGACTGCGTGTCCTTATTGGCCACGTAGTGCTCAACGAGGACCGGGCCCTCGAGTACGACAATCTGAGTCTGATGAGGTAGACGCCTGACCAACATCTGCTTGCGTGCAGTGCTGGGTGGAGGGCTGACCGGAGCCAAGCGTTTCGGAGCCGATGATGTGCGTCCGGGTTGGCCGTTTGACCCCGAGCGGCCGCTACGAGACTTATCGGCGCCGCCCTTTTTCGACCTGTTGGACGACCGGGTCTTGGAACTCTGTCGGTTCCCGGAGCCTTTGGATCCACCTGATGGTTTGTTACCGCCCGACCTGGTGCCCTGGTTGCCACCCTTGCTGCCGCCCGATTTTCCGGTAGGTGATGATGTGGTGGACCTGCCACCGGAAGGCGACTTCTTGGTTTGCGACTTCCCACCCGACGGTGATTTCTTCTGTCTTTGGGAGCCGCCTTTCTGCCGGTTGTCCGGTTTGGCGGTTACCCGTCGTATCTCAACAGTGTCGGATCCGACCTTCTGTGTCTTTCTTGTTTCGACCTCGGAACCAGTGGCGCCACGACGGACGACCTCAACCGAGTCTTTCTTGCGAAATAAAGCCATTCTTCTCCTTGCGCCTCTTCAGAGCCGCTCTTGGGGAGACATACACCGTTCATCGAACAGGTTGAAGTGCTGTCGACGCGCTCGCGCCCAGAGTGAAGCGCTGCATGCGCAGCGACATCCTGTAGCTGCGTAGCGTCCATTCGGCAACCTTTCGATCGTGCCAGACCCTGGGAGAAACGCTCCAATCAGGAGCTCCGGCATTCGTGTATGTCATTTGTTCTATCAAGTCGAAGGCGTACATGGCCCTAAGCCTGTGCTCCGGACCGAACATGCGTCCGACCTCGTCTATTCACGCCGTTTCCGCCGAATAGGCCGATTCCGTCATGATGCGACGTCGATTCCACGCCTGGTTCGTCACTCGACGAACGATTTCCAGATGATGTTGCGCCGCCGGTGTCATCTGTCTGGCAACGTGCCAGGGAATCCACCGGGGATTGTCCGCATATGTATCACCTGATATACCGGAGGTTCTGGCATCTCGTACTCCCGCACGGGGATTCGTTTTCGAGTATTCCTTGAGAACCTCTGGTTACCGGGGGCCGCGTACGAACCCCGATGCCCCGCCTAAAAACCTGATTCGGAAATCATGCCGGGGTGGAATCTGAAGGGGTTTTCCCTTCTCTGTAACAATACTACCGCTATCGGCGGATACGTACTCTCACTCAAGCTCTAACTGTCGAGCTTCACCCGGTCGATAGCAGAGCCGGCACCTCGACTCATAGGCGCCTTCAGCGCCGAGAACAACCAGATCGTCGCTCTGGACGACACGCTGGGTGAACATGCCGGGGCCACCGCAGCTATGACAAACGGCCAGTGCCTTTGTCACGTATTCGGCCCTCGTCATCAGCCCCGGAATCGGGCCAAACGGACGTCCGAGGTAGTCCAGGTCGAGCCCCGCAACGATGATCTGTTTGCCGACCTCGGCGAGTTTGGCACAGACGTCGATCAGTCCCATGTCGAAAAACTGACCCTCATCGATGCCAACGACGATCGTTCGGTCTTCGACCGCTGCCAGGATGTCATCACTCGAATCGACCGGACTCGCTTCGATCTTTTGGCGCGAATGGGAAACGACCTCGGTGTCGCCGTAGCGGTTGTCGAGGGCCGGCTTGAAAACCTGGAGAGGGACCTGGGCGATCCGATACCGAACGAGTCGCCGAATCAGCTCTTCGCTCTTGCCGGAAAACATGGGGCCGGCGATTACTTCGATCCAGCCTCGATCGCCTCTTCGGAACATGGTCGGGGAGGATACCTCTACAGCACGCGAGCGGTCCGCGCAGGCACCTTCGATCTTCGCAACCAGATCGCGTGGGCCAGGCCGACCGACATCGCCATCGCCACCATGGAAGATCCACCGAGAGACATGAACGGCAACGGCAGCCCGGTGACGGGAATCGGCATTCCGATCGTCATGCCGATGTTCACAAAGACGTGGATTCCGATAAACGCAGCGGTTCCGACACACACCAGCGTCCCAAACGTATCGGGTGAAGCGTGTGCGGCGGCAAGGAGCCGCCACACGAGGATCCCGTAGAGAGCGATCACCAGAGCACCTCCCAAGAAGCCGAGCTGTTCTCCGACCGCCGAGAATATGAAGTCCGTCGACTGCACCGGCACGAAGCGCAGGTTCGTCTGGGTTCCCTCGAACAGCCCCTGGCCGGTGAAACCCCCCGACCCGATGGCGATCTCACTCTGAAGACGCTGCCAGCCATCACCCAACGCATCCGCCTGGTCGGGATAGAACACGGACCGGATCCGGTTGAGCTGGTATTCGCCGAGGCCAAGGAACCCGAGTCGATACAACAGCGTTCCCAGAGCGGCAGCCCCGAGACCAAAGCCCAGGGTCTGCCGCCAGGTGATTCCCGCTGCAAACAGCATGGCCAGAAAGATGAATACCAGAATGAGCGAGGTTCCCAGATCCGGTTGTTTGAAGATCAGGAAAACAGGTGGAACGATGGCCGCCGTCGCCATGAGGATCCGCTTGTTCGTCAGGCCCTCCCCCTCGCTAACACCCAATATCGCTGCGAGGGCAAGGATGAGACCGGGTTTGGCCCACTCGGACGGTTGGATTTGGTAGCTGCCGATCGCGAACCATCGGACCGACCCTTCCCCAACGCCTATTACCGGTATGAGCAACAATGAAAACAAGATGGCCGTGTAGACCAGCGGCGTCGCTGTGTGCACGGTCCTCGATTCGAAACTCGAAAAAGCCCAGAACGCAACGGCACCGATCGCAACGAACAGCACCTGACGCAACATTTCGGAACTCGGTGAAAGACCGGCCGCCTCGAGACGGGGCGCCGATGCCGAGTACACCATCAGAATCCCAAGACCTGATAGCAATCCAAGCGTGATGATCAGTATGAGGTCGGGACGTGATTCTTCGTACGCGGTTGCGGTAACGCCACGACCTCGCACCATGGTTGCCATCAGCTCGCTCCCAACAATGACTCGAGGATGGTCCGGACAGCCGGCGCCGCGGTTCCGGATCCGGAACCGCCCCGATCGACCATGACTGTGACAACATACCTGGGGTCATCAATCGGAGCGACCCCCACGAACCAGGCTGTGGTCGCAGGGTCACTAACCGGCGGGATCTCAGCCGTCCCGGATTTTCCTCCGACGAGACCACGTATCGGCGACTCCTTGAAGGCCTCTCTTGCGGTACCTCGTTCGCCCGAAACGACAAGCTTCAGGTCGCGCGTCAGCATGCTCAGGGTCGATGACGCGACTTCGAGCTCCCGAACGACATCCGGTTCGTTCTCGAATGTGATCGCGCCGTCCTGATCGACGAAGTGGTCAACGACCCTGGGGCGAAATACGGTACCGCCGTTGACCAGGGCCGCAAACGAGTTGGCTACCTGGAGCGGCGTAGCCACCAGGTCCCCCTGGCCGATGCTGATGTTCATGAGGTCGCCACCTACGTATTGACGGCTCCGAGCAATCCATTCTTCGTCGGGGACGATGCCACCTGCCTCGGCGGGCAAATCGATTCCGGTATCCGCACCGAAACCCAGATCTGATGCCATGTTCTGGACAATATTCGGGTCGACCACGGTCCGGCTGCGCCAGATTTCGAGTGCTAGCAACCAGAAGTACGCATCAGCAGATTTCTCGATGGCCGAGTGCAGATTCGTTTCACCGTGATCGTCGGTCCAGTCGTTGAAGACCTGTTGAGATCCGGCCCCGAGCTCGCTGCCGAACGTCAGGCGCGGTGGAAGGTCGATGATGGTATCGGGGCTATAGACCCCCTCGGGCCAAATCAGGTTCTCCGCCGCGACAACGTATGGAACGACCTTGAAGGTCGAGGCCGGCGGGTAGAGCCCTGAGATGACATTGTTGAAAAGTGCACCCTCATCGCTCAGAGAACGAAAGCTCTCGACGTCGATGCCCCCGATGAAATCAGTGGGATCAAAGGTGGGCAGCGACACCATTGCCAGAACCGAACCGTCCGTTACGTCCATCACGATTCCGGCTGCTTTCCCGCTCGGATCAGCGTCTGAACCACTGGCATTGCGGATTGCGTTCAACAGCGCATCTTCGACAACGTGCTGGAGTTCCGTGTCAACGGTGAGGACTGCGTCCCAGCCCCCGACCGGGGGTTCTTCGGCGATAAGCTGCGCCAGGCGACCCGCCGAGTCCTCCTGGTAGATCTCGCGGCCGGGTTGACCCCGGAGAAGCAGGTCGTATCGCTGTTCGACCCCGGCACGTCCGAAGTCATCGTTGGGCCGGAGGTAACTGAGGTTCTCGAGATCGTCGCGGCTCGGTTTTCCGAGATAACCCAGGACATGAGACACCGACTCGGCATCTATGTAGCTGCGAACTGGCGACAACCGAACTTCGACGCCGGGAAACTCCTCCCCATATTCCAATACTTCACTTGCAACCTCCCCGTCCACGTCGATTGCCACGACAAACCTGCTCCCGCTCGGCGCCGCTTGAAACTTGGCTCGCAACACCTCCTGTGGCTCGTCGAGCAACACAGAGAGGTTTTGGACGAGGGCCTCTTCTTCGTCGAGAGTCAATACACGCCGGTCGATCAGGAGTGTGCGCGACGCCCGCGTCTCGGCGATCACCACGCCGTTAGCATCGAGGATCCGGCCGCGCGGTGCTTCGGTCTGCACTTCCCGCAACCGGTTCGCCAGGGCACGTTCCTCATTTACCTCAGCAGCCGCCACCTGGACATACCACAGGCGAATCGTGAGGCTCGACAGGAGTGCGAGGAACAGCACACCGACTGCCACCAAACGCCAGCGCTTGATGACCATTACCAGACTCCCCGTTCCGGTCCCGGTCCGACGAGCGCGAACCACCGGCCGCCGGCCACGAGTCGTGAAACCAGCGGCAATATCACAACGGCGAGGATCAGGCTCAGGATCCCGGTGAGGAGAACTCCGAATACGAGGGAGGTGTCGGCCAGGAAGCCTTGACCGAAGAGCGTGCCGATGATGCCGAAGAGGACTTGACCAGAGATGGTCAGGGCAAAAATCCCAACGATCATTCGCAGCAGATTGCCTTCGGCCTGGCGCCGGTATTGGCTGGCTCCATAAGCAACCACGGTAATCACGAGCGCCCATAATCCGAGGATGGTGTTCCCGAGCAGATCGTTCAAGATGCCACCAACAAATCCGGACACCACCGCAGTTTCCGGCTCCATGTACAAGCCGATTCCGATCGCCACCAGCATGACGAGATTCGGTGACGCTCCGAACGGGCGCGGGAACACGGTCGTCTGAAGAATCACCGCTATCAGCACCGCCAAGAGTGCCCGGATCCGGTGCCTTCTCACGACGTACCCTCAGCCGGAGCAAGCTGAACTGCGGGGTCGACGGGGACAAAGAAGAGAATCTCGACGAAATCGAGCGTTGTGAAGTCGACCGCCGGCGCGATAGGGGTCTGCACGGCAAATCCGGCTTGCCGCTGGGCGGTTTCACTGGCGTAGCCGACGAGAAGACCGGCCGGGTATCGCCCTGCGTCCGTCACGAGCGTGGCGCCCTCGGCGATTTCCTGCTCGGCCGTGGCCGAGATGAATTGGAGATCGCTGGCACCTCTGCCTTTGGCGCTCCCCCGATCTTCTGAACCCACTACGAGAACCTCGACCGCATGATTGGGGTTGGTGAGCAGCATCACCCGGGCCGAGCTCTCGGTCACAGACACCACGCGACCCACCAGACCATCGAGATTTCGCACCGGATAATCGACAACGACTCCGTCAGCGGCACCCTTATTGACGACGATCGAGTGATCAAAATCCGAGCTCCCCCGTGCCTGGACCCTGCCAATCTGGCTTTGCAGCGTGTCCAGCGAACCGAGGTTCAAGAGATTGCGCAGTTCCTCGTTCTCGCTTCGCAGCGGTTCCGTCTCGGCCAGGCGTCGATTGGCTTCGTCGAGCTCCGCCCTCAAGTCGGCGTTCTCGGCTCGCAGACCGGCAAGGTTGGCAACGCCATCGACGAAGCCGGCAATCGGTCGCACAATGGCGTTGGCCGCGGATTGAATCGGAGCAACGATCGCCTGGGTACCGCTTCGTACGGAGCCCGCAATGCCCTCGCTGGAGCTTCGGACATCGATCGTCATCAGGATGATCGAGATGATTACAAACGTGATCAAGAGTGCGGTAGATCGGTCGAACCGGCGGCGGGCGTTCAGCATGAATTCGCTCTCATCATTGTCGCTACCACTCCGAGCGCACGTCCCTTATTGAGGGGAAACTGCCTAAGGCCGACCAGACGAATGCAGGACGCCTTGCAAGACATCGAATTCCTCGAGCGTTTGTCCTGATCCCAGCACCACAGACAGCAGCGGCCGATCCGGGACCACTACCGGCATCCCTGTCTCGTGGGCGAGTCGCTCAGCCAGCCCGCGCAGCAAAGCGCCACCACCGGTGGTAACAATGCCACGCTCCATGATGTCGGCCGCTAATTCGGGTGGCGTCTTGTCGAGCGCGGTTTTTACCGCGTCGACGATGATCTGCACCGGCTCCTCGATGGATTCGCGGATCTCCTGGCTGGCGATCGTGATGGTCTTCGGGAGACCGCTGATGAGGTCGCGACCACGGACTTCGGCGGCTGGTTCCTGCACGTAGGGGTATGCGGATCCAATCTTCATTTTGATCTGCTCGGCCGTTCGCTCACCGAGCATCAGGTTGTATTCCTTCTTGACCCACTGAATGATCGCTTCATCGAGCTCGTCGCCACCTACCCGAATGCTCTTGGAGACCACGATGCCTCCGAGTGAAATCACCGCGACCTCAGTTGTACCACCCCCGATGTCCACGACCATCGAACCGGCAGGTTCATGAACGGGCATCATCGAACCAATCGCAGCAGCCATCGGTTCCTCGATCGTATAGGCCTTCCGCGCTCCGGCGTGATAAGACGCCTCCTCGACAGCCCTGCGCTCGACTCCGGTGATGCCGGACGGGACACATATGACGATCCGGGGTCGAGCGAATCTTCGGCGGTGCACCTTTTGGATGAAATAGCGCAGCATGCGTTCGGTGATATCGAAGTCGGCAATCACTCCATCTCGCAACGGCCGAATTGCCTGGATGTACGAGGGGGTACGCCCGATCATCCGCTTGGCTTCCATGCCGACGGCCAGGGCGCGGTTGGTTTGGGTATCAATGGCGACGACAGACGGCTCGTTCAACACGATGCCCTGCCCGCGAACGTAGACCAGCGTGTTTGCCGTGCCGAGGTCGATTGCCATGTCCCGCCCCGCAAGGGCGAACAGGGATTCAACGTTTGAGGCCAAAGGCCTTACCTCCAAAGCACTTACCAAAGGGAGTGTACAGACAACCCAAATCAGGCGAAAGAAGTTTTCGCGCTCTGCCGTAGATGTCGCCGTCGCCACCTGACGGACAGTCAACCCAGGGTTGTAGGTGGCGGAAACCGCCGCTTAGAACCCAGGGTTGCAAATTGGGGTGCACGTTACAGGTGCTTGGCAGCCTCGCGTCGTGACAACCCGCTCAATTCGTCACCCATCTCGGCCAGAAACTGCCGCACTCCGTCCGGGTTGACGTAGGCGTGCTGACGCAACGCCCAACCGATCGCCTTCCGGATAAAGAACTCGTTGTCAGCGGCCTGCTCTCTGCAATAGCGGAACAGTCTGGACTCGTCGAGCGCTCCTTTGTGGTTGAGCTGGCCGAGAATCGCCGAGCGACGGATCCACATGTCGTCGTCCGAAATCCAGCTGTCCATGATCGGGTTCACGTCATCCCGGTACCGCAGCCAGGTGGATCCGACGAGATTGGCGGCGATACCGTCCACCAGATCCCACCACGCGCCATCCCGGATCATGTATTCGTAGAGGTCCAGCATGTCCGGGACCTGATACTGCTTGAACGCCCGGGCATAGTGAATGGCCGCGTACTTGTCTTCCCGGTGGGGCAGATCCCAAAGTTCCCGAACCGAGCCTCGATAGTCCTCTGCGTCAGCCGGCGCGAAATCCTTCACCACCGCCCGCAAGACCGGAACCCGCTGCGGGCTCTTGATTCCCCAAAACGGCATGTCCGACTTCATATAGGCAGCCATCTGGGGTGCGATGGCGGGGTCGGAAAGCGCTCGGAACTCCGTCGTTACGAAGTCGGCGAGCTCTCCCATCAACCGAAGAAGAGCCCGAGTTCCCGTTCAGCCGAATCGGGACCGTCGGAGCCATGCACGATGTTCTCGCCGATTTCAAGGGCAAAGTCGCCCCTGATCGTGCCAGGTCCGGCCTCGAGTGGATTGGTGGCACCCATCATTTGCCTGGCGGCGGTTATCGCCGACGGACCGCTCCATTCCATGGCGACAACCGGTCCGGAGGTGATGAAGT
>JAHEJY010000098.1 GCA_024638625.1 Actinomycetes bacterium
AAGGGCTATGTGGATTTGCTGGTTCCGAGAGGTGGACCGGGCCTGATAGCCGCTATCGAAGCCGAAGCCACGGTGCCATTCGTCATCGATGGCGCCGGGAACTGTCATGTATACGTGGACGCCAAAGCGGATCTCGATAAGGCTGCGGCGATCACCGTCAACGCCAAGGTCCAGCGCCCCGGAGTGTGTAACGCTGCCGAGTCCTTGGTCGTCCACGTCGATGTCGCCGACAAATTCATCCCGGGAATCGCGGCTGAGCTGATGGAGGCAGGTGTCGAGGTTCGAGGAGATCAGCGCTCCCGCAGTCTCGTCAGCGGAATCGAGGCTGCCGACGAGGATGATTGGGGGACGGAGTATCACGATTTGATCATGTCGGTCAAGGTCGTCGATTCTCTCGACGAAGCCATCGAGCACATTCGAACATATGGGACCGGCCACACCGAGGCGATCGTGACGGAGGACTACTCGGCAGCCGAGAGGTTTGTGGAAGGCATCGACACAGCTGTGACGATGGTCAACGCCTCTACCCGCTTCACCGATGGCGAGGAGTTCGGATTCGGGGCCGAGATCGGCATCTCGACGCAGAAACTGCACGTGCGAGGTCCGATGGGGCTCGAAGCGCTCACAACTGAACGATACGTTCTCTATGGTGACGGCCAGATACGTTGACAGATTTTTCTTCGCCTGAAGCCCTATCTGTCGCGCTCCTGAATGCAGGGTATTTGCCGGACGATCACATTGCCCAGGTCGCCTTCCTGGCGATGCGCCTGGACAAACCGATCCTGGCTGAAGGCCCGGCCGGCGTCGGCAAGACGGAGTTGGCCAAAGCGCTTGCAACCATCACCGGGCGGCAGCTGATTCGGCTGCAGTGCTATGAAGGCCTCGACGAATCGAAAGCGCTCTATGAATGGGACTATCGCAAGCAGCTTCTGAGAATTCAGGCCGAAGACGAGGGTGGCTGGAATGCGATCGCTGACGACATATTCTCGGAAGATTTCCTCCTGGAGCGTCCGCTGCTGACGGCGATTCGGGCTCGTGAGCCGCTGGTCTTGCTGATTGACGAGGTCGACAGAGTCGAGATCGAAACCGAAGCCCTCTTGCTCGAGATCCTCTCGGAGTTTCAGGTGACGATTCCTGAATTGGGCACGATCGGTGCGGCGAGCCAGCCTCTGGTCGTGCTCACGTCGAATAACACTCGCGAACTGAGCGATGCGCTCAAGCGCAGATGCCTCTTTCTCCACATCGACTACCCGACCCCGGAGCGGGAACGGGACATCCTCTTGTCTCAGATTCCCGAATTACCGGAATCTCTGGCGGGGGGAATCGCTTCTGCTGTCGCGACGATTCGAGAGTCCGCCTTGCGGAAACCGCCGTCCGTCGCCGAATCCATCGACTGGGCTCGCACCCTCCTGGTGCTCGGCGTGGATCAGGTGGACGAGCGGATTACGGCCGAGACGTTGTCGGTTCTCCTCAAATACCAGACAGACATAGACAAGGTGGCCGCCTCCCTCGCGACATGATCGACATCATGACTCGTTTCACGAGTGAACTCCGTTCCGCCGGCGTGCCGGTCTCCACGGTTGAAACGATCGATGCCGCCCAGGCTCTCGGGTTCGTGGATCTATCCGAGCGAGAAAGGCTGCGCTCCACCCTGCAGGCGACGATGGTGAAACACGCCGAGCACATCGAGCCGTTCAATCGGGCTTTCGACGTGTTCTTCTCGCTCCAGGCGGCGGTTGCGGAGCCGCCATTCGAGGATGACGATGTGTCCAGTAGTTCAATCGATCTCTCTGTCGACGCCATTCGCGATCTCCTGCGGGACGCTGTGATAGCGGCGGATGTCGATCGCATTCGCTCGTTGTCGCGCGCCGCTGTGTTCGCCTTCGGAGGAGTGGAGGCCGGCCGACCCGTCGGTGGCGTCTACTACCTCTATCGGGTGATGCGGCGCTTGGCCGTGGATTCGATGTTCGACGATGTTGACTCCGCGGCCACTCCGCTGGAACAGGCTGAACAGTCCCGAGTGCGTCGGCGACGGATCGAACTGCTGCGTGAATACATCGAAGAGGAAATAAGGCGTCTGCTGGTCGCTGATCGCGGTGCCGAGGCGGTGGCCGCAACCATCCGCAAACAAGCGATCGAAGACATCGACCTCGGGCATGCCACCCGGTCAGACTTGATCCGACTACAACACACGATCCGACCACTAACACGCCGTTTGGCCGCCAGACTTGCTCAACGGCGCCGTGCCCAAGAACCGGGCAGGCTCGATGTTCGGCGGACCGTCCGGAAATCGATGTCGGCCGGGGGAATTCCGATTGACCCCTCGTTCAAGAAGCGGAGGGTGTCGAAGCCCGATGTGGTCATGCTGTGCGACGTGAGCGGCTCGGTGTCGACCTTCGCGTTCTTCACGATGCAGCTCATGTATGCAATGCGAAGCCAGTTCTCCCGGGTGCGGGTGTTTGCCTTCATCGATGGGGTAGACGAGATCAGCGACTACTTCGCCCCGGGCGTGGATTTCAACGAAGCAGCAGGCCGGGTAATGCGTGAGGCCGATGTCGTAGCGGTTGACGGGCATTCTGACTACGGAAGGGTTTTTACCCATTTCGAGGAGCTCTATGCCGACGCCATTACCCCCCGCACCACCCTCATCATCACCGGCGATGGCAGGTCGAACTACCGGCCTGCAGAGGAAGCGAAGTTGGCTGCAATCACTGATCGGGCACGCACGACGTGGTGGCTGAATCCCGAAATGGCGCGGTTCTGGGATACCGGAGACTCGGTCATGGCGCGGTACCGCGATCTCTGTGACGGGGTGTTCGAGGTGCGCACGCTCCGCCAACTCGAGGCCTTCGTGGAAAAAGCATCTCTTGGGTAAAGATGGGCTCGTCGGATGCCGATGGGTACATGTACGCAATTACGGAGCAGCATGGCCCGCCTACTTGTATGTGAAGACTCGCCTGTCATCCAGAAACTGATCGACATGTGTCTCCAGCCAATGGGAATCGAGATCGAGTTCCATGCAGACGGAGCAGAGGGCCTCAACGCCGCTCTTGCAAATCCACCGGACGCCATGGTCCTCGACATAGGGCTGCCGTCGATGAATGGTTGGGAAGTCCTCACCGAACTGCGGAAGCAGCCCCATACCAAATCGGTGCCCGTCATGGTCTTGACCGCCCACGGACGCCACATGGTGGCCCGTCAGGCAGATGCCCACGAGGCCGATGCCGCTCTTTCCAAACCTTTCAATCCGACCGAGTTTCGCCTGGCCGTAACCCGGCTGATCGAAAAGGAAGCGGCTTAGCCCCTCCTCCTTTTTCCCGTCCTCATATGGCGCCAGCGCTGGCGCGCCCTCAACAGGTCTTGTTTGCGTCACACCTACCCCATACCTTGCACGCATGCTGCTCATCGCCCGGTGTCTCTTGGTTCTACTTTTTGGGCTCGGCAGCGTTGCCGGAGCACTTCCAGGAGAGGTTGCGCGTGGGTTTGAACCACCACACCACTATGGGATAGATGTCGCGGTTCCGGACCTCTCTGTTGTATCGGCGGTATTACCTGGCCACATATCGTTTGCAGGTGAGGTAGCCGACGTGCTGACGGTGACCGTCGACCACGGAGGAGGCGTAAAGACCTCGTATTCGTTTCTCCATTCGGTGTCGGTGACCACGGGCCAATTCGTGGCGTCCGGACATGCGGTCGGAAGGGCGTCCGGACACAAGGGAGTCACGGGTTTCCATTTGTCATTGCGACTCAACGGGGTGTACACGGATCCGACGTCGCTGTTCCTCCGGGTTGCTCCACACAAGGGTCTCCGGCTTATTTCGCCTCCGTCCGTTTCAAGCCATAACCTGACCTGATGCGACGAGGGCTGCTGGGCGGAACGTTCGATCCACTTCATGTGGTGCATTTGATTGCGGGCGAATTAGCCGCCCGCCAGCTGGATTTGGACGTCGTGACGTTTTTGCCGACCGGCGAACCATGGCAGAAAGCCGACCGCGAAATCACCCCGGCCGCGGACAGGTGGGAAATGGTGACCAGGTCGATTGCGGGCGTTGACTATTTCGAGGGCGACGACCGCGAGATTCGCCGTGCTGGCCCTTCCTACACAATTGATACGCTCGATGAACTTGCCGGAGACGACATGTTTTTGATTCTGGGGGCGGACGCCGCTGCCGGGCTTCCCACCTGGCATCGGGCTGATGAGATTCTCGATCGGGTTAGCCTGGCAGTACTTCCCCGTCCCGGGACTTCCCGGGCCGACGTTGCCAACGCCGGGGCGCGTCTCGAATGGCTCGATGCCCCGGAGATACCCATCAGTTCGACGATGTTGCGTCGCCGGGGAGCTGAGGGGTTGACCATCCGGTTTTACATTCCAGACGCCGCCTGGCTCTACTGCAAGGAACAAGGCCTCTATGGCCAATGAAGAACTTCTAACCGAAGAAACAGATCTACGGCACGTCCCGCGCCTGAAACGAAGCATCAACCTCGTCGAAAGTCTCCACGCGATCCAGGTCGTCGAAGAGGTAGCTGACGTTGAATCCGCCGTGGTTGAACCCGTCCCTCCGCTTCAGCCGAAACCGTCCACCCAACAGAAGCGGAGCAGAGTCTTGAGGCGGAGAAGCGAAGCGACGGATGCTCCGGACGAACAAACCCGGGAGCTGAGACCCCTGCCCACAGATCCACGGGTTGTACGGCGTGTGGTGCTGGCAGGCCTGGTGGCCGTGACGATGGTTGCCGGAACGGTCATCGGGTCTTACCTGTGGTACAACAGGGAGGACGCACAGCCACCAGCTGTCGACGGGGCTGCGGTGGTCGTGGAGGGCTCTTCGGTCTTGATCGTCGCCACCGACGAGGCCGATCGGGCGGTTTCGGTTGGGGTCATGACCAACGCGGGCCCCGATCAATCGTCGGTGGTGCTGTTTCCGGGTGCACTTCTCATCGAGGTTCCGGGTTTCGGCACGCACCAACTGGCGGAGGCCAACGTATTGGGCGGAGTCGATTCGGTCCGGCTTGCCATCATGAACGAGTTGGGCATTGCGATCAACGGGGTTGCAGTTCTCAGTCCTGGAGACTTGGCAGCCACCCTCGACCGTGATTTGGAGATCACCTTGGCTTCTCCGTTTCTGCAACCCGATTACAACGGTGCAGTCGTCGCAGCGGGTGTCGGCGCAGCCTCGTATACCCCCGATGAGGTCGAGGCGATGCTGATGACGTTGGGCACCGGTGGTGAGATCGAATTCGTTCAACGACAGCGGTCCGTGTGGGAAGGCTATTTCTCAGAGCTTGCGAGAACTCCCGGGCTCGTTGATGATTTCGCCGATGAGGATGCCCTGGGCGCAGCACTCATGAAAGAAGGCCTGGGAGCCTCACGCCTCGTAACAACTGTGGCACCCGTCAGGCAGGTCGGGGTCGGTGAGACCCAGTTGCTCGGCCTCGCAGACGATCAAGCCTTTTTCGATCTTCATTTTTCATCGATCCGCATGCCCCTGGAACCGCGCCCGAGAGTCGAGATTCTCAACGGCACCCGAGAAGTTGGAATCACGCAGGCTATCGCCGGCCAACTCATCGAGGAGGGTTTCTGGATTCTTCGAACCGACAATGCCGATCGCTCCAGTTATCGTGACACACTCATCATCGCTCAGGGTCCGGCAGGCCAGCAGGAGGCGGTGCTCGTCGAACACGAACTCGGATATGGCGAGATTGTGATCGAACAGTCGGCCTCTGGATCTGTCGACGTGAGCGTCATACTCGGTTCCGACGCAATTCAATGAAAATCGGGTACCTCGGTATGATGATTTCAGAGGCTTCAACCAATGGTGAACTAGTTTGCACATAGATTCAGAGACGCTGGCACGGGTCGCAGTTGCGGCCATGGATGAAAAGCAAGGCACAGAGATCTCGCTGCTGGATGTATCTGAGTTGTTGGTTATCACCGATGCCTTTGTGATTGCCACAGGCCGCAACCGGCGCCACATCCTGAGCCTGTCGGAACATCTTCACGAGACCTTACGCGACCTTCACGATCGGCGTCCTATTCGGAGGGAAGGGCTCGATGATGCCACGTGGGTCCTGCTCGACTACGGAGATGTCGTCGTGCACATTTTCGACGCCGACACGCGAGCCTATTTTGATCTCGATCGGCTGTGGGGCGACGCACCCCGACTCGTCGACCGCGTCACGGCAGACGCCGCAGAGGGCTAACTGATCCCCAGCCGGTGTCGGATTTTGGCGATGTTGCGTTCAATTCGCTCGAGATCAGCGGCGGAGTCCATTGCCCGATTCAGATCCTGGGCACCCGATGCATCGCCTGGCACCGACGCCGCTAGAGATCCTGATTGGGCCACTGGGTCAATGTGTCCATCGATGATCGCTCCCCGCTCGTCCATCAACTCTTTCAATTCGGCCTGGAGATGGCGGCGATCGGGTGGCAACTCTTCCTCGAGGTGATAGGCCTCGGCGTGGAGATCTGCGATTTGGCTCCGTACCTCCACCCTCTTTTCGAATGCGTCAGGTGCCAACGCGTCGAGTTCGGCCCTGAGCGCGGCAATCTTGCGGAACAGTTCATCGAGTACAGACATGCGGCGATCATAGTTGTGAATTGTCGACCTCGCCGACCAGTTGGCGGGGAACGCCAACCTGTCGCCGTCCGCAAGCCTTTGTGGTCTGAGGGCTCAGCTGACCGCTCGTACCCTCGAGACGCGATCCTTGCCGTCCGCCTTGCTCTGGAACAAACCCTGATCGGCGGCGATGAGGAGTTCTTTCTTGTTGGCCGCATCGTCGGGATACGTGGCCAAACCGAAGGAAGCGGAAGTTCGCACGTCGAGTCCCTCCTCTGAGAGAAACGAGGTCGAACGAATCACTTGTTTCATTCGCTCGGTTTTGGCGAGGGCCTCAGATGAATCCTGGTCAGGGAGAATCACCACGAATTCGTCGCCGCCATACCGAACGATGTGATCGCCGAAGTCGAGTTGCGTGTTCACGATTTCGGCCACCTGGCGCAACACCCTGGCGCCCAGGAGGTGTCCATGGGTGTCCACAACGCTTTTGAACCCGTCCATGTCAAAGAACACCAGCGAGAGTATTTCCGTCGGCACTGCGTTGGTTTCGAGCCGGGCATCCAGATATTCGTGTAGGAACCGGGTGTTGCGAAAGCCGGAGACGTCATCGGTCGTGCTTGCGGTTCGTAGCCGGTCGTTGGCCTCTTCCAAGCGTTTCCGTGTCTCTGTCTGTTCGTCGATCATCCGCCGTAATTCAAGCTGGGCCATGACCTGTCGTGCCAACACCCGCAGCGCTCTGGTCTGCTGATCGGTGAGCTTGCGTTCGATATGATCGATGACACAGAGGGTTCCCAGCACTTCTCCTCGCTCGGTTACGAGGGGCGCGCCTGCGTAGAAGCGAACCTTGAGGCCGTCGTCAACCAGGGGATTGTCGGCGAATCGCTCGTCGTTCCTGGCGTCAGGCACCACCAGCAAATCGTCACCGAGAATCGCGTGGGCACAGAAAGCGACGTCGCGTGGAGTCTCTGCGGCATCGAATCCGACCCGGGACTTGAACCACTGCCGATCATCGTCGATGAGACTGACTGCCGCGATCGGAACATCACAGATCTCAGAAACCAGCGCGGTGATATCGTCGTATGCGGCCTCAGGAACGGTATCAAGGATGTTGTATTCGACGAGTGTCGCCAGGCGTTGCGCCTCATTGGCCGGGAGATCGGCTCTCATATGGTCCCCTAAATTGGGAAAAGGCCGCTGATTGCGGCCCGCCTTGCCACAGAACATAGTCGACGATGGCCGTGAGGCAAGGAAGAATTCTGAAAGCAACCCACCATCTGCGCTCTAAACGGTGCAACAGCAACCCGGAAACCTCAAGCCGTACTGCTCGTCCGGGAAGCGAAACCAGTTACCGTCCCGTTTTTTCCACGCGAGCCAACCTATGACGTTTCTCTCCCGCCGGGGGTCATCATATCTACCTGCGCTGTGGGCACCGAGGACCCTGAGACCATCAAGAAGATACGCGGGACCGACAGAATCCGCTTTCGGTCAATCCCTACCTTCCACCTGAAGGATCAGCCCTCGGGCCGTAGCGACGTGATGCCGTTCGTCGACGCAGAGTTCGTCAATACAGTGCTCATCAAGGCAGCGCTCAAAGGTCTGACACCCCGCTGTAGACGCCGTTCAGCGTTGAATTCTCCCGGGGGTGGCGATCGTCGCGTTAGGGCCCGGAGTCCGAGATGAACCGGCGCCGATGAGCCGATCGGACCCGATCCTGGTCATAGGTGGTTAGCGGGCCGAGGTCAACCGTTTCTATCACGAGGTCGGCCTGTCGCCGCAGCGCCGTCACCGCCTCGGAGGTTTCCTTACCCTCGAGCGAATGCGTCAGGAGGTTGAGTATCTCGAGGAGATAGATCTGCACCGTGGGCTGTCCCGCCGACGCCACCCGCACTTCGTCGAAGGCAAACCCGACCAGCTCCTCGTGGGTCATGGATTCAGGCAATAGCAAGAGGCGTCCATCATCGCCGGCGAATCGGCGGGCTGGGGGATCTCGGACCAGTATCTCGCGAACCACTGCGGCGAGATGGAAGAGGGCATCCTGAGCCGTCGTCGGATCATTGATGCCGGGGGAGAGCGCCTTGAGCGCGACGTCGGCGAGCTGGCGGGCACCGAAGGCGACATCTTGCAGCATGGTGCGGGTCTCTCCGAGTACGACGCTCTGTCGGGCCTTTCGCCGTGTCGCCTCCTCGTCTTTTGGAGCTGGCCAGATAGTGCAGAGTTTCGCGCCTGGGATGGCGAACCGCCCGGCAACGGTGGTTAGTTCCAGGCTTGATCCGGGCTCGAGACAGTCGAGCAGGGCCTCGTGATCGATCTGTTGCACCCAGCCTTTACTATCGAATGTCACTGCGAAGCCGTCGCCTTGGGGCGGCACGGGGTCTGAGGCGTCGGCGACCGCCGGCGACTCAGACCAACTGACCCGGATCCCTTCGAGCGCCTCATCCGTAACCCGTTGGAGGATCCTGGACACGTCCATCGAGTGGGCGCTATGGCTTATGAACGCGACGATCGATAGCACCGAGACGATGCCGAGCACGACCGCCAACAGGATCGAGAGGCTGGGCACTACCGGCTGGCTGCTCTCCTCGAGCGGTCCGCGCACGGCACGGAGGACAACCAGGCAGTAGGTGAACGTCCCGATGACGATGCCCATGATCCGCTTGTTGAAGGGATCGCGGAACAGCCCGTGGACCACACGAGGAGAGAACTGGCCCGACGCCAGCGAGATAAGCAGGAGACTCACGGAGAAGGCAATGCCGGCAAAGGTGAGCGTGGCGCCGGCGACCACCGACAATACCGCCCGGGCACTGTCGACCGTCGCCGTTAATCGCTGCGGAATGGACTCGACCCGATCGTCGACCAGCAGCATCACCTCCCCAAGCACCGCTGCCGACAGAACGAACACCATCGGCACGAAGAACAAGCTGCTGTTGAGCCTGTCTTGGAATTGTCGCAGCTGAGCGAACACAAGAACACCTCTCACCGCGGGAATCAAGTGGTGGGCGGCGGACAGGAGGCCGCGGCGCCGCCAGTTCGGGGACGATTTTAGGTGTCCCACCGTTGCTTCGCTTGTTGTGAAGTCACAGCGGTTGGATCGGCGCGGTTGGAGTTGCGAAGCAACTCCGTAAGGGCTTGGCCCGGAGGGCCAAACCGGC
>JAHEJY010000099.1 GCA_024638625.1 Actinomycetes bacterium
GACCTGATAGCTGCGGGACGACCTCGGCGAGCTTGGTTCCGATCGGTTTGAGGACAACGCGACACTGATCGGCGGTCATTTCCGGGTAGCCGATCGAATCGGTAGGGGTTCCGTGGCCGACAACTGGCGAGTAACGCCAGCGAGGAGACAGCAGCGAGTCGGCCTCGCTCGGCCGAAGCCGGATCGGGTACTCAGACGGATTGGTCGGCGGTTTCGTCGGCTCCTCGTCGTCCATGGTTCGCAGGAGTCGATGGCGCACTGCCAGTTGCAGCTCAGCCGGTGGTATCCATCGATGCTCGACCCGGAGAAGTGCGACCATCAGGGAGCCATCGGCGTAGAAGACCCTGCGCCCCTGCTGCCAGGCTCCTACAGCGACCAATGGCCCCGCAACAACCTCATCGAAGACCTCATTGAAGGCGGCAGCCGTAACCATCACCGGAATCTACCGCCGCACCCCGATGTGGCGTTATGTGCGTATCAACCGATGGTGGGGCACCCGTCGGTCCACCTGGTTGACGAGAGGCTGGGTTGTGAACAGAGGCGGGTCCGCTAGGGAAGCTCGGGCCACGGACCAAGCCTGTTCGCATGGGTCCTGTCCGGTCGTGCATGGATAGGTGTCGGATGGGAACTGACCACGTGGTGTCCACACAATCTCCCGGGTCCATTCGCCAATGACGAAGCCCTCAAAGTCGGGGTCGTTCTCGTTGACGACAAACCTCACGGTCCATTCCTCGGGAACGTTTGGTCTTCCCGGTTTGATCAGAAAGTCGAAGTTTGCAGCCCACAGGTCCTGGTCGGGTATGAAGCCGAGAACCTGCGGCTCGAATGAGGGCTGAAGCACCCCATTGCGTTCGACCTCGAAATCCACAAAGAAGAGGAACAAGTCAAGGAATTCCTCGGTGTCCTCAGCCCACCCGGTGTGATAGAGGACCTTCTCGCCAGTGGGGACTTGCACGACCCTTTCTTCCAAATCAAAACACTCGTCAGCACCAAAAGAAGTGACCCGAGACATATTCCCTGTTGGTTCGGTGGGCACGGGCCTCTCGGCCGAGGCAGGTGCCGGGAACGCCAGCACTCCAACCAACGCAGCCGCTACTGCGGCAACTTGATACCTCTTCATTCTCATATTTGACCCCTCCTCATCAGCGACCCCCAGCGCGGAGGTCGGACCTGCTTCAAACTCCACGACCACGCGGACCATTGAAGGCAGCACGCTGCGCAGGAGTCGAAAGCCGCTACATAATCGGCAATAACCACTTCGAGGCCGGGCCGGAATGGTTCCACCCGAATTCCCTCAACATCAAGATCCGCGGTTGCCGCAACAATCTCGTCGAAACCGGCCGGACCTGTTCCTCGGTGGCCGAATCGACCTTGACCCCACCCACCTCGGTCTTGTGAGCAAGGCCTGGCGAGACAACCTTCAACTCCACCGGAAAATCAAATCGTTGGGCCATTGCGACGGTGTCATCAATGGATGTAGCCGTCTCGCCGGCGACGAACGGAACACCCCAGGCCTCCGGCTCGGACGCAATCGGCTCTGGCTTGGTTCGAACATCACGGGAGGCAAGCCGCGAGAGTCCGGCCAAAGCCCGGATCGCCGCCCGGTTCGCACGAAGTGAATGTTCAGTCGAGCGCGGCCACCCCGGTGAGGAGGAGCTGGCCCTCGTAGACGACCTCGATGTCGTCGCCCACATTGAGCCGGGGAACGTCGTCGCCGCGGCGACTGGAAACGCGTAAGCGCCCATGGCGTCGAAACAGCCCCTTGACCGGCAATACTGCCAGCGATTCACCGTTGCGCCTGATTGTCACGGCAGCGCCGTTCGGCACGTCAAGTCGGCTCACGAAAACCTCGAACGACTCAAATCCATCGGGATGCAGCTCATATTCGACCTCGCCCCCGAGCCTCCACGTGTTGCCGGGAGGTGCCAGCTTGGCCTCTATCTCGATCGGTGTCGTCATCGCCAATCTCCTCCTGTTCAGATAAGAGATCCTTCGACAACGGGCGACCGGGACTAAACGGGATCCTGCCTCGTCAGCGGTTCCAGGATCGCAACCGCCTCACGCCGGTTCTGGGCAACAGCCTCCTCGAGGGGTGTGGTGTAATCGTCTATGTCGGTTCGGACATTCGGGTCTGCTCCGCGGTCGAGAAGAAGTTGAACCAAATCGGGAGTCTGGTACGCCGCCGCGTAGTGGAGCGGGGTGAAGCCGTTGACGCCCTTTTGTTGTATGTGGGCTCCGGCATCGAGCAAGAGAGCCAGGATCTCGGCGACATCTCTTCGATCTGTCGACAGAGCCGCTATCAGCGACGGAAAACCGGCGTGGCCCTCATAGTTCGGATCGGCGCCGAAGTCGATCAGCGTCTGAATGAATGCGATCGGACTGTGATAGATGGCGTATTCGAGAGGTATTTCCGCAATGTGCAGCGGACCCGTGGGAGGCTGGTTCGGAAAATCAGGTGGGTCGTTTAGAAGGATGAGGAGCGCATCGAGGTTGCCCTCTTGATACGCGCGATGGATCGCCGCCGAGTTCCGCTCCAATCAATCCTCCCCAGGACCGGCGCTCCGGCTAGTCATCGGTCACCCCGGTGCGTTCAGCTGCGGGGATGGCACTACGTGCCATTCTCCGGGTGAAATAGAAGATCCGCTTGAGCGCGGCGATCATATCGACCTCTAATCGGTAGTTGGCGATGCGATCCGGAGCATCGACGACCAGACGCTCGGCCTGGTGGAGCGCCGCGGCCCGCTCGAGAGAATTCACCTCGCGTTTCATACCGACGACTCCCCGGGCGGCCTCCTCATTCTTCTGCGTTATCGCCAACATGGCGAGATCGAACGCCTCCACGATTTTGGCATGAAACTCGGTCAAGACTCTGGTCGTTTCCGGGCTGACCGTCAGTCCCTGCTCGATGCGATTCATCCCGAGCGCCACCAGGTTGGTTTCGATGAGGTCACCGATCGCCTCGAGGTCGTTCGTGGCCTCCATCAGCCCCAGCAGTTCTTCGGTTTCCCACTCGGAAAGCCGGGTCTGGCTGATCTCCCCGAGATACGTGATTATCTGTTTGTGCAGGCTGTCGACCTCGTCGTCACGATCTGCGACTGCGAGCAGCGCCCAGCGGCTGCCTTCCAGCACGGCGGGCAACACATCTTCCAACATGGAACGGACACGGTCGACCATCCGCAACATCTCCAGCCGAGCCCGGTCGAGTGCCAGCGAAGGTGTCCGCAGCAGATCGCGATCCAGGTAGCGGGCGCGAACGGTTGCGGCCTCATCCTCCGGCCGATCGGGGACGAGCCGAATGATCAAACGAGCGAAGGCCGGCACGAATCCGACAACGAGGAACGCGTTGATGACGTTGAAAATGGTGTGGGCATTCGCCACCTCGCGCGCCGTGCCTCCGCCGATCCGATCAACGAACGAAGCCAGCAGTCCCAGGAACGGCAACCAAATCAGAACACCACCGATGTTGAACATCGCATGTGCAGCGCCGGCTCGCATTGCTTCGCGTGGTTTTCCCATCGAAGCGAGGACAGCGGTAACGGCCGTGCCGACATTGGCTCCGAGCGCAAGCGCAATACCGGTTTCGAGGTTGATCAATCCCTGCTGGGCCAACACGATGACGATGCCGGTGGTCGCCGATGAAGATTGAACGAGAGCCGTGAACGCCGCTCCCACCGCTACTCCAAGAAACGGGTTCTGCAACTCGGCCATCACGTCGATGAACCGCTCGTTGGTCCGAAGCGGTGACATCGCATCACCCATGAGGCTCATGCCGAAAAACACCAATCCCAGGCCCAATACCACGGCACCCTTCGCCTGGCGATCGCCCCGCTTCGAGAAGAACGTCACGGCGAAGCCGCCGGCCATCGCGTAAAGAGCAAACGTGGTAACCCGGAATGCGATGATCTGCGCGGTCACCGTGGTGCCTACGTTGGCACCCAGGATGACGCCGAGTGATTGCTCGAAGCTCATCAACCCCGACGAAATGAAGCCAACCACCAGAACAGTGGTAATCGACGACGATTGGATGACGGCCGTAATCCCGGCCCCGGCGACCATTCCGACCAAGCGACTCGAAGTGAGCCGCGCCAGCACGTTCTTGAGACGGCCTCCTGCTACGACCCGGAGCGACTCGGTCATACGATCCATACCCAACAAAAAGATCGCCAAGCCTCCCAGGAGACCCCCCACCAACAAGACGACGTCGATCGGCTCAGATACGGCTTGCGCCGAGATCACAATTCCTGCCTTCGAGGTTCAGGCCACGTCACTTCGGCGAGGCTAATCCCCAGCCATTGCTTGCCTCGTGAACACCGGATGAGTGTTCCGGCGGCAACCACTAGCGTTTTGCACCATGAATATGGGTGGATTGAGCAGCGCGGCGGTTCGGGTTCTGGGCTGTTTGATCGAAAAAGAGCGAACTACACCGGACTATTACCCGATGACCGTCAATGCGCTCAGAGCCGCCTGCAACCAGAAAACCAGCCGTGAACCGGTCATGGAACTCTCGGAGGACGTAGTCCTCCTCGCTCTGGATACCCTCCGAAAGGATGGCCTCGTGACGACAACCAGGGTGTCCGGTGGCAGGTCCGTGAAATACCGGCACAAGTTGGAGGAAGTTCTCGAGTTGTCGCCAGAACAGCTCTCCGCACTGGCAATCCTGCTATTGCGCGGCGCGCAGACCGTCGGCGAGATCAGAACCCGCGCCGAGCGATACGTCACCTTCGAGGATCTGGAATCGACGAAGGCGGCCCTGTCGGATCTCGAGCGGATGGAACTGGTCGTTGAGCTGGACCGGTCGCCAGGAGAACGAGAAAACCGGTGGAAACATCTGATCGGTATCGAGTCCCCACACCATCAGTCGGTGCCGTCGCCGAAGCGATCGCTCTCGGTTCGGGACTTGGCTGGGGGTGATGCTTACAAGCTGATGACGGGGCTCATCGTTCCACGACCCATCGGTTGGATAGGAACGGTTTCAAAAGAAGGTATCTATAACCTCGCGCCGTACAGCTTCTTCAACGGGGTCGCCTCCCGTCCCCCCACCGTCGTCGTTGCACCGGGTATGCACGATGGACAGTACAAGGACACGCTTCGCAATCTCGTCGACACCGGCGAGTTCACGGTCAATGTCGTCTCAGCCGATCTCGCCGAACACATGAATGTCACCTCGACGACCGAGAAGGGCGACGAGTTCGAACGAGCCGGGGTCACCGCCGTGGCCGGCCATGATGTGGCTGCACCGATGGTGAGCGAATGCAAGGCCAACTTCGAATGCCGGGTCACGAGGACCGTCGAGATCGGCGACGACCAACCAACCGCAGTTGTGGTTTTTGGCGAGATCGTCCGTTTCCACATCCAGGAGTCGATCATCACCGACCGGTTCCACGTCGATACGATGGCCCTCGCTCCGGTCGGCCGACTGGCCGGCCCCAACTACTCGAACGTTACGAGTTTCTATCAGATGATCAGGCCCGGCTAGATCCGCCACATAGACTCGTCCGATGTCACAGCACCCCGCGACCGACGTCGCCGTCGACGTCGTCATCTTCGATTTCGGAGGCGTCCTGATCCAGTGGGATCGACGCCACCTGTACCGGAAGATTTTCGACGACACGGAAAAGATGGAGTGGTTTCTCTCCGAAGTCTGTAGCGAAGAATGGAACCGGGAGCTGGATCGCGGACTTCCCTACGCTCGCGCCATCGCCGAACGCCAGGATCGGTTCCCCGAGTACGCCGACGAGATCTACGCATACTGGAGCCGATGGGAGGAGATGACGCCAGGACCCATCGAGGGAACCAGCGAGGTTGTGGACGACTTGCGAGCCACCGGCCTGCGCCTCTGCGGTCTCACCAACTTCTCGGCGGATACGTTTCCCCGCGCCCAGGCCAAATTCCCGATTTTGACAACGTTCGATGAAGTCGTCGTGTCCGGCATCGAAAGGATCATCAAACCGCAGCGAGAAATCTACGAATTGGCGAGCCTGCGCTTCGGTGCGCGACCAGAACGCTGTCTGTTCATCGACGACCGGGAGGACAATGTCGAAGGTGCCCGTCGGGTAGGCATGGAGGCGATCCATTTCGTCGACGCCGAACGGCTCCGCCGCGACCTCGAGACGCGCGGGCTCCTGGGGCGAGAATCCGGCTAACGCAGGGCCTGGACCACGAGGATGAACGCCAGCACAAATGCGATGCCACCGATCAGTAGCCAGTCGCCCCGCAACGGAACGTCCGAAGAGCTCGTCAGCACAAGGTCGCTTTCGCTCATGAGCGCCAGGGCGTCATCTTCGTCTTCGGGGGATACCGCCAGGTAGGTCCGTCCGCCAAATCCGATCCGGGTGGGGTAGCCGACGGTGGCACCCCCCGTCAAGACGACATCAATTCCTTCGCTCCGCATACTGGCGGCGTAGACCTCGGCGAGGTTGGGGTCATCGACGTAGCCGATCCGTACCAGGTTCATGCGAGGAGCGTACCGATACCTGGCAGTAACCGGGCTTCAGGTGTCGTATCCGAGCGGGTCGGGCACCGCTTCGCCACCCTTTTTGCGAGTGATGACAGCCCAGGCGGCGAGACCCAGACCGAACAGCACCGCCACGATCCCGCCGCCCAGGGCAATGGCGGCGAACGTGCCCACAAACGGAAACGACGAGAAGTCGAAGGCAATATCGATCGAGACGCCGGCAGATTGATCGGTGTTCATGACCACCACCTGCTCGGGCTCAGACTGGAAGAACGGAACCGTGACCTCACCGCCCGCCGGTCCATCGGTCGATTCGATCCAAAACGACTCCGAACCAGGATCAGCGCGGCGGTTGCCTGGCACCTCTTCGAGAGCATTTTGGTTGCCGATATCCACGAGAAGATGGGGAACCCCGTCCAGGAACGGTTCTACATCTTGTTCGAGGGCGCGGCCGATGAAAAGCCCACTATCGGAATTGATGATGAACGTGAACTCGAAATCCCCGAATTCCTGGCGCTCCTCATCACTGAGATCGGCATCGCCGGCCAAGGAGGAGGTGTCAACAACGATCGCGATGCCTTCGGTCTCGACCGACTCGACAAACTGATCGGCGTTCTGGATCGCAAAACCCGCGAACGTGAACAGGGCTCCAACCAACGCGATGAGTAACCCCACGATCAGCGCCGCAATCCGTCCACCAGACATACCAGCAACCTAGCCCGGTTGTTGCGTGGTACGCAGACGATTCGTTAGGGTTCGGCCACACCAAGCGGTCGCTTCGCGCTGGGAGCGCTATACGAGGAGGAGTACATGAAACGAAGAATTGTCGCCCTGATCGCGACATTCTCCATGATGGTGGCTGTTGTGCCGGGCGTGGGTCTTGCACACGACAGTCCCAACGACGGCCACATCCCGAAAGACGCCAACTACGGTTTCGAGGTAATCGGCCGCGACACGCTTGCCGGGGTTGTAGATGGGAACTACACCGACGTGTGGTCGCACAACGGGTTTGCGTACATCGGAACGTTCCAGAACCCGTGTAGCGATGCCGGCGTGTTCATCGTGGACATGGCCGCCGCCGTCGCCCAGTATCCGGCTACGGAGGGCGCCACCGTCGCGAGCATCAAGTCGGCGCCCAATACGCGCATCAACGACGTCAGGGTGCACACCGTCGGCGACAAGGACGTCCTGATTACCACCCAGGAACCGTGCGGCATGCAGATTCCCGGCTGGGCACAATCCGGTGGGAACGCACCGTTCCAGGTCGGCCAAGGCGGCATCAGCCTGTATGACGTGACCAATCCGGCCAAGCCCAAGGCTTTGAAGAAGAACTTCCTCGAGTTCGAGGGCGTGCACAACACGTTCCCTTGGACCTTTGAGGGCAAGAGTTACCTGGTCGGCACCGCCGACACGTTCGACTTGTTCGACACGTTCTTCGTCGACATCACCAAGCCACAGTCACCTAAGTTGCTGAGCGTGACTGGTGCTCTCGATTGGCTCGAGCAAGATCCGAAAGCCTTTGACGATGACCAATTCGCCACCGGCTCGTCGGCTTCGAACAACAACCATGACAACTGGGTGGAGATCATCGACGGGGTCCCGACGGCGGTCATTTCATACTGGGATCTCGGATTCATCACGCTCGACGTGACGGATCCCGCCAACCCGCTGTTCCTCGACGACTCGACCTATGTCGATCCTGAACCGATCGTCGGCGAGCCCTACGAGGGCAACGCCCACGCGGCGGTGTTCGGCGGAGGCGGCGACTACATCTTCGGTGGCGACGAAGACTTCTCGCCCGACAAGTTCGCCGTCACATACGACAGCGTCGACTACGAAGCGGGCGTCGCCCTTTTCGGACCCGACCCGGCGACTCTCGTAGGCAACGTAGTGTGGACCGGCGGCGAAGGTTGTACACCGGGCGAAATCCCGTCGGCCACCGAAGCTGGACAGGTTGCGCTGATTCAACGTGGCACGTGCTTCTTCCAGGACAAGGCGGATAGCGCCCAAACCCAAGGCTACGCGGGCTACATCGTGGCCAACGATGCCGCCCGCGGTGACGCCCTGATCAATATGTCCCCCCGGGACGCAGCGCCAGTCAGCATTCCGGGTGTCTTTGTCGGTTTCTCAACAGGCGAAGCCATGAAGGCCACTCCTGGCAAAACGGTAACGGCGTCGTCCATCTTCGACGGTTGGGGCTATCTGCACATCATTAACAACACCGGTGGCGACGTCACCGTGCCGGTTGGTGGTGCGGCGAGTGGCAACACCGCCACGATCCCGCAGATGGGCGAGCTGGGCTATTACGCCCCGGAGCAGACGGTGCAGGAGTGTGGTACGGACGCGGACGGCAACGATGTTTGCTGGGGCACCGACTTCGGTGACCTGACGATGCACAACATCGAGGCCGACCCGCTGACGCAAGACCTCACGCCAACGTTCGACCAGGGCCCGCGCATGTTTGTGTCGTGGTACTCGCTCGGTATGCGGGCGCTGGAGTACCGGCCCGGTCACTTCCACGACAACAGCAACGATGAGGGCAGCTACTCCCAGAACGTCCACGAGGTGGGCCGCTGGATCGATCCAGACGGCGGGTCCAACTTCTGGGGCGTGCATGTGGACCAGTTGGTGATCGATAGCGAGGAGACCCAGGTGATCCTGGCGTCAGACCGCAACAACGGTCTGTACATTTTCACGTTCACCTGCCTGACGCGTGGCGAGGTCGGGGATGATCCGGGAGACATCCTCTATTGCGACCCAACGACAACCAGTCCCTAAGCGCGTACTAGCCAGAAGCACATAGCGAAACCCTCATGTCCGGCGGCACCCGCCG
>JAHEJY010000100.1:0-1698 GCA_024638625.1 Actinomycetes bacterium
GTCGGATCGCCCGTTTGAGTCACAATCAAGGCTGTGTCGGGACGATATTGATCGAGGTCTGCGCTATATACCTGGGTCACGGAGCACTGATTGTCCAGGAGTACGTCACCGTCTGAACCATGCGAAACCACCAGATAGCGGGTGCCGACCGCATAAGAACGATCGACGGAGGTGACGAGGTCCTCGCCGCGAGCTGCGGCGGCCTCGAGCTCCCTGACAGAGGGACCACCGGTTACAACAACGTTCGCACCGATGTCTCCTTTCCAGATTTCTTCCACCTGAAAGGTGGCTACGCGATCGAGATACTCCGCACTGGTCACGGTGCCGACGAATACCGTTTCGGCATCGGACATCGCGACGGGGACGGCCGGCAGCTCTAAGCACGAGGCGTGGGCAACACCGGCATGAACGAACACCATCGTCAAAACTCCGACGATGAGAAGATGATTGCGAAACCTATTCCGCATGTCCTGCATCCTTTCGAGGAAAGCCGGCTGTCTGCTCGGCTACGGATTGGACGCTTGGGAGATCATCGCGGTTTCATCTAATCGACCTTTTCAAAGCCGATGACTGGTTTGGCGTCGGACGCGTTCCCGTGTACCGCGTCGGCCCGGGCGCCCGCTTCTAGACCTGGCGAGAAATGACGACCGATTCGGTGCATACTTAGGTGGAGCGATGAACCTGGCACAAGCACCTCACCCGATGCAACCACATGGATAGCTTGTCGCAGGACGGGGAAAAAGCATCCGGCCGGGCATCGCCCAACTGGGGTTCGGTGCTCTCCATGACCGTCATCCTCATCGCCGTCCTGGCGATCCCGCTCGAAGCGGCGGGAGAGCTGGGCTTGTCGCCCTCCGAAACTGCGTCCTGGATCGTGAGTCTCTACGGCGTGCCGACCGCCCTGGCCGTGATACTGATACTGCGGTATAAGCAGCCCCTGCTGCTGACCGGCAACGTCTTTGTCCTGATCTTCATCACCAGGCTTGGCGCACAGGTCAGTTGGGACGAACTGATAGGAGCCTCGATAGTTGCCGGAGGCGTCGTCCTCCTCCTCGAGCCACTCGGTCTGACCAAGAAACTCATCGCCTGGCTGCCGGCGCCCATCGTGTTTGGGCTCCTGGCAGGAGCGGTGCTGCCCTTCTTCACCAGAATGTTCACCGAATTGGGAAGACAACCGACCCTCGTGGGCGGAACCCTGCTCGTCTACCTCCTGGCCCGCGTGTATGCAGAGCCGAGGATCCCGGCGATTTTGCCGGCCCTCGTGGGTGGTTTGCTGATCGCAGCAATCTCGGGTGACACCACAGCCATATCCCTTGCGGATACGTTCACGGCTCCCGTCTTCACCGCGCCCGCATTCTCCGTGTCCGCCATCCTGACCGTGACACCGGTGATGGTGGTTCTCATCGAGTTCCAAGCTAACGCCCCGTCCATCGTGTTCCTGAGCGAAAACGACTACGAAGCACCCGAGACAACCGTCACAAGCATCAGCGGCTTGGGGACGATGGTCGGATCGCTGCTCGGCCCCACCGGAGTTTCGCTGTCTCTTCCGGCCACCGCTCTCATCGCAGGACCGGACGCAGGGGAACACGATGAACGCCACCTGACTGCACTCGCTGTCGCCGGAGTTGGGATCGCCATCGCAGTCCTGGCCAGTCTTGCCGTCCAGTTGGCAACGGCGATACCGGCTGCCCTACTGGC
>JAHEJY010000100.1:1798-9179 GCA_024638625.1 Actinomycetes bacterium
GGACCAGCCGTTGACGGAATAGACCTCGGTGATTTGCTGTCCGAGCAATATGCCCGTCTCCATGAGTTGATCGACGACGGATTGGTAAACCGTCGAAGCTTCACACGCATCGATATCGGCTGCTGAATCCCAGAAGGTCTGCGTCAACCACATCGTGCCGGATGCGGCATAAACGTGACCGCGAAACCCTGGCATACTCTCGAACATCGGACGGGAAACCTCGTCGGCGAATCGCTTCAACTCCGATTCACGGGTGCGGTCGAATTCAGTGGTCCAGAGGCGGGTCAACATGATTCGAGGGTAGCAACGGGCGCCCTGTGCTTCGCGGTGTGGATAAACGTCGGCACGAACAACACCGACGATTCGTCGGATTTGTCGTGAGTGGCTCGGGACTTGGGCTTCTCGCTCAAGAGACTTCCTGCTCCACATGCTCCACAGTCATGCTCGTACGCTCGTGTATGACGAGTCCCGGTCACCAGGACCGGTCACGACGAGAGAGAATACGCGTGCAGACCACTCTCATCCTGGCGGGAGTCGCCTTCGTCGGTGCTGCCATCGTCGGTGGAGGTTTGATCGCGTTCAAGATCGAGATCCGCTCGTCGACTCTCTTCCCCGCCAGATACTGCTTGGTTTGTTCGGTGTGATACTCATAACAGTTGGATTCATGACCAACGACGGAGCGCCTGAACCGGACGCAATGGTGGCCGATGCGACGACCGTCACCACCTCGCCTCCTCCTCCATCTTCGGCCGCCACCACGACTACTTCCATGACGACGACTACGGCCGCCGCGACAACCACGTCCACGACCAACCCACCCACCACCTCACTGGTTGACACAGTCTTTGTTCTCGATGGCGCAGGAGAGATCGGGATGAGCTTTCCGGTCGACTGGCAGGTCGAAGTCACAGACAACGAGATTTGGGCTTCCCCTGGGCTCGAAGGCTGGATGATCGCCACGACCGGAGATGGGCCGGCTCCAGAAAATGGCTACCACATGGCTCGCTACGAACGTCCGGCCGAGGGGGCCCTCGCAGAAGTCGCCCAACAATTCATGGCCGCAATGACGGTTCCCAGCCAGTGTGGCCTGATCTACTCTGATGTAGAAGAGCGACCGGCGACCCTATACCTCAACGAGGCGTACTTTTTTTACAGGGTCTATCAATGCGCTCCTGGCGGCGAGTTGGTCAATGAAGTTGAGGTCGGATACAACCCACCGTGGGTGACGACCGAATCCTCCCGGTATCTGAGTGAAGGTGATCGGGAGGCGTTCCTCGACCCGATCTGGCAATCCTTCACTTCGTACTGATTCCCCGCGTCCCGGTGGTGCCTTTGTTGAGTCTTTGGTAGCTGCCTCCGCCTAACCGTGTCACCAGGGCGTATGCTCAATTCATGCCTCTCTATATGGACGTGCATCCTGGACTCGGCGACGCCACACCCGACGATGTCGCTGCAGCCCATCGCCGCGACCTCGAGGTCCAGGAGACCTACGGCGTGAAATTCCTCAGCTACTGGTTCGCCGATCCGGAGGGCAAGGCGTTCTGCCTGGTTGAGGCCCCCGATGTCGAGTCTATGAAGGCGTGCCATAAGGAGGCTCACGGCTTGATGCCACACGAAGTAATCGAGGTCGGGGCTCCCACGCTCGCCAAGTTCATGGGCTTCACGGACAAGGACGAGAACGATCGAGTAACGGTGGACGGCAGACCCGACACCGCGCTGCGGGCGATCATGTTTACCGACATCGAGGGCTCAACGGCGGTCAGCACCAGCCAGGGTGACAGAGCGGCCATGGATTTGGTTCGGCGCCACGACAAGGTTGTCGAAGAAGCTCTCGAGAGTCACGGCGGGCGCATCATCAAGAAAACAGGCGACGGTGTTTTCGCCAGCTTCACCTCGGCTACCAGGGCACTGGAATCCACCGTTGCGATCCAGCAGAGATCATCGGCCGACGAATCCGACGGAGCTCAACTGGCGGTAAAGATCGGGTTGACTGTGGGCGAGCCGGTCCAGGAAAGCAAAGACCTGTTCGGCGCAGCCGTGAATCTGGCCGCTCGAATCTGCGCCCATGCATCAGGCGGCCAAACCCTTGCGTCAGGCACCGTCCGCGACCTCACGATCGGAAAAGGAATCGACTTCAGGAGTATGGGAGAGATCGGCCTCAAGGGCTTCCCCGAGCCTGTTCCACTCTACGAAGTCGCCTGGGACGCTACGGTCCGCTGAGGTCACGCGGCACGCACTCGCCAACTCCCGAAGATCGGACACCATCCCTCGGCCGCTGGTTCGCTCTCGACCGGGCTTTCCTGGCTCAGGTGAGCCGATCGGGTCATGAGCCGCGGTTGGCCCACCTGCGGTTTCCACCCCAAGAGGCGCATCATCGAAAGCCCTAGCCTCATCACTGCTATGGCGTCCTCGCGTTCCACAGCTGCCGTTGGCAGTAAACAATTCACTGCCCTCGTAGCGGCCATTATGGCGCTCGGAGCGCTTGGCATCGACCTGATGCTGCCCGTCTTCGACGATATCCGGGCCGATTTCGGGTTTGCAGAAGACGCAACCGACGTGGCGCAGATCGTCACCGTCTACTTCCTGGGTATGGCCTCTGGCCAGATCTTCTACGGCCCGTTCGCCGATCGATATGGGAGACGGCCGATCCTCTACGTGGGACTCATCATTTACGCGATCGCCGCCATCGGGGCGGCGATCGCCCCGACGCTGCAGCTGATGTTGGTTAGCCGCTTCGTCTGGGGCCTCGGCGCCGCCGGAGGTCGCGTCGTGGCAATAGCCGTGGTGCGGGACGTCTACGAGGGCGAGGCCATGGCGAGAGCTATGTCGTTCATCATGGCTGTCTTCGTTACGGTCCCGATTGTGGCACCCACGCTGGGCGCAGCCATCGCATTGTTCGGACCGTGGCAGCTCGTGTTCTTGTTCTGTGCGTTTTATGCACTCGTCGTTGGCCTCTGGTCTCTGCGATTAGAGGAATCTTTGGCAAAAGAGAATCGGCGTGAGCTACGGATACGTCCGATTGCAGATGCGGCCCGGGAAGTCGTCACCAACCGCCAGGCCATCGGATACACGATGGCCATGGTGTTCCTGTTCGGGGCATTCACTTCCTACCTCGCAAGTTCGGAGTTGATCGTCGGGGAGATCTATGAGCGTCCCGGGATGTTCCCTTTCATCTTCGGCGGAGTGGCCACCGCCATGGGGTCTGCGATGCTGTTCAACGCAAAGGTGGTCGGCAAGGTCGGCCTGCGCCTGACAATACGGTACGCAGTTATCGGCTACACAACACTGGCGATTGGCTTGCTTGCCGTTGTCTTGGCAACCAACGGCAAACCACCCTTCTGGATCGCAATCGTTTGGATCAGCGCGGTATTGGTGATGCACGCGACGGTGATCCCGAACGCCAACTCGGCAGCCATCGAACCATTAGGACATATCGCCGGGATGGCTTCGGCCGTGATCGGCACCGCCTCGCTGGCCGGCGGAGCGCTGCTCGGCTCGATCATCGACCGCAACCTATCCGGCACAATCACGCCGCTGATTGTCGGGATGGTGATCTATGGCCTCATCGCCGGCGGCTGGATCGCCTGGGCCGAAGTTTTCGGGGCTGTGCACGCAGACACAAGCTGATCCGGGCCAAGGCGTGCCTGAGCCTGATCTTCCAAAGCCGTAGTCCAGCGCGGGCGACCAGGACGTGCCGCCAAGAGCAAAGTTTCCGGTGCTACTCGGGAGTAATTCTGACTATGGCGAGACGCGAGGCGTAGGACTCGAGATCGGCGCGGGTGGGATCGGCGGGAACACCGCGAAAGCGCAAGACTTGGCCAACGAATCTGGGCCGCTTCTCCATCCGTACTTCGAGGAAATCTGCGATGGTGGCAGGGTCCGTGGAGGCTTCGGCAGTCCCTCGGAAACGGGACCGCCGCACACGCACCTCGACTCGCGGCTCGGCCAGCAAATTGCGGTACCAATCCGCCGCCACTCCTCGCACCGACGCGACAACGTAGGTTCCGTTCACCTGTTCGTACTGGAGAGGAGTGATTCGGGGCTTGCCAGAGATTCGGCCCCTGGTCGTGAGTAAAAGCGCGATGCGGCCGTACCAACCTCCAAGTCCGATTCCGTACAGCAAACGAGGCGGAAAGTTGAGCAGACGAAAGAAACCCCTGCGCATTGTTACCTCCCCATTGGATCCACCCTCAGCCGCGATGTTCCACACCGCAAGCGTCTACTGCCAGTGCCGTTGGTCACAGCATCCAACCGGTCGAGCGGCCGTACAGTTTTTCAGGCCGGGCTGGTCAACGGCGCCCCCGTCCTCGAACCATCGCCAGCACTTTGCACGGCGAACCTGACCCCTCCTCCCAAGGAACCGGCCCGACGAATCCGAGTGCACCCTTGGACGGGATGGCATCGAGGTTGGCCAGATTCTCGACTCCGTACCGGCCGGTCCCAAGAAAACCGACATGAACTGCGAAGTCGGCCGAATTGCCCGGATCGAGGCTCATCGTGTCAACCCCGATACCGACAATGTCTCTCTTGGACACCAGCCAATCTGTGGCGTCTCCTGAGAACCCGGGGAAGTTCAGGTCGGGAAAGCCGCTGCCGCCTCGAAACGCGGCGCCGTCGCCGACTTTGGCATCCCATCCCGAGTTCATACACACGAGCGCTCCGCGGGGGATCCTTCCGTTCCTTCGTTCATACGCCATGAGGTCTTCAGGATCTACGGTGGCATTCGGGTCGTCCTTGGCCTTGCGCTCGATATCCACCACTGCGATAGGCGCAATGAGCGTTTCAGGATCCAGGGCATCCACCAATGTCATACCGGGGCTGAAGTGGCCGGGGGTATCGATGTGGGTGCCGATGTGTTCATCGAACGTCCACTGCTTGGTGTAGAAACCATCGTCCTCAATCGTGAAGAGAACCTCGTCGAACACGGCCTGCGGGCCCAGGAACGACGGAAACGTTCGGGTGAGTCGATGAGTCAGATCCAGCACTCGACGACCCTTTCCCGAGGATGCCGCCAATGCCGGCCCGAGCGGCGCTGCTGCCAGACCGATCCCTGCGACTCCGGCCGCCGAGCCTTTCAAGAATGATCTCCGGCTTCGAGCTAAACCGCTCGTCTCCTCCCGGTGATGATGGTGTCCGTGGTGATCGTGGTCACCGTTCGGCGTACCGCTTACGCACATGATCGAGTCCTTCCCACTTGAGTTACTCCACTCCGATCAACTTCGAACCTACGCGCCGGGAGAGACATTGGGCGACGGAGTGTGACTATTGGCCGAGTTCGGACATCACAATGTTTCGCGTCGCACATGCATTGCGGAGAGAAGGGTGTAAGTGCACTGCGGAAGGGTGTACGTGGCCCCGTCGAAGTGACACGATTCTTCGTCCGGCCACCAGAGCCGGGGCCCCATGATCTAGTGCACATTTCCTAGCTAGCCTCGCGCATTATGCCGACCCACAACTTTGCTCGGCCCCGGGGGACCGTCATCGAGATCGAGATCGAGTCGAAGGCGCTCGCCGGCAATCTGCTCGGTGACCCGGCAACCCGCACCGTTGCCGTGTACTTGCCGGAGGGTTATGAGACGTCGGATGACCGATATCCCCTCTTTGTCGACGTCGTCGGATTTACGGGCAGCGGGTTCAGCCATATCGGCTGGAAAGCATTCGCCGAGTCGGTGCCGCAGCGGATAGACCGGCTCATTGCCGCCGGCAAGATGGGCCCGGTGGTAGTCGCTTTCCCGGACTGCTTCACGTCTCTTGGAGGCAACCAGTACATCGATTCGGTTGCGACGGGCAACTGGGAGACCTTCCTCATCGATGAGATGATCCCCCGGCTCGAATCTGAATTCCGCCTCATGGGCGGACGGGACCATCGGGCAATCTTCGGTAAATCCAGCGGGGGATACGGTGCCATCGTCCACGGCCTGCGCCGGGCTGATGCCTGGGGCGCGGTCGCCTGCCACTCGGGGGATATGGGCTTCGATCTGGTCTACGGGACCGACTTTCCCAAGACGCTCGAAATCCTCGCCGAACACAAGGGCATCGCCGGATTCCTTGCTCACATCGAGTCGGAACCAAAGCTCGAAGATGACGACATGCACGCGCTGATGATCCTCGCGATGGCAGCAACCTACGACCCCGATCCATCGGCCCCGAAAGGCATTCGACTGCCGGTCGACCTCGACACCTGCGAACTCGACCCGCAACGTTGGGAACAGTGGCTGAAGCACGATCCGCTCCGGCTGGCCCAATTGCCCGACTGCCTCGACAACCTCCGCAGTCTTAGAGGCGTCTACATCGACTGCGGCACGAAAGACCAGTTTCACCTCATTTATGGCGCTCGCTCGTTAACCAAGGCGTTGACTACGGCCGGGGTTGAGCACCGTTATGAGGAGTTCGACGACAACCACTCATCCATCGACTACCGCATGGACGAATCACTCCCGTTCTTGTACAGGGCTCTCGCGGGCTAGTTCGGCGCGAGCCCCAGCTCCAGGGAGTACATCGTTACGCAGTAACGGCATCCATCAGGTTGAACTTGGCACCCGTGGGGTCCTCGATGACGGCGAAGCGGCCCATTTCGATCTGCATCGTCGGCACCAAACCCTTGCCACCAAGATGGAGGGCGCGACGCTCGGCATGGACGCAATCATCCACGGCGAAATAGGGCGTCCAGTGCGCCGGTGCCTCGGCTGGCACTTCGGCCGGCATCTCCATCATCCCGGCGACATCCTCGTCGGCCAGTTTGAAGACCGTGTATTCCGTGCCGGTTCCCGTTGGCTCCGTTACGGGCTTCCAATCGAATGCCGCTGAGTAGAAGGCTTCAGCTGCAGTGGTGTCCCTCGTCATCAACTCAAACCAGCACACCCGACCCGGTTCAGTCGACAGGTAGGCGCCGGATGGGCGCTCGCCTCCCGCCATGACCGCAAACATTGCGCCGGTCGGATCGGCAACCACGGCCACCTTCGCCCCACCCGGGATCTCGAACGGTGGCGTCAGGATGCTCCCACCGGCTCCGGTGATCCTGGTGACAGTCGCGTCGATGTCCTCGACGTACACGAACGTCGTCCAGCAGGCCGGCGTCGCCTGGCTGTCAGGGTCTTGTCCCATCATCCCGGCGGCTTCGAAGTCATCAGCGTTGCCGACGTAGTAGTCCCCCATCGGGGTCTTCAACGTGGTAATCGACCAGCCGAACAGGTCCCGGTAGAAGTGGGTCGCGTCGGCGATGTTCGGGGTGGAAAGATCCGTCCAGTTGATTCCGCCATACGTACCCGCGTCAATCATGCAGTCCTCCTTTGACGACACGGTCACCGTAAGCCGTCCCGTTCGAGACGCCTAGAGGCGCGGGACCCTTCCGACACTTCGTCAGAAACTCCCGACCAAACCG
>JAHEJY010000101.1 GCA_024638625.1 Actinomycetes bacterium
AATGCCGCACACTCACCCTCCGTGGTATTAGGGTTGGGCGCGGAGTAAGGGAGGGTCGCGCGACGTGCCCTCATTGACCGAGAGGAAACTCGATGAGTGCTCGAAGGCGATTGATCGCCCTGTTTGTTTCGTTGGCCATGGCGCTGACCTTGATACCGGCGATAGGTGCATCTGCTGACGGGCACATCACGCCGATCTACGACATCCAGGGTGCCGGACACCAAACCCCGATATCGAGCTCGGTGACCACAACCGGAATCGTGACGGCCGTTCGATTCGGAGGAGCCTTCTTCATGCAGGACCCGATAGGAGACGGCGATCCGCTGACTTCGGACGCAATCGAGGTAAGCCAGCCGCGGGGAGATTCCGTTGCAGTCGGAGATCTGGTTGAGGTCACCGGCCGGCCGTCTGAGTTCATTCCGGGCGGACCATCAACCGGCAACCTGTCGCTCACCAACTTCTTTCGCCCACAGGTCGCCGTGATATCGAACGGCAATCCACTACCTGAGCCGGTTGTCATCGGTCGCGACGGCCGCGTGCCTCCCAATGAAATCGTGATCAGCGATGACGAGCTTCCGGTGAATCTTCAATTCGACCCCGGTAACTACGACCCTGAGGAGGACGCCATCGACTTCTACGAGTCGCTCGAAGGCATGCTGGTTCACATCGACAAGCCGGTGGCGGTCTCGGGGATCCGACAGTTCGGCAACTTCAGCGCTGAACTGTGGGTGCTGGCCGACAACGGAAAGGACGTTGCTCCGGCCAAGGCCCGGACCCAGCGCGGAGGGATCGAGCTGCAGCCCGATCCCGACAACCAGGGAGACCAGAATCCAGAGCGGATCCAAATCCAGCTCGACGGAACCATTTTCGGTACCAACAATTACCCGGGGGTGGAGGTCGGCGACAAGCTGCGCGACATCACCGGCGTAGTCGGCTACAGCTTCGGAAACTTCGAAGTCAACGCGTTCCCGGTAGATGGTGGGCTGGTGAAGGCTCCCGGAGCGTTGACGCCCGAGATGGCGCCGCAGCGAACGGGCAGGTTGAGCGTGGCCGCCTACAACGTCCTGAATCTGAGCGCTACGTCGAGCGACAATGCTCAACGTGCGCTCGTGGCCGAACAGATCGTGGATAACCTGAGATCGCCAGATGTGATCGCCCTCCAGGAAATCCAGGACAACAATGGCACGAGCCCGTGCCCTGAGGACGAATTCCCTGCATGCCTCGAGGCTGATGTGACATTGCAGCTGCTGGTTGACGAGATCGTGGCAGCGGGTGGCCCGACCTATGCGTTCATCGACGTGCCGCCGTTGGAAGAAACGACTCAGACTTCCGCAGACGGACCCGATGTGTTCGGGGGAGCGCCGTTCGGCAACATCCGTAACGCGTTCCTGTACAACCCGGACCGGGTAGACCTCGTCGACTTCACCGGACTCACGCGAGGCGTCCTGGCCGCTCGCGGCGTTTCGGTGAGCACGGCATTCGACTTCTCCCGTGATCCGCTGGAGGCGATCTTCGAATACCAGGGCGAAGAGGTTGTCGTGATCAACAACCACTTCAGCTCGCGCTTTGGCTCGACTCCGATCTTCGGCGGTCCGCAGCCATTCGTCCAGGCCGCTGAGGATGCCCGCGAGGCCCAGTCACTGGCCATGAACGAGGTGACCGAGTGGTGGCTCGATCAAGACGACGGTACCAACGTCATCGTGACGGGTGATCTCAACACGTTCCAATTCACGAACGATCTGGCCGACATCCTGCCGGGCAACGGGACCCTGGAGCGCCTGCGGAATCAGGATGACAACAAGTACACGTTCATCTTCGAGGGCAACTCGCAGATCCTGGACCATATGTACGCGACCGAAGCACTGGCCAGCAACGCCAAATTCGACATTGTGCACGTGAACGTCGACTTTCCCCGGCGGTTCTCCGATGTGGTAGGGAGCGACCACGAGCCGATCATCGGCTGGTTCAAAGTGGGCGGTAAAAAAGGCTAACAAGATACGGAAAGCGTTCCCTGAAGAGCGGGTCCTCAGATGAACACTTGTTCCCGGCCGGCCCGTCAGGGTCGGCCGGAGCAGGGAACGGTCGCCGGTGTGGCTGCCGGCATATCGATGGCTTGCATCACCCCGTTCTCGTAGCGCCACCCGGTCTGTGTCACGTCGCCGTCGATGAACCCGGATTCGTCCCGTGAGCCTGTCGCGACGGTCGTCACGATGCCGAGCGTGTCTTGCACGGACCAGCATGCGTAGGTGGCTTCATAGGTGAAGCCGCTGGCAACCTCAAAGAAGAACGGTTCACCGGTAACAGTCGGGATCGTTCGTCCGGAGCAGGAGGTCAGCTGCACCGGATAGAGACGCTGGTCGTTGCCCAGACCCGGGTCGATCACCAGCTCGTCGATGCCGTCGCCCGTGAAGTCGGCCGAAAACTCGATGTGGAATGACGGTGCGTCGGCAAAGGTCTCAAACGAATCGGGTGGGAACGAGACAGCGCTGAGCCGGCGGGGAGGCCCGTCTTCGATGAGCAGCCACCACGTGCCATCTCCGTCGCGGGCAGTGACTGCCTCGCTCTCCTCGTTGGATCGATCAAATGAGCCGCGCACGCTCGATTGGATTCTCGCACTCCCGGAAGGGGAGGAATCGGCACAAGCCGAAGTATCCGTTGCGGTCGTTGCGGTCGTTGCGGTCGTTGTGGTTGTCGTGGTTGTTGTGGTCGATGAGGTCGCCGTGGTCGATGTGGCAGACTCCGGTTGACCGGCGCAGGCGGTAATGACTATCGCGAACACTGCCGCTACCCCGAGAAGCCTCATAGGGCTCAGACGCTAACGGTGTGGACTGAGTTCCTGAGCTCTCGGGCGCCGGCTCGTGCTGCTTCCGTCATGGAGCGGCATGGCCCACAGCGGCGAGAGCCCCGACGCCGGCGAGAATCCCGCCGTATGCTCGCCCGGTGACGTACGAATCGATCAACCGGCGCCAACGCCAGGAACGCGCCGCCGAAGAGCTGATGGATTCGCTCGACGCCGTTTCGGCCCCGATGGCTGAACGGATCCTGGGCCGGGCGATAGAGGCTGAGAGCGAACGACGCGCCCGAACCGAGGATGTGTTCGACTACGAGGAACTGGTCAAGATCGCCGGCGAGGTCGGAGTCAGCGAAGAAGCGCTCCGCCAGGCGCTGCTCGAAGAATTCGACACCGACCTCGATCGCAACCCGTCGCTGACGGAGCGTCTCACGGTGCCTGACGAGGTTCGCGGCGGTGTCATCGTCGATCGATCCGAAGTCGACGTAGAAGAAGCCATGAAGCGGGTCGAAGAGCGCATCCAGAGGCGGATGAACCGGAGAATCGATGCCGTGGTCGAAGCCGTCCAGCAACGGGATGGGCGCCGCACGCTGGTGGAAGTCAAGTCGAGCACCAGGCCCAACAGACGGCGGGCCATATGGCTGATCGTGCTGCTCATATTCTTCGGCCCGCTCCTGGCCCGATTGTTGGCTTCGGTCTTGATTGTGGGAATTGCCGGGCTGGCGATCGCAGGGGTCGTCGGGTTCATGAAACGCATCGGCCGCCGTTTTCGCCATGCGGTAAACGAAGGGCTGGCGAGCCTGGTGGAGGACCCGGGGCGGGACGGGTCGATTGAGGCGCGTGACTGGCTCGAGGTGTGGGAGCGGTCGCGCCAGAACCGGCGTTGAGGCTGCTTCTTTTCAATGGTCCCCATTGAAGATGGGAGAAGGCTCCGCTCGCCAGAGGCGAGGTAGGGGGTGGTGGAGGGAAGCCTCCTTTGGGCAGGTCACCTACCTATCGAACGGGCCACCTGACCAACCGGGTTAGCGTGGTCGGAATGGCCACTACCGAGACCAAACAATTATGGCGCGACCTCGCTCTTGACCGGGTCGCCGTTGTCTTGCTGGCGGCCAGCGCCGTGTTGTTTCTCAATCGTTTCTGGACTCCGGAGCTGGATGTAGCGGGGCGGGATCGGTGGGTGCTCTGGGGTCTGGCCCGGTTCGCCACCTATACGGTCATTCCGATCATCACGCTGAAGTTTTTTCTGCGCCAGCCGATCGCGCAGATGGGCATCAGGCTTCCGAAAGCTCGGGATCTGATCATCTACGGTTCCATGCTTTCGTTGATGATCCCGGTCGTGTTGATCGTCTCGAACCTGTCGAGCTTTCAGGCTAAGTATCCGTTCTTTGCGCCGACCGATGGGATCGGGGAGATGTGGCCGTGGTGGATCGCCTATGGCCTCCAGTTCGTTGGGCTGGAGTTCTTCTTCCGTGGATTCATGGTGCATGGCTTGAAGAGCTCGCTCGGTGGTATGGCCGCGGTATGGGTCATGGTCGTTCCCTACATGATGATCCATTTCACAAAGCCGCCGCTCGAAGCGCTCGGCGCGGTGGTGGCGGGTGTGGTGTTGGGCGTGCTATCGCTGCGGAAAGAGTCGATCTGGCTGGGTGCGGTGCTGCATATCGGAGTGGCGCTGACGATGGACATCGCAGCTTTGTGGCAACGGGGGCTGCTCTAGCCATGGCCACGAGGCTTGATTTCGGGCGCTGGCTACACTCCCAATCCGATTCCTCAAAGGTGATGCATGGTTGATGAAGTAGCGCTGCGCGCAGCGATCGGTCGGGTCGAAGACGCCGAAATTCATCGGAGTCTCGAAGAACTAAAGATGGTGCGGGAAGTCGAGGTCGATCCGTCGGGAAATGTCCGGGTCCTCGTCGCCCTGACTGTCCCGGGTCATCCGCTCAAGGACACGTTGAAAGCCGATGTCACCGCCGCGGTTGCCTCGATAGCGGGCACCGGAGCCACCACAGTCGACTTCACTGTGATGAGCGACCAGGACCGCGCTGAACTGCAGGAGCTGCTCGGAGGTGGCCCGAACGCTTCGCGCGAGGTGCGGATCGATATCAGGACCAGGGTGCTGGCGATTGCTTCCGGCAAGGGCGGGGTCGGCAAATCGAGCGTAACCACCAACCTCGCCGTAGCGCTTGCCGACATGGGTAAAACGGTTGGCGTCATCGACGCCGATGTGTGGGGGTTTTCGATACCAAAGATGCTCGGCATCGACCGGAACCCGACGGTAATCGAGCAGATGATCATCCCGCCCGAGGCCCACGGAGTTCGAGTCATGTCCATGGACTACTTCGTCCAAGACGACCAAGCAGTCATCTGGCGAGGCCCGATGCTCCACAAGGCGCTCGAGCAATTCCTGGTCGATGTCCACTGGGGTGAACTGGACTACCTGCTGTTAGATCTCCCGCCCGGGACCGGCGACGTGAGCATCTCCATCAGCCAGTTCCTGCCGAGAGCTCAGATGGTCATCGTCACCACTCCTCAGGTCACCGCACAGAGAGTCGCGAAGCGAGCAGGTTTGATGGCCGAGAAGGTCAATCAGGAAGTACTCGGCGTTGTCGAGAACATGAGTTTTTTCACCGGCGACGACGGAGTTCGATACGACATCTTTGGGAGTGGCGGAGGCGCAGCCCTTGCCGAACAATTGGGCGTACCGCTTCTTGGTCAGGTTCCGCTCCTCGCAGAGATGAGAGAGGGCGCAGACTCAGGAACCCCGGTCCAGATCGCTGCGCCCGAGTCGGAATCGGCAGCGGCATTCCGTTCGATAGCCTCGTCCATTGAATCGTTGAAACCGCGATTGCGAGCTCACCCCGAACTCATCATTAGCTAGGAGAAACCATGAACGTACGAATCGGCATCATCAACTCGGCCCGCGAGATCGAGATCGAGGTCGACGATGAGAAAGCGTTTGTGAAGTCCATAGAAGACGCACTCACCGGGGGTGGGCTCGTGTGGGCGGAGTCGCATGGCGATCGGATCGGGCTCGTCGTCGCTCACATTGCCTATATTCAGATCGAAGGCGATCGGGAGCGGATCGTCGGCCTCTGACGCTCAGGCTCCGGCCGCGATTACCTGGCTATGAATCTCCCGGGTCAGTCGTTCGACTTGTTCTGTGAGAACGGTGTTTGACCGGAGTAGTTCCTCCAGCGTTTCATGTTGGTGGATCGAGGTTTCGAGCCGTTCGATGGCGACTCCGGCCAGCTCCTCACGGTGGTGTTTGTCGGCTTCGCTGAGAGATTTCTCGCGGTCGGCCTGACGCGTCTGGGCTAGCAGGATGAGCGGAGCCGCGTAAGCCGCCTGCAGAGAAAAGGCGAGATTCAACAGAATGAACGGGTAGGGATCCCACTGCATCGACGCAGCCACGACGTTTGCAGTGATCCACGCTGCGACCAGAATGGTTTGGCCGATCAAGAACCTGGGCGTCCCGAAGAACCTCGCGAACGTCTCGGCGCGCTTGCCGAACACATCGCTCCCGAACGCCCCGTGTAACTGATCGCTGACCTGGGCAAGTCTTTCCGAATGAGCGCTCATCGTTCTCCTCTGATTCGAGTTGTTGGGCAGTCTGCCGGAACGCCGTGAGTTGCGTGGAGACTTCCGCGTAGCACCGGAGTGAGGTAGGGCCCGCAGAGTAGATATGGCCGATCGCGATAGACTGATCTTCACGAGCATCGGAAACCCAAACACCGCGTTGAGCTCACCCCCGAAGGGAAAAATGATGGAAACAGAGGCTCCTGTCACGTCTTCCGCCGTTGAGCAACATCGCCATGAGTTTCCGATCCTGGGCTTCCACCACGTGGAATTCTGGGTCGGCAACGCCTATCAAGCTGCGCACTACTACCGGGCGATCCACGGATATTCCATCGTCGGGTACCGGGGACCCGAAACCGGCGTACGGGACAGGGCGAGCTATGCCTTGCAGCAGGGGCACGTTCGGCTCATTCTCACCTCCACCCTCGAACCGACCGGAGCAATCGCCGACCACTTCAAGTTGCACGGTCCCGGAGTACGGGACGTCGCCATCCACGTGCCGGACGCCGAGGCCTCCCTCGAGCACGTTGTCGAAAACGGTGCCGAGGTCGTCGCCAAGGCCGCGGTGGCTGAAGACGACCGGGGCAAATGGAAATCTGCGGCGATCAAAGCGTACGGAGACACGATTCATTCGCTGATCGAAAACCCTGACACAATGTGGCCCCCGCCCGGCTTCCGGGTACGGTCGGATTCCATCGCCAGGTCGATCGGGCTGGAGCGGATCGACCATGTTGTCGCCAACGTGATGCTCGGCGACATGGACCGCTGGGTCGAGTTCTACGAGCGCGTCTTTGGCTTCGTGCTGCTCCGGCATTTCGACGACGAGGCGATATCGACCGAGTACTCGGCCTTGATGTCAAAGGTCGTCTGGGACGGCACGGGTGTGATTCGCCTACCGATCAATGAACCTGCGACCGGCCTTCACAAGTCTCAGATAGAGGAGTATCTCGATTTCTACCGGAGTCCCGGCGTGCAGCACCTTGCGATCGCCACCTCCGATCTGGTCGCAACCGTCACGGCCGGTCGCGAGCGAGGCCTGGGCCTGATGTCGGTGCCGGACAGTTATTACGAAGAGGTGCCGACGCGGGTGCCGGATCTCAATGTCGATGTCGAGACGATCAAACGTCTTGGCATCCTCGTCGACCAGGACGACGGTGGGTACCTGCTACAGATCTTCACCCGGATGATGCAGGATCGCCCGACCTTCTTTTTCGAGTTCATCGAACGACGCGGCGCGATCGGTTTTGGTGAAGGCAATTTCAAAGCCCTGTTCGAGGCGATTGAGCGTGACCAGGCGGCCCGGGGGAATCTGTAGCCGGAAGGCATCGTCCAATCAGACCTTCGGCGCTACTTCTCGCAGGAGCGGTGTGACAGAATCGTGCCAGCGATCGATTGAGGCATCGTGCGCGCTGCCGTATTCGTCAAGCAGGTTCCCGATATACGTCTCGGTTCGGTCGCCACCAAGCCCGATGGCACGATCGATCGGGGTTCGGCGCCGGCCATTCTCAATCCTGTTGATCTGCATGCCTTGGAAGCTGCACTGCAGCTTGCCGACGACGTCGTTGCGATCACCATGGGACCTGCGGCTTCCGAAGCGGTGTTGCGAGAAGCGATTGCCCATGGAGCCACGACTGCAGCACTCGTCACCGATCGGGCGTTTGCCGGCTCCGACACGTGGGCGACCGCAAATGTGCTGGCGGCTGCGGTGGAGGCCATGGGGGCTTGTGACCTCTATGTCTGCGGACTGTCCGCCCTCGATGGTGAAACCGGTCAGGTAGGTCCCCAGATCGCCGAGCGCTTGGGTATACCCCACGTCACGGCCGTGGAGACGGCCGAGGTGGATGGCGCATTCCTTCGGCTCCGTCGGGTGGTCGAAGGCGGCTACGAAACGATTCGCCTGCCGCTGCCGGCCTTGTTGACCATCGCAGAGACGGGTTTTGTTCCCCGGTATCCGACCTGGCCGCTTCGGCAGGCCGCTATGGCCGCAGAGATCATCCGGTTCGGCGCGCAGGACCTGGAGCTGGGTGACGATGCAGCGGGGTTACAGGCTTCGCCAACCAAGGTTGCCCATATGGAAATGGTTCCGTTGCCTGCGCTCACGACGGCATTCGTGGGTCCAGATCTCAGCTATGAGGATCTTGCGTCGTTGCTCAAGGAGATCGAACCGATCGGAGCACCCATCCCGGTCGAAGCGGCGAGGCATCCCACCGTAGCCGCCGCATGCGAAGGAACACCAACGGTATGGGTTGTGTGTGAACGTTCATCATCCGGGCTCGCTCAAGTGTCCGCAGAACTCTTGACGAAGGCTCGCGAAATCGCGGACGCGACCTCGACCGGCGTGGCAGCGGTTGTGCTGGGAGACGATGTCGACCGGGCGATCGACGATGCCTCCACGTTTGGGGCCGATGTGGTATTCGTTGCCCGTGATGATCGTCTGAGAGATGGTCTCAGTCTTCCAGCCACACGAGTTCTCTGTGAAGCCGTCGCAGCTCATGAACCCGAGGTCATGCTGTTTGGGGCCACGAGTTCTGGCCGCGATCTTGCCCCACGTGTTGCCGCCCGCCTGGATACCGGTTT
>JAHEJY010000015.1 GCA_024638625.1 Actinomycetes bacterium
ATCAAGCCCGCCGGGGGCCCGCCGTGTAAGAGATTGTCGTCCCAGCCACCTCGCGACCAGTCGGTCGCGAGGTAACCGTCGCCATCCGGAACGAAGAGCGCGTCAGTCACGATCTCCGGTCGAGTTCGCTCGTGCCTGATCGGTTCCTATTCGCCGCCTTCGACCAGTTCCACCTCGATCGGTTGCCAGCTCGTACCGGTGACATCGAGACCCTCGGCTTCTAGCGCTGCTACCGCCGCCTCCGCGAACTTCGTTGTGAATGCGTCCGACCCGGGATCAGCCGCTATCACTCCCTGACTCGTTGCAACGTCGATGGTCTGGTCCCAGAGAGCCTGATCCATGACTCCGACGCCACCAGGCGATGGCCAGATGAGACCATTGATCTCGTTCATCTGCCAAATCTGGTGGGAACGGCCCAGTGTCGGTCCCGCGTTCAAGACGATGTCTGCGCACTCTTCCGTGTTATCGCGGCAGTAAATCCAGCCTTCGAACGACGCCTTGAGAAAACGCTCAACAACGTCGGGGTTGGCGTCGGCGTATTCCGAGGTGACCCAAACCGCGTCTTGCAACATTGCGGTCCCGACCTCATTGAAATCGATGACGTTGAGATCGGTCGGCTGGTAGAGCTCTCCCGTGTCCGGGTTGACCGCCTCGAGGACCTGTGCGTACTCGTTATAGATCATCGCTTCAGCGGCGTCGATCTCCCGATTCAACAGCGCCTCCATGTCAAAGTTCTGAGCCACCAGTTCCGCAGGGGTCACACCGAATTTCTCGATCGCAGCTGTCAGCTCGAACTCGTTGCCGAATCCCCAGTTCCCGATGACCTTGTCCTCCCAGTCCTCGGGTGACTCGATGCCGGTGTCGGCCCAGGAGACCATGAGCGTGCCGCTGCGTTGAAACACCTGAGCCACGTTGACCAGACCGGCACCCTCTTCGTTCGATACCAGGGCCTTGGGTACCCAAGCCAGACCGAACTCGGCTCCACCCGTGGCGACCACTTGTTGAGGAACAATGTCCACAGCACCCTCGAGGATGCTGACGTCGAGTCCCTCGTCTTCGTAATAACCCAGCGCCTTCGCGGCGTAGTAGCCGGCGAATTGCGACTGGGCAAACCACTGCAACTGCAGGCTGATGGGGGTCAGCTCGGTCGGAGTCTCGGCCCCTGCGGTTGTGGTCGTCTCGTCAGAGTCTGTGGTCGAGTCACCGCCCCCGCAGGCAGCGGCAATCATGCTCGTTGCCAACAGCAGCGCAATGAACCTCTTCATGATGGTGGATCCTCCTCGTCATCGCCGTGGTCACGATCGAAGCTACTCGAATGAGTTCGACCTTGCTAAGCGCTGCGAATCGATACATGCCACGGAATCGCCCAACGCTCAAAGATCGAGATTGCGACGTACAGCAGGATGCCGAAAACAGATGCAAGGACGATCGCAGCCCAGGCCTCCTCAAATTGGAAAAGCCCGGCTTTGCTCGTGATGTATTGACCCAGCCGTTCTTGCGATCCTCCGAAGTACTCCTTGACGATCGCGCCTATCAGGCTGAGCGACGCCGCTACCTTCAGAGCGGAGAAGAGGTAGGGCAACGCGCCCGGCAATCTCAGCTTCCATAAGACGCTGCGATCAGATGCCGCGTATGACTGCATCAACTCGAGCTGCGAACTCTCGGCAGACAACAGACCCTTCACCAGATTGATCATGATGGGAAAGAAGACCAGCACGGAGACCACGAGAATGGTTCCCCAGGCACTTCGCAGGCCAAACCAGGAGTTGGCGATGGGCGCCAACACGATGATCGGTGTGGAGTTGGCGGCGATGGCCAGCGGCATGGCCCCATCACGTACCGGGGTCCATCGTGCCGCGGCCAGAGCAGACAGGATGGCCAGGGAGACCCCCACCGCGAGCCCCGCCAGCGCCGTGGCAAACGTCGACACGCCCGCGGTTCGAAGTGCGGCCCATTCGGCGACGAACGCAGATGCGATGGCAGAGGGAGCGGGCAGGATGAATCCTTTGATCGAAAAGGCCCGCACGATTGCTTCCCAAAACAGCAGTCCGCCAACAAACAAGACTGCTGCGGGCAGCCAGTTCGCCAGGCGCCTCATGGTTCGGACCCGGCTGAATGCGAGCTGATGAATGACGTCATCGGTCGGCCCTTCGCAGGCTTTCGCGGACAACGGTGAGGAGTTCATAGAACCGTTGCTCTTCTCGAGTATCGAGCGTGCGGGGTTGGGCGAGGTCGATGTCGATTACATCGACGATGCGGCCCGGTCGTGGAGACATGACCACCACCCTGGTGGAGAGGAATACCGCCTCCGGGATCGAATGAGTGACGAAGATCACGGTCGTGTCGGTGGCTTCCCAGATGTTCAGGAGCTCGGTTTGCATCCGCTCGCGGGTCATCTCATCCAGGGCCCCGAATGGCTCGTCCATCAGCAATAGAGACGGCGCAAATGCGAGAGCGCGGGCGATTGCCACACGTTGCTGCATGCCTCCGGACAGTTGCCATGGATAATGGTCCTCGAAACCGGAGAGCTGAACAAGGTCGAGCATCTCACGACCCCGTTCTTGCCGCTCGACCGAACTGCGACCCATGATCTCGAGTGGGAGCGTCACGTTGGCGAGGACGCTTCGCCACTCGAGAAGGGTTGCCGACTGGAAGACCATCCCGTAGTCGCGGTCGGTCCTGGCAAGGTGCGCAGGCTTGCCGTTCACCTCTACTCGCCCGTCCGTGCTCGAAATCAAGTCGCCGATCAACCTCAGAAGCGTTGACTTGCCGCATCCAGACGGTCCGATGAGTGAGATGAACTCTCCCGGTTCGATGGTGAGATCGATCTCGCTCAGTGCGTGAACCTGATTATCTCCTCCTTGGTTGAAGACCATGGAGACGTCATTCAACACCACGGCATCGGTCATGGGCTAGCTGCCGCCTCTGTCGGATCGATCCGCCTTGTGGGGGGAAGGACCAATCGCTCGACCAGAGCGACGACACCGACAAACACCAGGCCCACCAGAGCGGAGACGACGACGGACGCGAACAGCTTTTCCGGCGCAGAAGAGAATGATGACGCGAATCCAAGGATGGCCCGGCCGAGTCCATCGGCAAGGCCGGCGGGAAGCTCGCCGACGATAGCTCCGATTACCGATGCAGTCGCGGCGACCTTCAATGCGGGAAACAGAAAAGGCAACGCTGCCGGGATTTGCAGTTTCAACAAGGTCTGGTTGGGTGACGCGGCGTACGACCGCATCAGCTCGGTTGCCGTGGCCGCCGGTGAGCGGAGCCCTCGCAGGGTGTTGATCGCCACCGGGAAAAAGGCAAGGTACGCCGAGATGGCCGCTACCGAAACCCACTTCGGCAAGTCGAGCCGCCCTCCCCATACGACGAGAATCGGTGCGATGGCGATCACGGGCACGGTTTGGCTCGCGACCACGTACGGCATCAAACCGCGTTCGGCCAGCCGCGATCTCACGAACAGCAAACCAAGGCCGAATCCAATTGAACACCCTGCGACGAATCCGACGAGGGCGGATCGCAGGGTGAACCAGCCGGCCCGCAGAAGTATCACGAGCAGGATGTCCTCTCCGCCGCGCCGGGCAGGTCGAAACAGCGAAACCGCGATGTCCCACAGGTGCGGCATCGAGCGGGAGTTCGTCCTGATCGGTAGCCGGGTCGTCGTGCCAGGCCATACCCCGCCCGTTGTTTCCCCGATCCACTTGTAGGCCTCCCACCCCACCGCCAGAAGCGTCAGAATGGCGACAATCGACCAGAGCCTTCGTATCTGCCGGGACGGGGTCGGATTCATTCCGCAGATCTTATGCACAGCCACGGTCCTCGTACCCGCCCGCGGCCGCGACTCGTCAACTCGTTGCACCCGGGGGCGGATGTGCGGAGAACTCGCGAAACTTGTAGAGTCGCGCGCAACGGGATCGGGTCTGGTGATTCATCCCCTGCGTCGATCGCTCGGCGCGCGGCTAACACGGGAGACTGCATGCGGCGGAAGCATGTTCTTATTGGGTATCGGATGACTCGTGCACGTCTGGCGTCACATGCCGGCCGAGCGGCTTCATCCGCGGTCACGGTCGTGGCGTTGGTGCTGGCTTTGAGCCTTCCGGCGCTGGCTGCTCCCAATCCACCTTTGCCGCCGGGCAATTGCGGACTCACTGTCGCCGTGATCCTCGACGTATCGAGCTCGATTACCAGTGCAGGAGCCGAACAGACGGTGCGCGACGCGGCATCTGATCTCGTGAACTACTGGGCCGGCAGCGACATGACCGTCGGTATGTTTCGCTTTTGGGGTGAGGCCGAACTGGTCGCTCCGTATACATCAACGATGACGGGAGCAGCCGCTCTCGACGCAGCTGCTCAGACTCTTGCTTTCGCATCCGGTACAAACTGGGAGGCTGGTTTTCTGGAGGCGTACAACTACGACGGCTTGCCGGGCCCACATTGGAACGTCCCCCCGACACCGTCACCGTTGTTGCCCGATGTGGTCATCATCGTTACTGACGGTGTGCCTACGGCGTACGTAGACGATTCTGGTAACGCTGTCACGGGTGCTCCCGTGGCGACTGCCCAGGCAAACGGTGAGGCCGGGGCCGATCTGTTCCGTGCGAACGGCGTCAAGGTGATCGCGCTCGGAGTGGGATCGGTCAGCGTCGCCGGCCTGCAAGGCATTTCCGGCCCCGTCGAAACAGATGACTATTGGTTGGCTGACTTCCCAACGCTTTCCGACCAGCTATTGGCGTTGGGTACCACCTTGTGCGATCCCAATCCGCCTCCACCCGCCGCCGCCGATGTCGGGATCGCAAAGAGTGACGGGGATGTCGAGGCGACGCCAGGCGAACAACTTGTTTATACGCTATCGGTGAACAATGCCGGCCCGGACACGGCCGCGAATGTGGTGGTCGTGGACACGGTGCCGGCCGGGACAACGTTCGCTTCAGCAAGCGCCACCGTAGGAACATGTTCGGAATCGGCCGGAACGGTTACGTGCAATCTCGGTGACGTAGCGATGGGAGATACCCCTACGGTGACCTTGAATGTCACCATCGGTTCAGCGACTGCGGGCGTTCTAACCAACACTGCCACGGTGTCTACCGATACCAATGACCCGGACCCGTCGAATAACGTCGATACGGAAGACACACCCGTGGTCGACGTGCTGCCTGCAACGGGCATCGCCGGTGATGTGGCCCTGCCGAGCGCCCTGGTCGCCTTCGCCGCGGGAGTTTTCTTGTTGCGGGTGACGGCAGTAGCAAGACGCCGTCTCACCACCTGAGCTCAGAGACGCTGTTCGAGGTTCGTGACGGCTTCGGCATATTGGTCGTGCTCGAAGTGGAATGATCCAAGATCGCTGTAGTCCAGCCGGGGTCTGCTCGGTTGGAAAAACGATGGCCAGGCCACAGTGTCGCTCGATACGACCAGTGGGGTCTCCAGAGTCCAGCACTCGGCCAGACCACACTCGCACGCAAGCACCCCGATAGTGGATTTCTTGCGCCACAGCCGATGCTTGGAAAGACCCATGAAATATCCGGGGCCAAAGTTGGTTATCTCTTCGGCTCGAATACCGGTTTGCATGCCTGCGTGCTGGCCCACCATGTTCCCGAAGAGCTTTCGGACCACCTCGTCCAACGGCGATCCGTTCACAACCGGGATTACGGCTGTTTGTTGACCGAAGTTGCGATAATCGCAGGCCTCGAGCGCGAACTCGATCGAGTCCATGCCTACGCCTTTGCCCTGCTCCTCCTCCGTCGCCAACCCAATAATGATCCGATCAGCGCTCCAATGACAAAGGTGATACCAACCACGGCAGCCAGGGGCAGTTCGACATCCCAGGGGAGGAAATTGACACTCACGTTATCGAGGTTCTGCAGGGCAAAAATGGCGATCAGTGCTCCGAGAATCGATGAGATGATGGCCAGCAGGCCGCTGGGCCCTCGTTGTGCACCTTTGCGAGCTCCCTTTTCGGCTGCATCGCGAACGTCGCCGGACACGACGTCTGTCAGTTCTGGAACGCTGTCGGAAAATGTTTCATCCATACCCATCAAGTTAGCCGATCGGCGAACTCGCAGATATCGTTCCCTACAGTTGCCAACGCCGGAAGTTCACGGCCGAGAACCAGGAGCGCATCATCTCATGGACATGTTCAAGCGTCGCCGGGACGAATTCATGAAATTGATCGGCGATGATGTCGCCATCATCCCCGGCGGAACGGAATCACCTCGCAACCACGATGTCCTGCATCCCTTTCGTCAGAGCTCGGACTTCGTGTTTCTGACCGGCTTCGAGGAGCCCGACGCCGTAGCCATCTTCGACCCTGGCCACCCAACCGAGCAATACGTGTTGTTGGTCCGCCCCAAGGACCGCGAACGCGAGATCTGGGATGGCCACCGGGCGGGCACAGAAGGGGCGATTGCACAGTACGGCGCCGACGCGGCGTACCCGATTTCGCAGCTTGATCAAAAGATTCGTTCCCATGTCCGGGGTCATCGGACGGTGTACTTCCCGTGGGGTGCCAGGCATGAGGACAGGGTTCGCGCCGGCCTCGCAGCATCGAATTCAACGCGGGTTCGCAACGGATTGCAGTCCCCGGAGTTGATTGCCGATCCCCGTCCGATCCTCGCCGAGATGCGATTGTTCAAGTCCGATGCGGAAGCCGAGCTCTTGAGGAGGGCATGCGATATATCCGTCGAAGGGCATCTGGAGGCGATGCGGTTTGCTCAACCGGGGATGAAGGAGTACCAGGTGCAAGCCGCCATGGAGTACGTCTTCCGATCACACGGTTCCAATCGCGATGGGTATCCCGCCATCGTGGCCTCGGGTCCGAATGCCTGCATTCTCCATTACACGGACAATCGCCGGCACCTGGAATCGGGAGACCTGCTTCTCATCGATGCCGGGGCCGAGTTCGGATTCTTTTCTTCTGACATCACGCGGACATTCCCGGTGAACGGAGTCTTCACTGCCTCGCAGCGGGCGGTCTACGAAGTAGTGCTCGCTGCTCAGGAAGCTTCGCTGGCCGAGTGCGTTCTCGGCTCTCCCCTCGAGAATGTGCACGACACCTCGACGCGGGTCATCTCGGACGGTCTGGCAAGTCTTGGGCTCGTTCCGACCGGTCCGGAAGAAACTCTGGAAATGGGCCTATATCGAGAGTTTTTCATGCACGGAACCAGCCACTGGCTCGGACTCGATGTGCACGATGCGGGGAAGTACCGAATTGAGGGCAGTAGCAGGGCATTGGAACCGGGGATGTCCTTTACGGTGGAGCCGGGCGTATACGTTGACTCCAATCGACCGGAAGTCGAATTCACGATGCTCCCGTACGACGAACAAGCGATCGCTGACGACGTCGCAGAGTTCGGACCGGAGGAGGCGAAATCGCGTCGGATGGCCGCCATGGCCGACGCCCCGAAAGTCACCCATGCTGTTCCAGAGGAATTCATCGGGATCGGAGTCCGAATCGAAGACGACGTACTCATGACGACTGATGGTGCACTCAATATGACCGCCGGCGTGCCAAAGCTCATCGAGGACGTCGAGAGCCTCTGTTCGGAGGCGGCCTCCGTGCCCGCGATCGTGTGAGTGAACCTTTCAACGTGTTCCGATTGGCTGGCCGTCAAATCGCGGTCGCCATCGCATTGGCGCTTCTCGGGTTGTGGCTATGGCCCGGCGAAGCAAGCGGGTGGGCTGCCCGTCTCGCCGCCATCGCCTGGTTGCTGTCCTCTCTGGCGTTGCTCGCCGCCTGCTTCTGGTTGATGGTGGGAATCGTTGACGGGCAATGGAAGAAGAGCGGTTTTCGCCCAGGCGCCTGGCTCTCGGGCAACAAGCGACGCAGGTGATCGCGCCGACGGGGCCCGATTACACGAGGCCCCGTCGGCGGTTCGGCCTGGCTGAAGTTGGCCTAGCTGGAGTGCGCCATAGGTGTTAGAGCCGGCTCCCGGTTCATAGTGACTTCCCCATCGTCAACGGGTTCCGAAATCGGAGCAGCCGGGCTCGCGATCGGCCTGGCCGTTCTGCTATCGGAGATCGAGAGTGTCAAGCCGGTGATGAGCGCCCAGGCCAGAAACACCAAGCTGCCGATCCAGACGAGACCGCCGAAGGTGCCTTCGGACGTGGTTTCCGCAGGCCATCCGATCAAACCGATGAGTCCCGGGAGGGCGGCAATTGCGGTCAACCATCCCAGAGACGTTGGTAGCGCGCGGTGGCGGAGACCAAAGTAGGCGGCTATCGCCAGCGCAAAAGGCATGCTGCCGACTGCGATGATCCACAGGCCGTCCAGAGCCGTTTCGGCCCCAAGGAATCCCTGCAAGGTTGCGGGGTCGATGGCTGAGGCGTCGTAGCGATCGAGGCCGGCACTCATGGCCACGACGCCCAGCAAGCTGAACGCCGAGACGAGACCCAGGCCTCCGAAAGCGCGTGCTCCCGGTGAATCGTTGGCCGCTGCCGCAAAACGATTGCGCAGCGCAACCACGAACCAGACCAGCGCCGCGATCCCGGCTAACAGCACGAGATAGCTGTAGCGCGATGCGGTTGAACCCGTGTAGTAGTCGACGAGGTCGGCGTTCGTGATCAGATCGGTCTCGACATCGCCGGGCCAGGGCCGGGCTGATTCGAGCATCTCCCATCCGGCGACGAGCAACAGTGGATAAGCCACCCCCGCTATATAGCCAGATCGTTCAAAAGTCCAGGTGGCCATGTCCGTACCTCCTTTGTCGAATCGAAATGGCCTACTGAGAAGGTGTACCACGCCGGGGGGTGCCGGATTCTGACTACTTGTGGCAGGCGCCCGCCAAATACGGGTTTCGGCTAAGCGGTGCCGGCAACTGTGCCTGCCTGACGGCGCCACATAGCCGCGGTGGAAGTATCGCCCATTCGATCGAGAACTTCAGCGAGGGCGAGCATCGAAGGTGAATGGCCCTCGGTGGCGGCGCGGAGATACCAGTGTTTGGCGTCGCGAATTCTCCCGCGTTGTGTCAGCAACCAGCCAAGATCGAACATGGCCGGGCTCCAGAACTTCCTGGCGGCTTTGACCAGGAGATCCAGTGCCTCATCAGTGTGACCTTGATCGTGCCGAATCAACCCGAGCCGGTGCATGGCTTCCGCGTATTCGTCGCCTGCCGCCAATCCGAAATAGTGTGCAGCGCCATCGACGTCGCCACGTCGTTCGAGGGTGTCACCCAGCTCGCATCGAGCCGAATTCGATCCGGCCGCAGCAGCCAACTCCAACCATGCAATTGCGTTTTGCTCGTCCCTTTCGATGAGAAAAACCGAGGCCAGGTCGATCATCGCCTGCAGGTCACCGAGCTCTGCCGCCCGCCGGTACCATGTTTTGGCCGACGACAAGTCACCCTTGGCCTCAAAACCGAACGCGGTATCGCGCATGGCTGTGGTGTCGATGTCCGGTTCGGGAATGCCTTCAGAAGAAAACGCCCGTAAAGGCGCGGATGAAGACGAGGGAGAAGAAGGCGCGTCCGACCAAGCTTCGGATACGGCCGTGTAATCAAGGTCCTTGTCGCTCATCCCTATTGATCAGCGTATTGCCGAGCCGGTGACCCGCTCGCGATGCAGGTAGGTCGATCGACCTATTTCCAGAACTGGTCCATGTCACACCGACGGCCTATTGTCGCGGGGGTGGATCACTTTGGCCCAGCAACTCGTGCCTGGTTTACCAACACGTTTCACGAGCCAACCGCGGCTCAGGAAATGGGATGGCAGGCGATCAGCCGCGGCGAACACACGCTTATTCATGCACCCACGGGTTCCGGCAAGACGTTGGCTGCGTTCCTCTGGTCGGTTGATCAGTTGCTGTCCGAAGATGTCCCGGAAGAATCCGATCGCTGTCGCGTGCTCTACATCTCGCCGATGAAGGCACTCGCTTATGACATCGAGCGCAACCTTCGAGCGCCTCTGACTGGCATCACGAACGCGGCCGGCCGGCTGGGTGTCGATGCTGCCCTCATCACTACGGCGTTGCGAACCGGCGACACGCCGCAAGAGGACAGACGCCGCATGGCTCGCAAGCCGCCGGACATTCTGCTGACAACACCTGAATCACTGTATTTGCTGCTGACGTCACAGGCTCGTTCGATCCTCACGTCCATCAACACGGTCATTGTCGATGAGGTTCACGCGATGGCCGGTACGAAGCGGGGTGCTCATCTTGCCGTTTCGCTCGAGCGGCTCGAAGAGATCGTAGATTCTCCGCCCCAGCGCATTGGACTTTCGGCCACGCAACGTCCTCTGAGCGAAATCGCTCGTTTTCTCGGAGGCGGAGATCACACCGACGAGGGTTGGGTTCCGCGTCCCGTGACCGTGGTCGACGCACCCCGCGACAAGCCTCTCACCGTTCAGATTTCCATACCGGTCGAGGACATGACAGATATCGGACCGGCCGGTCCGATCGACGAGCTCGAGCGCCAACCCAGTCGCTCGATCTGGCCACACATGTACCCACGGATACTCGAGCTCATTCGCCAACACAGGTCGACCATCGTCTTCACGAACAGCCGTGGTCAGGCCGAGCGCATTGCCAACCAGCTCAACGAGTTGGCTGAGGAGCCCATCGCCCGGGCGCACCACGGCTCGGTATCTCGTAGTCAGCGCCTGGAGATCGAGGATGCGCTGAAGCGGGGAGCGTTGCCGGCGGTCGTTGCCACAGCCACACTCGAGTTGGGGATCGACATGGAAGCGGTCGAGCTCGTGATCCTTGTCGAGGCGCCACCTTCGGTTGCGAGTGGCCTGCAACGGGTTGGCCGCGCCGGCCATCAGGTAGGGGCCGCCAGTCGGGCCGCTGTCTTTCCGAAACATCGCGGAGACCTTCTCGAGGCCGCGGTCGTCGTCAACCGGATGATGGATGGCTCGATCGAGGCAACCCGCATTCCCGCCAATCCGTTGGACGTGCTTGCCCAGCAGATCGTGGCAGCGGTCGCCGTCGAGGACCGAACGGTGGACGATATCTATGCGATGATTCGAAGGTCTGCGCCCTTCGCCGAACTTCCGCGAGGTCCCTTCGAGGCGACGCTCGACATGCTGGCGGGCCGGTATCCGTCGGATGCGTTTTCAGAGCTGCGGCCCCGGTTGGTGTGGGACCGGGTTGACGGCACGTTGACGGCACGGCCCGGCGCGAAAATGCTTGCGGTCACCAATGCCGGCACCATTCCCGACCGCGGGCTGTACCGGGTGGTATCGCCAGAAGGAGGGCGGGTAGGGGAGCTAGACGAGGAGATGGTCTACGAGAGCCGAAGCGGAGATACGATCATCCTGGGCTCGTCCGCATGGCAGATCACCGAAATCACCCAGGACCGGGTCGTTGTGGTTCCTGCACCGCCGGGGTCTGCGGCACAGCTGCCCTTCTGGCACGGCGACGCAATGGGTCGACCGCTCGAACTGGGCCAGGCCATCGGTGCGTTCGTGCGCAACGTCGGTGCCTTATCGCAGTCGGATGCGGAAGAAGTGCTTGCGTCCGGATATCACCTCGATGACTATGCCGCCAGCAACCTCGCCCAGTATCTGGCGGAAGAAAAGGAGGCGACTGGCGCCCTTCCGACTGATCGAACCATTGTTGTAGAGCGATTTCGAGATGAGATCGGAGACTGGCGTCTGGTGCTGCTTTCCCCGTTCGGTTCGAGGGTTCATGCTCCGTGGGCGATGGCGGCGTCGACCCGGATGCGGAATGACCTCGGCCTGGACGTCGACACGATGTGGACCGACGATGGCATCATCTTTCGATTTCCCGATTCAGATGAGCCACCAGATTCGGCGCCACTTTTCGTCCCGCCGGACGAGTTGGAGGATCTCGTGGTTTCCGAGACTGCGAACTCGGCCCTCTTCACCTCCCGGTTTCGCGAATCAGCCGGTCGGGCGCTGTTGCTGCCGAGGAGACGACCCGGTCAGCGCACGCCGTTGTGGCTACAACGCAGGAGGGCAGTCGATCTTCTGGAAGTGGCGAAAGAGTTTCCGACATTTCCCATTGTTCTGGAGACGTATCGCGAGGTGCTTCAGGACTATTTCGACCTGGAGGCCGTAACGGGAATACTGGCCGACATCGCTTCGCGAAAGATCAGGGTGCGGGATGTCGAAACGGACGGTCCCAGTCCCTTCGCTTCGTCCTTGATGTTCGACTTCATAGCATCGTATATGTACGAATACGATGCTCCGTTGGCTGAGCGCCGGGCGGCTGCCCTCACGCTCGATCGAAACCTGCTCTCGGAACTGATGGGCGAACCTGAGCTGCGCCAGCTCCTTGATCCCGATGCCATCCACGAAGTCGAGTTGTCGCTCCAGTGGCTCACCGAAACCCGGACTGCCAGATCGGCGGAAGGAGTACGAGATATGTTGCTCGATCTCGGTCCCCTGGATACGGATGAGGTTGCAGCAAGGTCGACAGACCTCGAGGAGGTCGGTTCGATACTCGAACAGCTGGAGGCCGAGTCTCGCATCATCAGAGTGTCGTCTCGTTGGGCGGCGATTGAGGATGCCGCGCGGTTGCGGGACGCTCTCGGATTCGCGTTGCCGCGAGGTGTACCCCAGTCGTTTCTCGAACCGATAGCCGATCCCCTTGGTGATGTGGTTGGCCGATATGCCCGCACGCATGGACCGTTCAAGTCGGAAGATGCCGCTGCCGGCCTGGGCTTGCCGGTAGCTGTGGTCGCCGAGGTTCTGGCGAGGCTCGAAAGTCGCGGGCAGGTCGAAAGGGGGGCCTATCGACCATCTGGAACGGGTACGGAGTGGGTGAATCGCGAAGTGCTCCGCCGACTTCGCCGGCGTTCCCTCGCCAAGTTCCGAGACGAACTCGAACCCGTTGAGCATCACGATCTCGCTCGTTTCTTGATCGGCTGGCATGGTGTGGGAAACGGTTCGAACCGAATCGGGCGGCTACATGAAATCGTGACCCAGCTACAGGGCGTGCCCATTCCGGCTTCCGTCCTCGAGCGCGATGTACTGGCGGCGCGCATGGAATTTCGACCTGAGTTGCTCGATCAACTCATGGCAACCGGAGAAGTCGTTTGGATCGGTAAGGGTCCGCTGGGAACCAAGGATGGCCGGGTAGCCCTGTATTTTCGTGATCAGGTCCCCCTGCTCCACGCTCCCAACCTCGACGAGCTACCTGATGATGATTTGCACCGCCGACTCCGGGAGCACTTGCAGAAGCGGGGCGCTTCCTTCTTTCGCGACCTATACGAAGCAACGGGCGGCGGAGGACCCGACGAAGTGTTGGTGGCCTTGTGGGATCTCGTCTGGGCCGGTGAGGTCACCAACGACACCCTTGCTCCATTGCGGGCGCATGGGTGGGGAAAAGCGCGAAGCAAGAGTGGGGGAAGGCCGCGGATGCCGTCGGTTTCGCCCCCGTCTGGATCGGGGCGTTGGTACCTCGTTGATTCATTGATGCATGAAGTCGGGCCGACAGAGTCGGCAACGGCCAGAGCCACCGTGCTGCTTGAACGCCATGGTGTCGTTGCCCGCAGCGTGATTGCCGGCGAGGGCACACCCGGCGGCTTCACCGGCCTGTATCCGGTGTTCTCGGCCATGGAAGATATCGGAAAAGTACGGCGAGGCTATTTCGTTGAAGGTCTGGGTGGCGCCCAGTTCGCATACCCGGGGGTGGTTGATCGGCTCCGGCTGTCCGGCGATGATGATGTACACATACTGGCTGCGGCAGATCCGGCGAATCCGTACGGTTCCGCGGTCCCGTGGCCGGAGACCGACGGGCGTCCGTCCCGAAGTGCCGGCGCGTACGTCATCGTGGCGGATGGCCGACTTGCGGTCTTTGTAGAGCGGGGCGCCCGCCGTCTGATCTCGTTCACCGACGACCCGAACGTCCTGCATCAATCGGCGGCCGGTCTGAAGAAGCTTGCTGGTCGTGTACGTCGCCTGGAGGTCGAGATGATCAATGGCGAGAAAGCCGGCGACACGGCTCTCGGCGTCGTGTTGAAGGAGGAGGGTTTTCGCCATTCGTACAAGGGGCTGCGGGTGTGACCGTGCCGGGCTAGCCTCGATCCGACCAGACTCCGGGATCAGAGGTTTGCCCATGGATTTCGTCGGGACACTTGCCAAGATTGGAACCGGGACGCATGCGGCGTTGTACAAGATGCTGGGTGGCAGGTTTATGGGGGCCTCGGACGACCCCGGGAGCGTCATTGTTGTCACGACGAAAGGCCGCAAATCCGGAAAACTCCGGAGCCGGCCGCTCATGCATCTGCGCGATGGTGACAACCTGCTGGTGGTGGCTTCGGCCGGCGGTGCGGACCGTCATCCCGGCTGGTACCTCAACATGTTGGCTCATCCCGGGGTGATGGTTCATATCGCGGATCGGGAGTATCGGTACCGTGCCAGGACGGCGCTCCCGGATGAACGTGACGAGTTGTTTGCCCGGTTTGTGAACCACAACAAGACATTCGGCGAGTACTCGAAGAAGACCGATCGAGTCTTGCCCGTCGTGATTCTGGAACCGGATGGCTAGCTCCCGATTCGGCCGATGGTCCTTGGACGCGGCGCTATCAGGCCCGCCGGCGTCACGGCACAGGCCTGACAGATCGAATCCGGGATGACCCCGATGCGCATGAGGCCATTGAAGATGGTGCAGCCCAGGCAGTAACCGAAGGCTGATTCGAGAGTGGCTGCGAACGTGATCGCCGCCACGAGAGCAAAGGACAGCCCGGTCGCGTCGAAACCGTAGTAGGCGGTAACCGCGCCGATGGAAAGAACCGCGCCTATGCCTTGGGCAAAACGCTTGGGTGGACCGGGGACGAGCCGGTGATCAACATCCAATCGCGGGGTCAATTGCCTGGTCACCAGCTGGCCAAGGGGCGAGAGCGTGGGCCCGGTGAGAACCCTTGCCAGAAAACCGTAGGCCAGAACCCAGAGAAGCCAGCCGGACTGCGTGATCAGAATCGTGACCGTGAGAATGACAACCCCGGCTGCGACGAGCCGAGCGGAGGTTTCGTTAACGGGATCTGGGAATGTGAGTAGTTGCTTCAAGATGAAATCCTTGCGTGGGTGTGTTTAAACGAGCTGTTTCTGGGGGCAGAAAAGGGGCGTACGGCCCTAAGCCATGAGATATGTCGTCAAACAACAACACGCGAAACCAGGCCGGCACCTATTACCGGAGCGGCCTGATGGAGATGTGGATGAAGATGAGGATTTCATCAAGTAGAGGCTACCTTCGCGTCTTGCGAGAACTATAGGCGTAGTTTCACCGAAATCCACCGGGAGGTTCTGAGTATGTCCGAGCAGAACGTGAACGCGCCCCTGGTTGCGTCAGCGGTTGCCGTCATATCGGCCGGATCCCGCACTCTTGCTGAGACCTTCCGAGTCATTACCGCACGGGCTCAGAATCGTTTCGAGCTTCGGGACTGGCGCGGACAACGCCAGGATTCTCACGAACGACTGGACGTTCACACGTCCACAGTTCGCGAAACCGAGCAGGAACTCAGGTCCCTGCTGGCTGACGCAATCACCGATCGCGAGTTGTGGCGGGCGATGAAGAGCGGGTACGCGAGGGCGATGGAGAAGGAGCGTTCGAGGACGTTGTTCTATACGTTCTTCAACTCGATCACCCGCCGCGTGTTCCACACGAGTGGCATTGACCCCGATATCGAGTTTGTCGCCCAGCGTGCCGTAGCCGGAGGAACGACGACGCCGGATGATCACCTCGTGACCTATGCAGATGGTGCGCTCACTGATCTTCTTCGAGCGATGATGATCGACTGTGGATTCGAAATCGGCTTTCGTGATCTGACTCGTGATGTCTTCCGTGCCGCGGAATTCATCAGGGAACGCCTGTCGACGGATGTAGCCGGTATCGAAATGATCGGGGCGGTACTGTTTCGGGAGCAGGCTGCGTACCGGGTAGGCCGGCTCACGACATCAACCACGCCGATCCCTTTTGTCGTCGTACTGAGGAATCCTCAGGACGGCATCATGATCGATGCGGTGCTCATAGGTGAAGCGGCTGTCAGCATTCTCTTCAGTTTCACCAGGTCTCATTTTCATATCGACCAGGAGCATGGATACGAGCTGATTCCGTTCCTACACGAGTTGATGCCCCGCAAACGGCCGTCCGAGTTGTTCACAGCTCTCGGCTACCACAAGCACGGCAAGACGCTTCTCTATCGCGAGATCCTCGACCACCTCGAGACGACCTCTCATCGTTTCACCTTTGCACCCGGGACACACGGACTCGTCATGCTTGTCTTTGCGATGCCCGATATGGATCTGGTCTTCAAGGTCCTCAGGGACCGTTTCAAGCCTCCTAAGCGCACAACGAGACGGGAGGTCAAAGCGACGTATCAGCTCGTGTTCAAGCACGATCGGGCCGGACGTTTGATTGACGCCCAGGAGTTCGAGCACCTGCAGCTGTTCCGTCACCGGTTTGACGCAGACCTGCTCTCGGAGTTGCTCGACGAGTGTGGTTCGACGACTTCGTTCGACGGCGAACTCATGACCTTGGAACATGTCTACATCGAACGGAGAGTCACCCCGCTCAACCTGGTCATCCATCACCCCGAACTGGCTCTCGGACCACACACGCCGGCGGCGGATGCCCGGGCGGCGGTGATCGACTATGGCCAGGCGATTCGGGATATGGCCGTCGCGAACGTCTTTCCGGGAGACCTGCTGTTGAAGAACTTCGGACTCACACGTCACGGCCGCGTGGTCTTCTACGACTACGACGAACTCGTGCGAGTAACCGAGTGCGTGTTCCGATCGTTGCCGGAGCCACTCCCGGGCCACGAGATGGACGACACCCCTATGTGGGGCGTCGGTCCTCACGACATCTTCCCCGAGGAGTTCGGATCTTTCCTGGGCCTACCGGAAGAGCTTCGAGCGGTTTTCATGGAGCACCATCGCGATTTGCTCACTGCCGATTGGTGGCTGAACATTCAGCGCAGGGTGGGAGCGGGCGAGCTGATCGAGATCCCACCGTACTCCGATGAGTTTCGGGTCAATCGAGTCAGGCTTGATACGTGAGACTCCCGAGGTAGTTTTCGCGTCTATGCCAGAAGGAGACTCCATCTATCGCGCCGCCCGCCTACTGGAGGATCGGCTCGTCGGCGAAGAAGTGGTGTCGGTCGGTGGAAGTCATCGCGCCGTGGCCGGGTACGGCCGCCGCCTGGTGGGTCGGACAATCAATCGTGTCGAAAACCGGGGCAAACATCTGCTCATTCACTTCTCCGGCGACTGGACAGCCCGCTCCCATCTCAAGATGACGGGTTCGTGGAACGTGTACCGCCCTGGCCAGAAATGGAACAAAGAGGAAGGAGCTGCCCGTTTCGTCGTGACGACTCCCGGATCTGTTGCAGTGTGCTTTGCGGCTCCGGACGTCGACATCAAGCCAACTCCCGTGATCGACGAACAGATTGCTCACCTCGGTCCCGATCTGACCGCTGATGAGTTCGACGAGAAAGATGCACTCAGACGGGTTGAGGCATCGCAGGCCCCAACCGTCGCCGATCTGTTGCTGGATCAGTCGGTGATGGCCGGTGTTGGCAATGTCTTCAAGTCAGAGATTGCCTTTCTGCTGGGGATTGATCCGGCCGCCGATCCGTCAAATCTGACGAGTGCGGATCGCGAAGCGATCGTGTTGGAGGCCCGGCGTCTCTTGCTCGTCAACCGCGAACTGTCCCGGCGCGTGACGACCGGTGATCGTCGTCGGCCCTACTACGTATACGGAAGGAATCGCCAAGGATGTCGGCGATGTCGCGCAAGGATTCGATCGGGGAACCTCGGTGATCCGGCCCGGGTTACGTACTGGTGTTCTGCGTGCCAGAAGCGTCCGTAGAGTCGTTTCGATAGGTTCTCTCCGTCAGACGGGGGTCTCTGTTCTGCAGGGTCTATCGAATCCCAAGCGAGCCACGAGCGACTTCCAGGCCGCGAGGGTTTGCGAACACGGTTTCGATCATCCATTCGGTCACCTTCACCCACTGGTCCAATGTTGTAGCCGCGGTTCGCGATGATCGCTTCCGAAAGCGGCTGGCCAAGGTCGCTGGCACCGATAGCCTTGAGCGTATGTCCAGCCTCCAGCTCGTCGAAGTCGGTCCACGCGATGGTTTGCAGAACGAATCTGCAGTTCTCGACACCGCAGTGAAGATCGAATTGCTCGATCGCATCGCCCGGGCAGGGGCGACGCGGATCGAAGCTGTCAGTTTCGCCCATCCCGAGTATGTGCCACAGATGGCGGATGCGGAAGCGGTGATGGCCGGCCTCGTCAAACAACCGGGCGTTTCCTACATTGGGCTGGTAATGAATGAACGCGGGTACCGGCGATCACTCGACACCCCACTGGAGGAAATCAACTTCTCGGTGAGCGCCACGGACGGATTCAACCGGGCGAACCTATCGGCCGGGGTCGAGGACACGCTCGGCTTTATCGAGAACGTGGTTGCCGACGAGGCACGATTCACAACGGCCACCATCTCGGTTGCTTGGGGGTGTCCCTTCGAAGGAGAGGTAGAACCCGGCCGTGTCGTCGAAATAGCAGCGAGATTGACGGTGGCCGGGATAGACGAACTCGCGCTGGCTGACACCATCGGGGTTGCTGATCCGTGGGCGGTGCGGTCGATGATCGCACAGGTGTGTGCGGTTATCGGAGATGTGCCGTTGCGTGTCCACTTTCACGACACGAGAAGCACGGGACTCGCCAATGCCTTCGCAGCCATCGAATCCGGCATCGGCGTGCTCGACAGCTCCGTCGGGGGTCTGGGAGGTTGCCCGTTTGCTCCCAACGCGACCGGCAACATCGCCACCAACGATCTCGTGTACATGGTCCAGCGCGCTGGATACGAGACTGGCTTTGATTTGCACCAGTTGAACTCGATTACGCGGTGGATTGGCACGGAGCTCAATATCCAGCCGCCATCGTTCGTCGCCAGGGCCGGCGGTTTTCCGGAGGTTCACACTTCGTTGTAGCGAAAGCAGTCCACGATGTGGTCATTGACCATGCCCGTCGCCTGCATGTGGGCATATGCGATGGTAGGTCCGAAGAACTTGAAACCTCGTTGCTTCATATCGCCAGCCAGGGCTTCGGCGATTTCTGTCGTTGCCGGAATCTCGGCCATCGACCGGAAGCTGTTTTTGATCGGCTTTCCATCCACCCGGCTCCAGAAGTAATCAGAAAGCGAGCCCCATTCCTCGATGACTTCGAGCGTGGATTGCGCGTTGGTTACCGCCGAGGTGACCTTCTGTCGGTTGCGGACGATGCCTTTATTCGCCAAGAGAATCTCGATCTGGGCGGGCCCGAATTCGGCAACCTTCTCGATGTCGAAATTCGCAAACGCATCTCGATAATTCTTGCGTTTGCGAAGAATGGTTATCCAGCTCAGGCCCGCCTGCGCTCCTTCGAGAACGATGAACTCGAAGAGTGTCTGGTCGTCGAAGACCGGTACCCCCCACTCCAGGTCGTGGTACCTGACGTAATCCGGATCGTCGCCACACCAATCACATCTGGTCATGAACACCAAGTTAACGGCGTCACGAGACCTGACGTAGTCCGAGCTCCTGGTCGCTGAGGCTGGTGCGAACGTTGCCATCTACAGAGGGCATCTCCAGTCGAAAGCTGCTCCAGCCATCGTTGTATTCGTAGTTGAGGTCGCCTCCCATGAGCCGGGCGAGCTGTCGGGAAACCGCCAGGCCCAGGCCGACCGAGGCTGTCACCCCGCTGCGTTTGTGTGCACGCTCGTACGCCTCGAATATTGCATCGCGTCGATCCTCCGGAACGCCGCTGCCATTGTCCGAAACCAGCAAGAACGTAGTGGGACCGAGGCTGACTGACTCCAACCGGATCTTGTCGCCTCCATAGCGAATCGCGTTCGTCAAGAGATTGCGGACGATCTGTTTGAATCGAGTTGGATCAACCCATGCAGAGCTCGTCACCGAACTGAACTCGAGCACCTTTTCCCCCTCATGCATTCGCGCTGCCGTGATCACGTCGCTCACCATCGGCCCGAGATCCAGTGCCTCTTGGACAATGTTGACCTTTCCGATCTCGGCGCGAGCTGCCACGAGCAGATCCTCGACCATATTCGCCATCTCGCGGCTCTCGTCGGCCATGAATTGAATGAGTTCCGAACGAAGCTCCTCATCCAAATCCGCACCCTGCTCGATCAGAGATTCGGCGGATCCGTAGATGGTCGTGAGAGGGGTCCGCAGCTCATGGCTCACCGAGGCCAGGAACTCATCTTTGGAACGAATGACCTCCTCCAGCCGGCGCTCGGCTTCCTTCACTTTCGTGATGTCGACGATGCCGACGACGGCCTTGGATAGGTCGGCGGTCCCGTCCGGGTTCCGCGGCGTCGACCAGTTCACGATTCCCGCCATCGGGCGGGTCATCATCTGGGTCGAGATCTCGTAGGTCGCATTCGTTTGCCCATTCCAGATCGCCGAGATCAGCGGTCGAAACGCGTCCCGTTCGGCCGCGGTCTGGAATGTCTCCTCGTTCCACTTGCCGGATAGCTGATCGTGTGAGGAGATGCCGAGGAGTCTGAGAGCGGCATCGTTGGCATCCACGATTTCCATACTCAAGATGCCTATCACCAGATCGTCGGGGTGATCGTCGAGATACTCCTCGAGGTCGACGACGCCGAGGTCACGCAGGCTGTTGACCCAGTGCCCTACGTCGGTCTGGTCCATTTCCCAGAGGGCAATGGGATTGTTGACAAAGAGATTTCGGTAGTGACTCTCGGACCTTTCGATGCGTTGGTTGGTCAGCTCTTGTCGGCGGTTCAAGACCTCCGCCATTTCCTGCCCCGAGATCGCCAGAGAGCGCTCGAGCAGATAGCGATTGCGATCGGAATCCTCGTAGTAGGCAGAAACCCTGTCGAGCAGCATGGCCCAATCTCTTGCATGCTTGGGGGGTTTGTCGAGCGACAATCCCATGCGTTTCAGCTGCCGAAGCAGCACTGCGTTCATGCTGCTTCGGTGATGGTGGTGACAGTCATCGTTTGGTTATGAAGTTCGCAGGTTCCGGTGGTGATTGGTGAGATCTCGCCGTATGAATAGAAGCCGATCTGCTTGGTACCCGCTGGGAGCGATTCGAGGACGGCCTCGACTTCCTCGTCCGTACGCACGCCCAGAACCAGCCGGCGTCCGACACACGATATCGAAATGCAGACGGCGTTCTCCATGTTCACGTTCTTCGCCGCGATTTCGGCAGCCTCCTCAGCTCCTCCGACGAGACGCTCGAAGTTCGCCTGCATCAGCTGGGCCGCATATCCCTGCGGTACGTCACCCGCGAACCGCAAACTCTGGCTGAGTTCGTCCACCGACAGGATGGTGCGCACAACTTCTCTTGGAGAGTGCGGATCGGTGATCTGTAGTGGAAACAGCAGACCGCTGGCCGGGAGCTCCGAGGCGAACTCACCCAGGTATTGCTTGTACAAGGGCAACGCCGGCTGACCATCGAGTTCGAACAGGACGTTTCCCTTCGACTTTGTAATGACTCGTTGAGGGCCGAATTTGTCCCAGCCGCCTTGCGAGCCGTGCGAGACTTCTATCTCTCCGTAGAGACCGACCGCCGTCACGTAGCCTGACTGAGGCCGACCCTGGACAAGAACCCACGTTTGTTCGAACCGATCACCATCTCCGGCTAGGCCACCTGTGATCGAGACGCTGGCCGGCAGGTGGGCGTCGATACCGGCCGTGAGGTCGGTGCCATTGACCATCAGTCCGTCCGAGAAGACCAACACCGCCTTGAGCGAAGATCCTTGTAGCTGGCGAGCGATCGACTTCCCTGCGGCATAGCTATCGGCATCACTGGCTACCGGTGCGCTTGCGAATTTCACGTCTGAATCGGAGAATTTCATGATTGCCACGCTCATGCTGTTGTCACTGACCCCGATGTCGTAGATCTCGCCGGAAGTCGAGCAGCCCGCGATAACCGAGTTCGGATATCGACGTACAAGCTCCTGCAGCGGCAGATCCCGCTCGATCATGTGCGAACTTCCGAAGGCCAGTATGAGCGTGCGATAGGAATCGACGTCCGGTAGATCTGCTGACCAGTGTCCTTGTTCGTCGTACCTGACAATCTGTGAAAACATGGGTGCATCCAAGCAATGGTTGACGCTTAGATAGTGTTTCGGTCGGATCGTGCCCGATATTTAGCCCCGTCGCAGGGTTTCCGTCTCTCGAAGGTCTCCGGTTTGGTGGTCGAGATCGATCCAGCTGTCCACCAACCAGTTCAATCGGTCGGCGTCCCCTTCGGGTATTTCGTCTGCGGGTACCCGCCAGAATCTCACACGGATCGTGGTTCCCACGAGCGCGCCAGACCAGATATTGCGTAGCGAGGCCATTCCACCAAGCCCGGTATGGGTGCCAAACACCACGTCGTGCCCTGATTCCAGCAGCGCCAGCGATCCGCCCGGTTGGGGTGCCAGCACGTGCCGAAGCGAATCGAGACGAGATGCCAATTCGGGATGGAGCTTTCCCAATCTCCTAGTGGACGAAACTCGTTTCTCTTCTGTAAATCGTGTGCCCTCGGGGTAGATCATGACCGCGTCGTCGGGTCCGAGGCCGCCAGAAAGTTGCCGGATGGCTTTGAGTTCGCCGGCCCGGTCCGAACCGGTCCGGTTCACGAAGTGATTCGGGAGTCGGTTGCCCACGACATCGAGGGCCGGGTCATCGAGCAATTGGCGTTTGAGGATCCATCGGAGTCGGATTCCGCAATCGTGGGCGATGATCGTCGCCGGGAGGAGCACATCGATCATCGAAGCGTGCCGAACCATGAGGATGTACGGACCCGGTGTCACGTGCTCTATCCCGGATACATGAAGGGACATCGAAAAGGCTTTCAGCACGGTTTTGAGCATGAGGTTGGTCCACTGCCCTTGCAGCCAGTAACTCCAGCGCTCGAGCCTTGACGAACGACCAAACCCACTGAGTGCGAACTGAATGCCGGCCACGGTGACGCCCACAATCTCGGCCGTCAGATAGACCCACCCCACTACCAAAAGACGGCTTGTGGCGAAGCTGCCGTTCCTTCCAACGGCACGGGCAACATCCGTCGCAATAGCGGCGAAGAGAAGCAGAGGCGATAGCACGATGGCGCCGATCCAGACGGCCAGGAATATCGGGAACGTGCGGGCGCGGCGGCGCCAGGTGTCCGGGCTCGAGTCCATGTGGAGAACATACCCGGATCCATGCTCAAGGGGGTGGGGGCACCTGCCGATGTCACTGGTACGGAAATGAGTCTTTCTGAGGAATATTGATGAGTGACAAGTACCGCCTGGTGACGCGAAGCGATTTTGATGGCCTGGTCTCGGCCGTTCTCATGGAACAATTGGGCCTGATCGACGACATCCTCTTTGTTCACCCCAAGGACATGCAAGATGGCCTCGTCGCGATCACCGATCGCGATATCTGCACGAATCTCCCATACGTCCCGGGCGCCCATCTCGTCTTTGACCACCATCATTCCGAAACGATTCGCAATCAAGGCCAGGCCGAGAACCACATCATCGACCCGGCTGCCCCTTCCTGTGCTCGTGTGATCTACGACTACTACGGCGGTGCCGACGCCTTCCCGAACATTCAGCTGGACATGATGGAGGCCGTGGACAAGGCGGACTCGGCCAACTACGAGCTCAATGATGTGCTATTTCCCTCCGACTGGACTCTGCTCAACTTCGTCATGGATGCAAGAACCGGACTGGGTCGCTTCCGTGATTTCCGTATCTCGAACTACCAGCTGATGATGAAGTTGATCGGCCTGTGTGCCGATCACTCCATCGACCAGATACTCCGTGATCCCGATGTGGCGGAGCGAGTAGAGCTGTACCGGGAGCACGAAGGACCGTTCAAAGAACAGCTCAAGCGCTGCACACGGGTTGAGGGCAAAGTTCTGGTGGTCGACCTCAGGGAGGAAGATGTCATCTTTGCCGGCAACCGATTCATGATCTACGCAATGCATCCAGACACCTTCATGTCGATTCACGTTCTCTGGGGAAAACAGCGCCAGAACACCGTGTTTGCCATGGGAAAGTCGATCATCGATCGCAGCTCACGTACCAATGTGGGGACCCTCATGCTCGAACACGGCGGTGGCGGTCACCGGGCCGCAGGCACGTGCCAGGTTTCCCACGATGAGGCCGATCGGGTCCTCGAGTCATTGATCTACCGGGTGAACGCAAACGGCTGACAAATAATTCGCGAGACATCCAACCGCACTCCGCGCGCCAGGTAAGTTGTCATGGACATGAAACTGCCAGACCGGCTACTTCCCGAGTTTGTCAAGCCCCCCATTTACAAGGTCTATGAGGGACGCCTGACTCAGAAGCTCGATCGGGAACATCTTCCTCAACACATCGGCGTCATTCTCGACGGGCACCGGCGTTACGCCAGGGCTGAAGGGTATGAGGACTTCTCTCGTTCATACCGTGCCGGTATGCGAAAGTTCGAGACGTTCCTCGAGTGGGCCGCCGCGCTCGATCTCGAGGCGATCACTGCATGGGTCCTGTCGACTGAAAACCTCAGCCGACCGTCTGACGAGCTTGCTCCCTACTTCCAGGTCCTGATCGATCTCTTTGAGCGCCTGCCCTATTCGGCTGGTGATTGTGGCTATTCGGTCCGGTTCATCGGCAGCCTGGATCTCCTCCCCACCGACCTGACGAATGCTGCCAAGCGGGTCACCGAATTGACGGCGGGCCGCAACCGGGTGCTCAACATCGCCATGGGTTATGGCGGCCGTCAGGAAATCGTCGATGCGGTGGCCGACCTGGTGGACTCGCTGTACGAGGAGGGGGTTGCTCCTGGGCGGATGTCCGAACACATTTCGGCGGCGGCCATCGGAAATCACATGTACGCCCCGGATGTACCCGATCCGGATCTGGTCATCAGAACCAGCGGTGAGTCGCGGTTGTCGGGTTTCCTTCTCTGGCAATCCGCCTACTCGGAATTCAGTTTCGTAGATGTCTACTGGCCCGCATTCCGGCGCGTTGATTTTCTCCGCGCCATGCGCGACTATTCCAGAAGCGAGCGACGTTTCGGCCGGTAGGAGGCGCGTCTCTTGATGTCATGCGCAGATCTTTGAGTATCGGCGATCTCCCACGAAAACCTCAGATGACCCTCGGTGAACCACCGAGGACAACTCCGCCGCGACCTCGAGGCTCTGAGGGCCCTTGTTTTTCGGCATTTCGATGTCCGGCCACAAGGCGGTAGCTCGTGACTTCGATTCAAGTTGTTTGATGGCATGCGCAGAGTCAGAGAGCCCCTTTGCGTGAATGTCGAGGTGGCTCCCGGCCGGAGCCGCCCCGGCTCCGTGCTACCGCCGCGGCGGACCTGAGTGACTGCCTCGCCCTGCGGGCTCGGCCTGACTCTCCTCCGTGCCGGAGCGGTTGGCCCCTTCCTTTGTCGCCGGGCTCGGCAGAACGGCCCTCGGCTCGACGCCGGGGCCGCCACCGCCGCGGACCTACCGGCCCACCTGGATCTTCGGGCGACGCGGGGCTGCGAGATCCGGCGTGGCTCGTGAGGACGTGCGGGGCCAGGTCCAGACCAAGCGGAGGATGACGGCCAGGAGGATCACCTCGAGTACGACGCCGAGACCGTAGAAGTAGGTCCAGGACTCACCGACCGCGTTGAAGGCCGAGTATGGGATGTAGAGCGATGCCACGACGAGGCTCGTTGCGCGGTTCGCACGGGCGGGCAGTGTGGTCGAGAGCAGGATCATGAATATCGGGATGGCCACGGACGTGAGCGAGAGGACGACAAAGGCTTGGGTGATGTCGAACTCCCAGACGACGCCGTTGAGGATGTCGTCGATGGAGCCGGGCGTGTACAGGGCGAGATAGTCGACGTAGATGTAGAGGAACATGAAGCTGGTCCAGGCGGCTGCGAGCTTCGCTCTGACCGGCATCGGCGGATCATGCAGAGCTGTGGTGGTCTCGGTGTTCGTGTTCAAGGGACTCTCCATCGTGAGTTGTACGGGTTCGTACGCCGTACCGGTACGGCGTACCAGTACGGCGTACGATAGTGGTACGCTGTACTAGTGTCAAGCCCTACCTGGGAGGTGAACTGGTGGCTGAGGCGGAGGACCCGACCGCAACCGACGGATCGTTGAGCCGCGACCGGATCCTGCGAGAGGCGATCTCCCTCGCCGACCGCGAGGGGCTCCACGCCCTCAGCATGCGACGCCTGGCCAGGGAGCTCGATGCGGGTGCGATGACGCTCTACCACTACGTCACGAGCAAAGACGAGCTCCTCGAGGGCATGGTCGATCTCGTCTTCGGCGAGATCGAAACACCCGAAGGCGACGGTTGGAAGTCGGCCATGCGGCGCAGATGCTCGTCCGCCCGCGACGTGCTGGTACGACACTCGTGGGCGATCAGTCTGATGGAATCGCTCACCCGACCGGGTCCCGCGAACCTGCGGCACCGCGAGGCGGTCGTCGCCTGCCTGCGCGAGGGCGGCTTCGACGTCCACACCACCGTGCACGCCAACTGGGTCCTCGACAGCTACGTCTACGGGTTCGCTCTTCAGGAGGTCAGCCTCCCCTTCGACACGGCCGACGAGCTGGCCCAGATCACCGACGACGTCTTCATCCCGCAACTGCCAGCGGACTCCTACCCCCACCTCCATGAGATCGCGGTCACGCTCCTTCAGACCGCCTACGACGCTGGTGAGGAATTCGCCGTCGGACTCGACCTCATCCTGGACGCCCTCGACCTCCTGCGGAGCACCGCATAGTGAGTCGGTGCAGTGCGCTCGCGACAAACGAGCCTTCTGGTGTGGCACATCGACGAGAACGTCACTTACACGAGTCGAGCCAACAGCGACGAAAATGGCCGGCGGCTCGTCGACCTGATGGATGCCGACGGAAATGGAGTTGCGCAGCAACTCCTAAGGAACCCGAAGGGTTCCCATCAACAAGCGTGTAGCCGCCGACAGAAAACATCGTTCATCAACCACCCACGTAAACCGCAACCAACCCGGCAGTTTTCTTGGTGGCATGCGCAGAGCCTTAGAGCCCCTCTGCGTGAATGTCGAGAAATGGAGTTGCGCAGCAACTCCCAAGGAACCCGAAGGGTTCCCAGTCGCCGTCAATCAGCAATGAAAAATGGCCACCTTGCGGTGGCCATTTTTCGGGCTAACACGGGAGGCGGGAAACCTCTCGGAGTTAGTATCGTCACCCCGATGGAGAACTTGAGGTATTTCCGCGAAATTCAAGAGGCCAGTGTTGACGGGCTTGTGATGCACCTTCGGCAACACGCTCTGAGAACCGATGGGCCGTTTACCTTGCGTTCCGGGACGATCACCCCCTGGTATTTAGATGGAAGGCAGACGACGTTGGATGGCCCCGGCTCCGTTTATGTGGGCAGGGCGGTTCTAGGGATACTGAATGAGTCGGCCGTTGCCGTCGGGGGCATGACCATGGGCGCCGATCCGATTGCTGTTGCCGCGGCGTTGACGGCGGCAACCCAGGACGTCCCCCTCAGAGCTTTCAGTGTCAGAAAGCAGCCAAAGGGTCACGGTCTGGGAGGAAGGCTGGTCGGACCTGTCTTGCCAGGCGACGTAGTGGCGGTTGTCGAGGACACGACTTCCACCGGGGGTGCGCTTCTGGAGGCAATCGAGGTTGCCCGCGATGCCGGTCTGGAGGTAGTCCAGGCCATCGCGCTCGTCGATAGGTCCGAGGGCAAGGCAGCTCATCTGATCGAACAGGCGGACGTTCCCTTCCATGCCATCGTTACTCCCGACGATCTCGGCGTCACCCCGTGAACTACGAGGTTCATCGGTCGGCCCTGTTCGGATGGCTGGTGGGTATCGCAGCGGTTCCTCTGGTTCTCATGGGGTTCGATGTACTGGTTCTGCCCAAGGTCGTGCCTGGATATAGCCGGTTCATCGATCGACTCGCCGAGCTGACGCGACTCAACAGTCCCGGTGCCAACGGTTCCGAGGAGGCGTGGGCATTGATCTTTTCGCTCGTCGGGACCGCCATGCTGATCTGGTCGACGAAAGAAATGTTTGCACCGAGGCCAGTGCTGAGAGCGGACGCCAATGGTCTGACGTTCAACGCTCTCGGTGGACCGGCCGCCGGATCGGTCTTCTTACCGTGGGATGAGGTTTCGAGCATCGACGCCGTAGTTCTGGAGGATGCAGATGGCGACGTCCCCGCGCTCCGGGTCAGGGTTGAGGATGCACGCCGACTGCCGTCACACCCCTGGGGTGGAGAATGGGTTGATGGAAGTCTGGTGCTGCGGGCCAACGCCTGGGCTGAGGATCCGATAGATGTAGCGCAAAGCCTGAAGTCGGTATCAGTTGCGACGCTGCCGCCGCCGGCCGAGGCACCACGGGTGCGGTATGGCCGGGTGGCATGGGGTCTGACTGTGGTCATCATCGGCCTGATCCTCGGTGCGTATGTACTGGTGTCCGGTGAAGACAGTGAGAACTGGCCGTTGATTCCCGTCGCTCTGATGGTGGCAGTCGGAACAATGTGGGTCGTTGCCGGATTCCGCAAAGCCTTTGATGATCGCTTCGCCTGGATGCTGGACGAGGAATCAACGTGAGACTGATCGGCGCCCACGTCGACGGTACCCATCCGCTTCAGGAGGCCGGCGATCGGGGGGCTGGCATCCTTCAGATGTTCCTCTCGAACCCGCAAGGTTGGAAGACACCGGAACCGCGTGATGATGCTATGGAGTTGGCCGCTTCACCGGTATCGGTCATCGTCCATTCGCCGTACCTCATCAACGTCTGCGCCGGCAACAACCGGATCCGCATTCCGAGCCGCAAGATTCTCAACGACACACTCGAGGCTGCGGAAGCGATCTCGGCTGATGCGGTGGTCGTACACGGGGGGCACGTTTCTGATGACGAGAATCCGGACGAGGGATTCGAACGTTGGAAGAAGGCGCTCGATCACGTCGAGAGTGACATGCCCATCTACATCGAGAACACTGCTTCCGGAGACCGGGCCGTGGCTCGCCAAGTCGAGATGATCGCACGATTGTGGGAGGAGATCGGAGATAGGGGCGTCGGTTTCTGCCTTGATACCTGCCATGCCTGGGCTGCCGGGGAGCCACTCGATGGCCTGGTGGAGCGGGTCATGGACGCGACAGGCAGGATCGACCTGCTGCATTGCAATGGTTCACGGGACCCGTTTGATAGTCGCCGCGATCGTCATGAGAATCTCACGCGGGGACATATTCCGATTGATGAAATCGCCGAAATCGTCGCAAAGACCACGTGCCCCGTGATTCTCGAGACACCTGGAGATGCCACGGATCACGCTGCGGAGATGGCATTGATTCATTCGTTTACGGTCCGCACCTGACGCAACCACGGTACGCAGTACGGTGCGGCAGAACCCCTAAAAGCCCGCCCTTTCAGGCCGATGAATACCGGAAGCGCTTTGAAAGGTGAGCCGATGGTGGAATCTGCCGCTATCGCAAGCGAACAACCTATGCCTGAATGGGTCGACCGGCTTTCCTGGTTCCATGCGCGAATTCGACAGGCGCTGGACGCAGAGGTCGGCGAGGTCCTCCAGTATGCGGTTGACGCGGTCGCATCCGTCCTCGACGCGGATCAGGCGTCGCTGCACGTTTTCGAGCCGAGCATTCGCGATGTGCGTCGTTCGGTGGTCGGTGGGCCGCACCATGAGCTCTTTCGGGATCGGTCGTACGATGCTCACATCAACGGCCCAAGCGGAATGGCATTCGCGCACAATTCGGCGGTCATGGTGGATGATCATCTTCTGACGGCGCTTGATCGCGAATCCATCGGCTCGATGTTGATTGCTCCGATTCCGCTCCGGGCGGGAACCACGGCCACCATTGCGGTCGTGAACGGCTCCCGGTCTCGCACGTTCACCAGACCAGACATCACAACCATGAGCATTGTTGCGCATGAACTGGGCATGCTGATCGACAGCCACGAGCGTCTGGCTGCTGAAAAAAGCCAGAGACGCCTCGCCGAATCATTGCGGGAAGTGACGTCATCAATGGTGTCTTCGCTCGATTTCACTGCCGTGCTCGGAGCGCTCTTGAACGGTCTTGAGCCGATGATGCCGTTCACGGCGGCCTCCGTGCTGTTGCGGGAGGGTGACACGATGCGGGTAATGGCGACTCACGGCATCGATAACCCCTCTGAGATTCAAAAGTCCTATCTCAAAATGGCGACCGATCCAATTCTCAAAGAAGTTGTCGAGACCCAGGGCCACGTCGTGGCACACGGTCTCGCAGCCGATCAGGCCCCGGTGTACGCGGGTAGTGGCGAAATCGAGCACTTCATTGCCATGCCGCTCGTGTCACGCAACCGCGTCATCGGGGTCCTGACCGTCAGCCGGTCGCAGGGAAACCCGTTTGACCTCGAGCAGCTCATCGTCCTCGACGCATTCTCGGTGCAGGGGGCCGTGGCCATTCAGAACGCTCGATTGTTTCAAGCTACCCAGGAATCGTTGGCAAAAACCGAGACCCTCTATCAGACCGCCCAAGCACTGATCGCGTTTGATTCACTGACCGAGATGCTCCAGACGGTTGTTGATGGAGCTGCCCGTTCCATCCCGGCGCGTCAAGTGTCGCTGCAGACCGTGAGTCTGCGAGAACGACGAATCATCCATTTTGTACGTGGAGGTGAGGATCGCAACGATATCGCCTCCGTGAACTTCGAAGAGCTCTGGGATGGTCTGGGTGGTTGGGTACTCCGGAACAAGGAGCCAGTGATCTCGAACGCCGACGACGATGAACGCCGGGAAGGCGCATTGGCCCGAAAGCGGGCGCGCAACGCTCGGCTCGGCTCCCGGATGGTCGTGCCAGTCAGATTCCGCGGCAAGCTGTTCGGGATCATGCAGGCAGCCAAGATGCGTGGAGAACCGGAGTTCGATCGTCGCGACCTCGAACTCCTCGGTGCTATGGCCAACCAGGCTGCGATGGCGGTTGAGAACGCTCGCCTGTTTGATGAGGTCCAACGCCTGGCGAACACCGACGAACTGACCGGACTCTCCAATCGCCGTGACCTGTTCGATCGCGGCCAGCGCGAACTGGATCGCTCCGTTCGGAATGGTCAAGTAGTCAGCGCCCTCATGCTCGATATCGACAGCTTCAAATCGGTGAACGACACGCACGGCCACTCCGTCGGCGACGAAGTACTCCGGGAGATAGCGGTTCGGATTCAAGATGCGGTGCGCGATATCGACATCGTTGGTAGATATGGGGGCGAAGAATTCGCGGTTGTACTTCCTGAGACCCAGCTCGATATTGCTGTCGTCGTGGCCGAACGCGTGCGCGCTGCGATTGCGAGCCGACCCTTTGATACCGAAGGGGGTCTGCTCGAGATTCAAGCATCGCTGGGTGTTGCCCAGACCGAAAAGGGCGGCGGAGAGACGATCGGTCACCTACTGGATCGGGCAGATACGGCTATGTATATGGCCAAGGCTCATGGGGGAGATCTGGTCAAAGCCGCCTGAACGGTCAGATCCAGAGTGACATCAGTAGACACCGCCCAGCTTGCGATGATCCCAACTGACAACCGATACGGCCGACACCATTACCGCCGTGTTCTTGTCGACATGGCGTCCGAGGGCCGATTCGATGAGGTCGGCACCTGGATTCGGTTCTCCGAGCAGACGATACTTTGCAGCCACCCGGCCGTAGACATCGAGAACGACGTCATGGTCTGTCGAGAGCGTTGCGGTTCCCTTGATCATCACGCCGCGCAACTCACTGTATTCCAGACCGGATTCGGCCAGCAAAGTCACGGTCGGGTCCCGCCGTAAATTGAGAATCTTCTGGGATTTCGTGAAGCTTCGAAATGCGACGCAGCCGTCGTCGATGATGAACCACATGGGGGCCACGTGCGGCCATCCGTCGCGTCCGATTGTTGCGACCTGGAGTGTGTGTGACGCCGCCAGGTACTGCCACACCTCGGTCTTGTTCATCGATATGTCCTTGCGAGCCATGGTGTGACCTTAGAAGAGCGTCTACTCTTTGGGTGTCGAAGCGGAGCCATGAGAACGGTCCGTCTTGACGTACCGTTGTAATTGTCCCTCAACAGCTGTGGGGAGACCGAAAGGTAGATATGAGTACCTCGTCGAAGGGCTACGCCGTTTCCAACGACCCTCCGGAACGCAAGAAAGTGACCGCGCCCGATATCCGCGGTCGTAAGGGCGGGCAGAAGATCAAGATGGTCACTGCATACGATGCTCCGTCGGCCACGATCGCCGATCGAGCCGGTGCCGACATCATCCTCGTGGGCGACTCACTCGCGAATGTCGTCCTGGGCCTCCCCGATACCTTGACCGTGACTGTTGACGAGATGGTTCATCACACAAAGGCGGTGACCCGCACCAAACCCCTGGCTCATGTCGTTGGCGACATGCCGTGGCTCAGCTATCACCTTTCGACCGAAGATGCCGTTCGCAACGCCGGTCGATTCATCAAGGAAGGTCGTGCTGAGTCGGTCAAGCTCGAGGGAGGTCGAAATCGGCTTGAAGCAATAGAGGCCATTGTTGCCGCTGAGATTCCCGTGATGGGCCACCTCGGCCTGACGCCACAGTCGGTTCATGCGATGGGCGGGTACAAGGTGCAGGGCAAGGGAGTTGAACAGGCGCGAGAGCTGATCCATGACGCCAGGGCTCTGCAAAACGCAGGCGTGTATGCCATGGTGCTCGAAGGTGTGCCAACGTTGCTCGGACAACTGATCACCAAAGAGATCGATGTGCCGACGATCGGCATCGGCGCCGGGCCATACACCGATGGCCAGGTGCTCGTTTACCACGATCTTCTCGGGCTCCACAACCAACGAGTCGCCAAATTCGTGCGCAAATACGCCAATCTCTATCAGACGTCCCTCGACGCCATGTCGAACTTCTTCGATGATGTCGAAGCGGGTGTCTTCCCGTCTGATGACGAGTCCTATGAGATGCCGGAAGACTCCGAGGCAGCCCTCTTCTCAGACGACGAACTCCGGAAGATCAATTTCGGAGAAGATGGCACGGTGGGTGGTGAATCATCTGGCGGCTTGTTCTAGCTGTCCTCTTCATGCTTGCGGGGTGTGCGAACGCTGATCCCATAGACGCGACGTCAACAATGACGGAAACGTCGATTCAGGTCGATTCGACGGCAGCGCCTACGGATACCACCACTGCGACAAGCGGCGCAGTTCCGTTTGATCGTGGCGATATTTCGAACGATTTTCCGATAACGACGATTGTGATCGCAACCAGGACCTATCGCGTTGCTGTCGCGGCCGATCCTGACTTGAGGGCGCGCGGATTGATGGGCGTGACCGATCTCGGTGATCTGGACGGCATGTTGTTCGAGTTCCCAGAGGCTTCGGTTGTCAGCTTCTGGATGCAGGACACCCCGATAAGTCTCG
>JAHEJY010000102.1 GCA_024638625.1 Actinomycetes bacterium
GCTCTGATGACGAAGAGCGGGGAGTCCCCCTCGAATTGGCGGCTGAGCGGATTCGGGACATTATCGCGTCCCCCGGAAGATCTTGATGGAGATCTTGTGGGCAGGCTGGCGTTCGACCTACATGCGTGCCGTCACCGAGCAGGAGGCATCGGATGCCGGGGAAGCCACATGTTTGTTCTGTGCCCTGCCAGACCGGGGGCCCGATGAGGAGACTCTGATAGTGCATCGGGGTCAGCTCGTCTACTCGGTGATGAATCTATACCCCTACACGACCGGTCATCTGATGATTGCGCCCTATCGGCACCTCGCAACACCAGGTGGTGCTTCCAGACAAGAGCAGATGGAGATGTGGGAACTTCTTGATCGTTGTCAGCGTGCCCTCGAGCATGCTCTCGCCCCGGACGGGTTCAACCTGGGTGCCAACATCGGCCGGGATGCCGGCGCGGGGGTCCTTGGACACCTGCACCTGCATATGGTTCCCCGCTGGCGAGGAGACGCCAACTTCATGACCACCTCGGCCACCACCCGGATTCTCCCCGAATCGATCCAGGAAACCAGGTTGAGGTTGGTGGACGCTTTGTCCAAGTTCGACTGAGCGCTTGGCTAGTCTGCAATGCGCGTCTCGGAGGGGCATTATTTCTCGTGCACCCTCGATCCAGTTTTGGGAGGTCTTGTGACGGGAATGTCAGATTTCCTTCACCAAGGACACGCACACAGTGAGCGAAGTTAGGGAACAGCGATGAAGTCAGTTGTCAATGGCCTAGCCGGATTGGTACGTCGATCGCCGTGGTTGGTCCTGGCCGGAGCGCTCGTTTTGACCTTCGTGTTCGCAGCATTCTTGCCGCAGCAAGAATCCGCATCAGGGAACGAAGGATTCTCGCCAGATTCGCCTGAGTTTGTGGCGGGACAGATCATTTCAGAACGATTTGACACATCGTCGGTGGCTCCCGTTCAAATTGTCTTTACCTCCGATACCGGTGATGTCCTCACGGCTGAAGGGCTTCGCTCATACCTGGCCGTTCGGGATGCTGTGCTGGCAAGCGATCTCGGACCAATCCTCGTGGAAGGCCAGGGCGGTGGCGTTCAGGGATTCTTTGAGCCGGCGTTGATCGGACTTCAGCAACAAGGGCTGGCTCCCGATGCCCTGACCGATGAGCAGGTCAAAGAGCTCTATGCCGCCTCTCTCGCTCAGCTTCCCGAAGAAATCAGCGGACAGATCACGCTTACGCTGTCATCTGAGAACACCGATCTGACAGCCCCCAGCTCTTCGGCCGGCCTGATGATCGTGCTCGTGGATACGCAAAAGATTCCTGATGACCCCGATCAAGCCAAGCTACAGGCGGCTCAGGTCGACATGGCCGATCGCGTCGAAGCGCTCGAGACCGGTTCGATAAGCGCCAAGCCCTTCAGCTTCGCTCTTCTGTTCTCCGATCAGGAGGCGTTCACCTCCGAGATCGGGAGGCTGTTCGGATCTGCGTTCGTCATCATCATGCTGATCCTCGGCTTCGTTTTCTGGACCGGCCGCAAGGGGAGGATGACGGCGGGGAAAGCGTTGCGACGCTCCGCCGCCGATGTGGCGCTCGCCATGCTTGTCATCGTTCTATCCATCGTGTGGATGAACGGCATCGGGGTTCTCTTCGGGCCCAAGTACCTCAACATCATCGGGAACTTTTCGGAGATTCTCCAGATCATTCCGATCCTCTTGATCGGCCTCGGGGTGGACTATGCCATACACCTAACGTCTCGATATCGGGAGGAGTTGTCCGACGGCAACGATGTGGTTGCATCGGCCACGAAGGCAACACGTACAGTCGGCATCGCTCTCGTCCTTGCCACCGTCACAACTGGCGTCGGATTCCTGACGAACATCTTCAGTCCGATCACGGCGATCAAGGACTTCGGGATTTTGGCCACCGTGGGGATTGGATCGGCATTCATCTTGATGCTGACCGTCGTCCCGTCCGTTCGAGTTCTCCTCGATCGGCGCGCCGAGGAGGAAGAACGGCTCCCGGTGGAAGCGCTGGGTGCCTCGTCTGGCAGGGTGCTTTCGAGGATGATCGGAAGCACGTCCATCCTTGCCGAAAAGGTGCCCCTCGTGATGCTTGCTCTGGCTCTCACCCTCGGGGGTCTTGGCGTATGGGGTCTGACCAACCTCAGCACCGAGTTCAGTTTCACAGACTTTCTGCCAGAAGACTCTCCGTCTCTCGAGACGTTTGATGTTCTTGTCCAAGAATTCGGGGGAGGGCTTGGCGAAACCACCAACGTCTTGATCGAGGGTGATGTAGCTTCTGCGGAAGTTCACAACGGGCTGGTTCAGGCCTGGAGCAATCTCGGAACGACCGATCTGGTGCTTTCGTTTGGCCAGTTTGCGGCGGCCGAGTCACCCGTTTCGGTCATCGCGCAGACGATCACGCCGCCCGAGCAAGGCGGTATCGCTTTCGATCCGGCCTTTGCCGAGCAGGCGTTCTCGCTCGGTCTGAACCCTGACCTCTCGGTCGCTCCCGGCACCGATGTCGCGGCACTGTGGGACGCCGCTTTTGCGGCCAGCCCGGAGCAGATGGCGAGGGTTGTGGCACGCGGAGATGGTGGCGGGTTTGAGTTCGTAAACGTGGCAGTTTCCACGCAGGGTGGAGAAGCGGGGGCCGCCGAGCTCGCTGAGGGCCTGGCAGATGCGTTCGAGCCCGTTTCCGAAATCTCGGGGGTTACCGCCGTTGCTACCAACGAGAACATCATCTCGAAGGGAGTGGTCGACGCCCTCCAGGATTCACAGGTCGGTTCGATCGCGATCTCACTCGTCGCGGCAATGGCCCTGCTGGTCGTCAACTTCTTTTTCGAGGTTCGACGTCCCTTCCTGGGCGTCATCACGATCGGACCGGTCGTTCTCGTCGTCCTCTGGGTGTTCGGCCTGATGGCGTTGACGGGCATATCCTTCAACCCCGTGACTGCGATGATCGCGGCCATTGCCATCGGTATCGGGGTGCCGTACACGATTCACATCACCCACCGTTACGAAGAGGATCGAGAGCGGTTCGATTCGGAGTCTGAAGCCATGAAATCGACCCTCACCCATACCGGCGGGGCGCTGGCCGGGTCTGCTTTCACGACCGTGGCCGGCTTTGGCATCCTGGTCACTTCCTCCCTCAAACCGTTCCAGCAGCTCGGTTTGGTGACCGCCTACGCGATCGGTGGGGCGTTGCTCGCTGCGATTTTCGTGTTGCCGAGCCTGCTCGTGTTATGGGATCGCTGGCACCATAATCGCGGCGACGAAACCTTCGCTCAGGCCGGATTGGCCGAATTGATCGGCGAAGACGTATCGGTCGGGTAGTGACCTGATGGATGAACCTTCTCGTAAACGGCCGGGTATCGAGATTCCCGACGACCTCGCCCGGACCGTCGGCGTCCCTGGAGACCTCGACGCCGATGTTCTCGGACCGTACACGGTGCCCAGCCTCACGCGCCGCCGCAGGGCGGGTCTCTACTATTTCGGTGGTGCCGTTCTAACGGCCTGGGCGGCGAGTACCTCTCTGCCGAATGGGCTCTTTGCGGCGGCAGGGGGGATGCTGGCCATTGGCTTGTACCACTTCTTCACCGCCTGGGACATCGAGGTTTCTGACGCCGACGCCCTGACAACAGCGAATGTAGAGATCGGGTTTCCGGTCGGGCATGCCTCGGCCGCGATGAGTTTCGAAGGATGGCGCGCCAAACCGATGTGGAACGTACTCGTGTTTTCGTCGGACGATCCTCCTTCCGAGCGAGGATTGGTCAGGATCGACGCAATGGATGGCACGATTCACGAGACACTGCGCGAGCCAAATAGCGAGTGATCTCAGCCGGCTGTCTGGCCGGCCCTGTCAACGGTCGGCCAGTGGCACGAATTCGCGGTCGACGGCTCCTACGTATACCTGGCGAGGACGCCCGATTCGGGTTCGGGGATCTTCGGTCATCTCTTTCCATTGGGCGATCCAGCCTGGGAGTCGTCCGATGGCAAACAGCACCGTGAACATTCGCACCGGAAAGCCGAGTGCCCGGAAGATGATGCCAGAGTAGAAATCGACGTTCGGGAAGAGCTTGCGCTCGATGAAGTAGTCGTCTTCGAGCGCAACCTGTTCCAAACCTGCAGCGATGTCGAGCAGTTGGTCGTCGCGGCCCATCGCCTCGAGGACATCCTTGGCGAAGTCTTTCAGCACATTGGCGCGCGGATCGAAGTTCTTGTAGACGCGGTGGCCGAAGCCCATCAGGCGGAAGGGATCGTTCTTGTCCTTGGCCTTGGCCACGTACTTTTTATAGTCCCCACCATCTTCTTTGATGTTCGAAAGCATTTCGATGACAGCCTGGTTGGCGCCTCCGTGGAGTGGGCCCCATAGGGCGTTCATGCCACTCGATACCGACGCAAACATGTTGGCTTCCGACGAACCAGCCATGCGGACCGTCGCCGTCGAACAGTTTTGACCGTGGTCGGCGTGAAGGATCAGCAGCGCGTCGAGTGCGCGCGCAACCGCAGGATCGACTTCGTACTCGTAGGTGGGAAGGGCGAACATCATGTGTAAGAAATTGGCTGAATACTCGAGGTCGTTGCGGGGATAGATATAGGGCTGACCAATCGATTTCTTATAAGCGAACGACGCCACCGTCGGCAGCTTGGCGATGAGTCGAATCGATGACTCCGAGACCTGTTCCGGATCGGAAGGGTTGTGATAATTCTCGTAGAACGTCGACATGGCCGAGGTTGCCGCCGAAAGTATGCCCATTGGGTGGGCGGCGCGCGGAAAAGCATCGAAGAGCCGCTTCATCTCCTCATTGAGGAGCGTGTGCATCGTGATCTCATTGCGATACTTGGTCAGTTGTTCGGTCGTTGGCAGTTCACCGTTGATCAACAAATAGGCGACCTCGAGAAATGTGGCGTTTCTGGCCAGATCCTGGATGCCGTAACCGCGGTATCTGAGGGCACCGGCTTCGCCATCGATGTAGGTAATCGCACTCTCGCAGGATGCCGTGTTGCCGAAGCCGTAATCGAGGGTGACGAATCCCGTATCGGCGCGCAGGGTGCTTATGTCGATGCCGCTGTTCCCAATTGTCGATTCCTGAATTGGCCACTGCGTGACAGAGTCTCCGACGCTAAGTTCGGCCTTGTCCGACACCTTGCTCCTTCGTATGGGCAACGTGCCTACTTTAACGGCCACGGAATCTTGTAGTACCGGCAGCACAACAGCCTCTATGCTTGCCGAATGGTGACGGAGTTCGTATCTATTTCCTTTGACCGTATCGCGCGTGCTTGACGTAAAAGCCCGCGAACCCCTGCAATGGATTCTGGTGCCCGTCGCCAGAGGATTCGTCAGGTTGGGTGTTTCCCCCGGCGTTCTGACGGCCACGGGATTCTTGGGCATGATTGCCGGCGCCGTGCTGATTGCTCGTGGCTACCTCCTCTCCGGAGTTTGGCTGTCGGCCGCCGGAGCGATCCTCGACGTGATTGATGGTTCGGTCGCACGCGAGTCAGGTAAAGCATCCGACCGAGGCGCTTTGCTGGACACGGTTACCGATCGGCTTGGTGAAATCGCTCTGTTCTGCGGCATCGGTTTCTATATGGCTGAAAACGGCCAGCCCCGGGCCGCCGCCTTGATCGTCCTTGGTATCGGTTTCTCGCTCGTCATTCCTTTTATCCGGGCGAGGGCTGAGGCGGCAGGGGCTGAGGGCAAGGGGGGCCTAATGGGGCGGGCTGAACGGCTGATTCTTGTTCTATTGGGTCTCGGGCTAGAAGGATTGGGATTTCAACCATTCACCTTGTTCCTGGGAGTCGACCTCGGCATCTTCGAGTTCTCGCTATGGCTGCTGGTTGTCATGACCGGACTCACCGTCCTGCAGCGGTTTCGGAACACTTGGGTACAGCTCGGCGACTAATCGAGATCGCCACCTACGGTGCGTTTCGCATCGCAGGAACCGTGTTCGGATTATTGCCTCTTCCGTTGGCGCAGCGCTTTGGCAGTTTCGTGGGGGCAGCCGCGTCGAGGATGCTCGCCGATAGGTCCGCCATGGCGGCCCGTCATTTTGAACGGGTGACCGGGCGACAGGCTCGGCCCCGGGATGTTCGGGAGATATTCGCGTCGTACGGACGGTATTACGCCGAGCTGTTCTGGGCCCGGCCCGGAGAAGTCGCCCCGTTTGTCGACCACATGACGATCGAGGGTCAGGAGAATCTCGACGGCCCCAAAGCACTTGGCAAAGGCATCATCCTGGTTCTTCCCCATACCGGTAATTGGGAAGTTGCAGGATTAGAGGCGGTGCGCCAAGACGTACCCGTGTTGGCGGTGGCGGAGAATTTGCCCAATCGATACATCAGGGAATGGTTCATCAAGGCGCGGGCAGCCCACGACATCGAGATCGTCATTGCCCGAAAAGGGGTGACATCGGTGCTAGCCGAACGGTTGCGGGACGGCGGAACCCTCGCGCTCCCGTCCGATCGAGACCTGTCGGGCCGAGGCGTGAAAGTTGTGTTTTTTGGTGAGGAAACGACGTTGCCGCTCGGTCCGGGGCTTCTGGCCGAGCGCACGGGAGCGCCCATTGTCCCAGTCGGCGTGTATTTCCGGGGGCGGGGCCACCATCTCGTCGTGTACCCGGCGCTGCCCGAGCCCAATGGTTCGACGTCCGCCGATCGATTGAAAGAGCGAACCCAGAAGATGGCCCACGCCTTCGAGACCATCATTCGCGTAGCGCCCGAACAGTGGCACATGCTCCAACCCAACTGGCCATCGGATCGGCGATGAACATCTCGGTCATCTGCCCCTATGCAGTCGACAAGTTCGGAGGTGTTCAGCATCAGGCGATTCAGCTCGTCGAGTGGTTACGCGATGCCGAACACGACGCCACACTCATAGCACCTGGCCGCACCGGCGGACCCGACGGAACGGTGCACCTGGGATCTTCCGTCAACGTCCCCGGAAACAAGGCTGTCAGTCCGATAAGTCTCAACCCGCTCGTTTCGCGACAGATAGAAGAAGCCACAACAGGAGCCGATGTGATTCACGTGCACGAACCGCTCATGCCTTTAGCGGGTTGGGCCGGGTTGAAAAGCCAACCCCTGGTGGCCACGGTGCATGCCTCACCGTCGCCGGTCGTCCGGCTCATGTATGACCGGGCAGGTCCGCTGATCCGGCGGATATTCCGGCGAGTCGACGTCTTGACCGCGGTTTCAGATGCGGCCGCGTCCCCGCTCCGGCTGTCCGGCCTCGATCCGAGGGTCATTCCCAACGGCATCGATACAGCGGCATATTCGAGGCGGAATGTGGAATTTTCGGTCGTATTTGTGGGCCGCGATGATCCGCGCAAAGGTCTTGATGTCTTGCTCGAGGCTTGGCCGCTGGTTCTCAACCGTCATCCGGCGGCGGTCCTGACGGTGGTCGGTACCGAACGTGCCCATCGGTCCGGAGTTCGCTTTTTGGGCGTTGTTCCAGAGTCGGTCAAGCGCCAGGTGCTGGCCGAGTCGTCGATTCTCGTTGCTCCCAATCTCGGGGGCGAGAGCTTCGGGATCGTGCTCGTCGAGGCCATGGCGTCCGGGTGTGCTGTGGTGGCGAGCCGGCTCGATGCGTTTGTCAAAGTTGCGGGGGGTGCGGCCCGTTTCGTCGAGCCAGGAGATGCGAGAGCCCTCGCCGACGGAGTCGTTGCGCTTCTCGATAGCCCGCTCGAACAAGCGCGGCTCACGAAGGCGGCAGATCGAATGGTCATGTCGTATGACCGCTCCACCGTGCTCAACTCGTACCTCAAGGCGTACCGCGATGCGGTCGAACATACCGGTAGCTAGATCGCGAATTCTGTCGTAGCCTTCGCCGCTGCAAGGAGACACCGTTGAACAAGAACCGATATGCGAAGGCGATTGCGTTCGCAGCCCTCATTGTGTTTGCCTCAGCATGCTCGGGCGGCTCCACCACCGAGACGACCAGTACGCCCGTAGCCAGCCTCCCGGCGACCACCACGACCACGACCACGACCACGACCACAACTACGACAACTACCACGACCACGCTGCCACCAACCCCCCGGCCACTGACGGGCGTCGATGCAGAAATCTCGGACCATCAAATCCTCATAGCCAAGTATTCGAACGCAACCAAGGGCCGACCGCAGGAAGGGCTGGGTGCGGCTGAAATGATCGTCGAAGTGAACGTCGAGGGAGGGGTCCCTCGCTTTCTCGCGTTCTTTCAAACCGAGTATCCGGACGTGGTTGGACCGCTCCGATCACTGCGAGAAGTCGATCCGAAGCTGATCGCTCCCTGGGATGCCAGGGTCGTGAGCTCCGGTGGCCAGGGATCGGTTCGCAACGCGGTTCAGGCAGTGGCGGCAGAAGAGAGTATGGACACCGTGCGGTATGGCTATTCGCGTCAGGACGGGCGACCATACCTTTATTCGGTGATGTTCGACACGTCTGAGTTTCCTGACCGGGGCTGGGACGGTGAGGCCCCGTCGTTGCTGACGTTCTCGGATGAGTCCCCCGAGGGAGAAGAGGCCACGTCGATAACCGTGAATCAATCAGGGATTCATCGAGTTGCATGGGAATACGAGGAGGGCGTCTACTTCCGTTCGCAGAATACGACATTCTCGAATCGGAGTGCCCAGGCGCCACACCTGGATGCATTGGAGCAACAACTCACCGCGGATACCGTGGTTCTCTTGTGGGTGGTGGAACTCAACACGGGTCGACGGGACTCTGCCGGACAGAAGGTGCCGGATTTCCGGGTCACAGGCGAAGGTGACGCAACAGTGTTCCGTGATGGAGTGGTGGTCGAGGCAACATGGGTTCGCGACAACGAATCCGAATGGTTCACGCTCATGGACGACACCGGAACGGAGGTTTCACTCGCCAGGGGCCGCACCTGGTATCACCTCATCCCCACCT
>JAHEJY010000103.1 GCA_024638625.1 Actinomycetes bacterium
TTGCCATCGTCAACCCGGCTACGACAATCGACGACATCGAACTCATCCTGGACGCGCTTGCTTGACGGCGGCTAGACGCTCCGTTGCTTGAAGCGACCGTGCCTAGCAGGGTCATCTACGCAGGCCGTGCTCGCGACACGGGGGAGCTACCGCCTTTGCGGCCGGACGTCGAGGCCTCGGAGGACTAGGGCCCTCAGAGCGTCGGTCTCGCGGTGGAGCTATCCGTGGGAGATCGCCACTAGACAAAGACGCTAAGGGGCTCAATGGCTCTGCGTATGCCATCGGTACAAAACTGCCGCCAAAAAAGGCCGCTTTCGACGAACAGGTACACTCGCGGCCATGGGTTATGCACGTGACGATATAGAGCGTGTGCGGGCAGCAACCGACCTGGTAGAGCTGGTGGGCGAGGTCACGAAGATCCGACGGACCGGGCGATCGTCGATGGCCGTCTGTCCGTTCCACGGCGAAAAAACTGCGTCGATGTCGGTGGATGGCGTGAAAGGCCTCTACAACTGCTTTGGTTGCAGCGAGTCCGGAGACGTCTTCAAGTTTGTCCAAACCTCCCAGAGCCTGAACTTCACCGAAGCGCTCGAGTTGCTCGCACGTCGCGCCGGGATCGCACTCAAGCTCGATCCCAAAGACAAGCAACGCCGGAGCGAACGGGAGGCCATTCTCGAAGCGATCGCTTCTTCGGTCACGTTCTATCACGAACGGCTCAAGCGTGGTCCCGATGCCGGTTCGGCGCGCTCGTACCTTCGCAGCCGTGGCTACGACCTCGACGTTGTCGAGGAATTCGGGCTTGGGTTCAGCCCTGCCAGTCCGAGCGCTCTGGTCTCGCATCTTTCCAAGCAAGGGGTGAAGGAGCCGGTCATGGTTGCTGCCAGCCTTGGGATGAAGAGCCGTCAGGGACGCCTGATCGATCGCTTCCGGGGTCGCGTGATGTTTCCGATCTTCGATGTACGAGGCGACGCCGTCGGGTTCGGGGCGCGGTTGCTCGATGGAGACGGCCCGAAGTACCTCAATTCATCAGAGAGCCCCGTATATCAGAAATCCCGTTTGCTGTATGGGTTGAACTGGGCGAAATCCGAGATCGTACGATCAGGTGAAGCGGTCATCGTAGAGGGTTATACCGACGTAATCGCCATGCACGCGGCCGACCGGCCGATTGCGGTCGCCACGTGTGGAACAGCGTTCGGCGAGCGACACCTGGAGCTTCTCCGGCGTTTTACCGAAAGGGTTGTTCTTGCGTTCGACGCCGATGAAGCCGGCACCGGAGCGGCCCTGCGTGGTTTCGAACTCGACAACCCGGTAAACCTCGATTTGCGAATGGCGTTGATGCCCGGCGGCGGTGATCCAGCCGACCTCGTCCAAGCAGGCAGGATCGACGAAGTGCAACTTGCCATAGACAAATCGATACCGCTGATCCAATTCCGTCTCGATCGTGAGCTCGCTGGTCATCATTTGGAGGAACCCGAGGCGCGGGGCCGGGCGATCCGTCGAAGTGCCGAGATCATCGCGAGGCATCCGGATCAGGTTGTTCGCCACGAATACGCCGTTCTGGTATCCCGGAGAACCGGCGTCGATCTTTCGGTCGTGATGGATGCGGTCCGAGCAGTTGGGAGGGCCTCGAAGAGATCGAAAGAAGCCGACCCGGACAACAACGGTAAGGCATCATCGCTCGAACTCAAGTCCGGCCGTTCCAAAGCCGAGGCGGGGTTACTCCGCCTGCTCATGGCAAACGATCCACTGATACGCGCAACCGACGCATCGAACCTGTTCGCCACCGAACTATTGCGTGAGGCCTATGCCTACCTTCGTCCCCGCATCGAGACGCTCGGCGAGCATGCGAAACCGGACTTGGGCGCCGTGATTGGTGATGGCGAAGACGAACGTTCGCGATTCCTGCGGGGTCTGGCGATGGAACGGCGGCCACTTGCAGATGCGGCCGACCTCTTGAATCGGTTGCGACTGTTCGATTTGGACGACCGGCTGTCTGCCGCCCGGGCTTCTCTCAATCGAATCGATCCCGACGGTCAACCAGAGGTCTATTCACAGCAGTTCAAGGCCTTGTTAGCGTTAGAAAGGGAGAAACAAGAGCTCCGCGACCAGAGCTGAGGGGGAAAGCCGATATGAACGATTCGATGAATCCACCACCCCCGACTTCCGACGACCCCGCTTCGCAGCCGGATGCGATCACGGACGCCTCGAGCGCCGACGAACCATCCCTTGGTGGTGCCGACGCGACGACAGCTGCGGTATGGACCGGGGTCGACGACAACGGCGTCGTCGTCGATCTGGCCCGGACATCGATACCGATCGATCGAGTCGTCCATCTCCTGATAGACCGGGGAAAGCAACGAGGATTCCTGACGATGGCTGAGGTCCAGCAGGAACTCGAGGACGCCGAAGCCCCGGCAGATGCGTTCGATGTCGTTTTCGACCGGCTGAAGAAGGCGCGTATCCGGATCGAAGAGGATGGTCCCGATGTGTGGGACGAGTTCAACTTTCCGGACGAAGCGGCTTCCGTGTCGGATCCGGTGCGGATGTATCTACGTGAGATCGGCCGGGTTCCGCTCCTCAGCCCACAACAAGAGGTAGAGCTGGCCATGGCTCGCGAGGCGGGGGAGAAGGCAAAGACTCGTTTGGCGGAGGAAGATCTGAGCCGCGATGAGAAAGTGATCATCGAGCGGGCGGTCCGCAACGGCTTGCGTGCTGAAGAACGGTTGGTTGAAGCCAATCTGCGCCTCGTCGTCAAGATCGCCAAGAAATACGTCGGGCGTGGCATGGCGTTGCTCGACCTGTTCCAGGAAGGAAACATGGGCCTCATGCGGGCGGTCGAGAAGTTCGATTATCGCAAAGGATTCCGGTTCTCGACCTATGCCACCTGGTGGATTCGCCAGGGAGTCACTCGCGCCATCGCCGACCAATCTCGAACCATCCGGGTGCCGGTCCACATCGGTGAGACGCTCTACCGACTGATTCGAACCCAGAGGGCTCTGTCGCAGGACCTGGGGCGTGAGCCCACGGACGACGAAATCGCGGCGGAGATGGACCTCGAACCGTATCGCGTGATGGAGTTGCGCCAAATCGCCCAGGATCCGTTGTCGTTGGAAACTCCGCTGGGGGATGACGAATCGATGACGCTCGGCGACTTCGTCGAAGACCGCGGGGCTGACCGACCGGTGAAGGCAGCTTCATTTCGCATGCTGCAAGAAGACCTGTCGCTGGCACTCGAATCCCTCAATGAACGCGAGCGGCAGGTGTTGGTGATGAGGTTTGGCCTGGAGGACGGCAAAGTCAAAACACTCGAAGAGGTTGGGAAAGCGTTCGGGGTCACCCGGGAGCGCGTGCGCCAGCTCGAAACCAAAGCCTTACTCAAGCTACGCATGCCGGCTGCCGCCAAGGAACTGGAGGGGTTCCTAGGAGATTGACTTGAAGCGCTCGCTGGCGATCCTGGCGATGGCGGCCGCTTTCTCCATGAGGCGTGTTCGTCGCTCCTCGTCCCAAACAAATGCTGTGATGGCGCCGCCGATGGCGAGTGTGATGAGTCGCTTCATCCGCTTCCTTATGTCGTCGATAGCATGACACACGTATTGTGCCACCTCGCGCGAGGACAATGGTACGATTCCCCGCCTTCCGGGGTAGCTCAATCGGCAGAGCAGCGGACTGTTAATCCGTTGGTTGGGAGTTCGAGTCTCCCCCCCGGAGCCTCAATGTATTGACCCCCAGCCCATCGCGTCGTAGCGTCGTCATGTGCGATCTCGAATACTTGCAGGTGCTTTCCTCGGCGCCCTCCTCCTCATTGTTGCCGAACTCGACTCAGTGTCTGATGTGGTCGGCACGGAAACAGGCGCCAAGCAACTGGCTGTGCCGGTCGGTGAAGGAGAGGCCACGCTGCCGGATCTCGTCGCGCTGTACGACGATAGGTCAGGTGTCTTCTATATAAACGACGACGGTGATACCACACGAGTGATGCTCGACATCGTCGGAGATCCGATTGCCGGAGACTTCGACTGTGATGGCCGTGACGGACTTGGTGTGTTCGACGCCTCGACCGGCCGCTTCTTTGTCGACAACAACCTCGACGGTCAGATCGACACGGAAGGTCGATTCCCCGGGGGTGATCGGATGCTGGTTGGAGATTTCGTCGGCGATGACCTCTGCGACGAGGTGGCGGTTTACGACACCCGGCGTGGATACATGCGCATCGGACACTCGGCCGGCCCCGGATTCGTGACGGAGACCCGTGGGTATTACTTCGGTGTCCCCGGCGACGAGCCTTTTGCGGGAGATTTCAATAATGATTTGCGGACCGATCTCGGGCTTCATCGCGAATCCACCGGACTCGTCTACATGCGAACCATCCACGACACCGGGTTCGCCAATGCCGAATTCGTATACGGCAATCCCGATGACCTCGTATTCGCCGGAAACTGGTTGGGCATTGGTGGCGACACCGTGGGGGTTTATCGGCCAGGTGACATAACCATCTACCTCCGCCATTCCAATACGTTTGGGATTGCTGACGGGACCGTTGAGTACGGAAACCGCAGTTTGAGGCCGGTAGCAGGTTCGTTTGGTGACCTCCCCGGAAAAGACGATCCGCCGCCACCATTTTTCGATGCAACCGATTCCTGCTTCGGTCCAGAGGGGGTATTCGCACCAACTGGACGACTCATTCCGGCACCTGTGGTCACGACGAGTCCGCCCGGAACCGTGACATATTCGGTTGCGGTGGAGGAGGGTATCGGGTTTGACCCGACCTGCTTTTCGATGGTCGTCGCCGGCATCCTCCAGGATGAGCGGGGGTGGCAACGTGATCCGGAGATCAGGTTCGAGCAAGTCACCAGTGGGGCCGATTTCCGCATTGCGCTTGCATCACCGGCCACGGTAGACCGGCGTTGCGCACCGCTGCGCACCGGCGGCGTGTATTCGTGTTTCAACGGCACACACACCATGATCAATACCTCTCGATGGCTCAACGGCTCGAGGACGGTTCCTGTGCTATCCGAATACCGGGAAATGGTGATCAATCATGAGGTTGGTCACGCAATCGGGCACGGGCATGTCGGCTGCGGCAGCGTCGCCGGTAGCCCGGCACCGGTGATGATGCAACAGACCATCAATCTCGGGGGCTGCACTGCCAACCCCTGGCCACTCGAAATTGAGCTGACCGGGCTACGTCGTTGATCGCTGAAAGTGGCTAATACCTGAGTATTGCCGCACCGCCGTCGATGTCGTCGGTTCGGTGTACTTCTCCACCATTGCGCCACGTGTCGACAGCCGCCGCTTCGATCTGATCAGGGTTGTTGTCTCTCAACCAGCTGTCACTGATCAGCAGCGCCTGAATCTTGCCCTGACCGGCAGCTTCAACGACTGTCGCGAGGTCGCGTACACACTTGTCGCTCCCGGCCACCCGGTTGTACAGGTCCATCGCGAGTCGCGCACGATTCACGCTGTCGCCGACCACGGGTACTGCCCGCCGGTGCATCTCCGTGATGCCCACCGAGGAAGGATTGGTCGAAATGGCGTGGATGTCGATCGCAGAACTCGAAACGGCCTTGCGGTATTCAGAGACGAGATCGGCAGGACCCAGCACCGCATGGTTGCGGATGCTGTCGCCAACCGCCTTTTCGACGGCCGCCTCGACCATGCGCGCATATCGATGCAGATCTTCAGAGTCTTTGTTTTCCGTGCCGCCGTGGCCGTGGAAAGCCTGCCCGCCGCCCACCGAATGCGATTGCAGCTGGCGGTCGATGTCCGAGTATTGGGTTACCTCAGCCAGTCCGGAGGGGGCGCCTGGCAGATCGAGTGATTCGTAACCGAACACGGTTGCGAGTGCCGCATCCACCCCGCCGCGGGTCAAAGCAACGATGACAAAGCGGCCAGGCTTCACCAGGGGTGCGATCGGCGTCAATAAGAAATTGTCGCCCGACACGACCCTTTCTCCGAGGTCGAGCGGGATGGTGATCAATGTTCGCTGCTCGTCCGAGACAAAGATCGCCCTGGAGCTGGTTGACTCCGCTCCGCTGTGGTCGACGTTGTTGAGCAATCCGTCAAAACGTTGTTTGGCTGATCGCTCATCCAGACCAGTTTCGACGAGCGTGCGAATCGCGGTATTGATCAGACTCCTCAGCCGGGTTTCGTCCTCGGCGACCGGCCGGCCAGGAGCCCGGGGCGGCATCAGAAGGGTCGTCTTTGGCGTGCTCTTATCCCGGATCAACCGGTCGAAGACTTCGGGGTCGAGACCAAGCCCGACGGAAGCATGTTCGATTATTGGCTGTTGCATAGCCACTACTCGCCCGGAACGCAGGTGATGACGGGACCGCGGGCACCGTGTATGACATCGGCAACCACGCTGCCTAGTAAGACCCGTCTGAGTCCGGTCCGCCCGTGCGTGGCGAGAGCGAGGATGGTCCCTGCGTCGTCGCCAATCCAGTCGAGGATTGCCTTAGCCGGATCCTTTGCATGGAGGACATCCCACTCCAGATCTACACCGTTGTCCTTCATCTGATGTGCCACGTTATGCACATAGTTGGTCTCGATCCCACCCAGATTGGGCTCCGGATCGACTACCTCGATGAGCCAGAGTGGGACGCCCAATGCCTTGGCCCAGGCTACGGCTTCGCTGACGATGTTGAGGGCGAACTCTGAACCATCGACGCAGGCAATGATCCGCGTGTACTTGTCGCTGGTACGAGACTTGGGGCCGAGCATCACCACCGGACGGCGCGATTTCTCGACGATTTCTCCCGATACCGAGCCCAGCAAGACCGTCAACAATCCCGATCTGCCATGCGATCCCATAAAGATGATTCCGTCCTCGACGCCGGCCGCATATCCGAGGATCGCATCCGCAGTCGATGGATGCTTTTCATCGATGCCGACGAATTCGACATCGAGCGGCTTGGCGAGGTTTGCGGTTTCAACGGCTGCGGCTACGTGAGGTAGGTCTACCCCGGCCGAACCAGCGGTGAGTAGCGTGATTTCTGCGTCTACGGCCTGGGCGATGGTCGCCGCTGCGCGCAGCACCTGGACCGAGATTTCGGAGCCGTCGACGGCTGCGATCACATTTCGGTAAAAGCCATCCCTCTGTTCCATTTGTTCCACTTCGGAAATGTTCGAAACACCCGGTTCGACCGTCATCTGACCTCCTTGTGGGCGGCACCTCTACTGGGGTGGTGCCTATTGAGCTGCTTAGCTGCGATCTCAACGATACCGTGCCGTCGGCAAAGTTCTAGGGGCGAAGGTCCGCGACAAAGGTCCGACTTGGCTGGTTTTTCGGCAAGAAATACCCGGAAAGGCTGAACAGTGATGTGCTCAGCGCCGGTAGCTGGTGGCGTGTGTTGGCGGTTCGATGCCAGGTGAGAGGCGACTGTCGTCCAGGGGTGACCCAAATCCGATGGTGACGGGGATCACGCCGGCCCAAACCTCGAGCTCATAATCCTCTTCGTCGTCTTCCGGGTCACCGGTGCGAATCTTGGCCGACGCCTCGGAGAGCTCCATGGCAATGATCGACGTCGCCTTCAGCTCTTTTTCGGTCGGACGCCGAGCGGTGTCCCATTGGCCGCGAGCCACGTGTTCTACAACCGCTTCGAACGCTGTCATCTTTTCTTCCGGGTCTGTCACCTCGCGGCCCGTGCCCAGTGCCACGACCGAGCGGTAATTCATCGACGAATGAAAATGTGATCGCGCCAACACCAGTCCATCGAGCAGGGTGACAGTGACACAGATCGGTTGGTCGCGAATCGAGCGAAGCATCCGGCTCGCAGGGGAGCCGTGCAGATAGAGGTTGTCGCCGAGGCGGGCATGGATGGTCGGGATCACGTACGGCTGGTCCTCGTGGACGAACCCGACGTGGCAGATCAACGCCTCATCGAGGATCGCCTCGATCGTGGCCAGATCGTACGCGCCGCGCTCGTGAAGTCGCTTGACGCGAGTGCGGTGAGTCGGCTCCATCTGGAAACCCTATTGGCTACGGATCACAGACAGAGCTCATCATCTCTCTTCGGACGAGGGGACGTGAGGAACAAACATGCCCCCGGAGTTCACCGGGGGCATGTTGTTCGATGAGGGTCGGCTAGGGAGCAGAAGGACAGATGAAGCGGTCGTCGAAACCTGCTCCACCGTTCGCAATCGGCCCCAGGGCGTCGATATTTGGACTGCGGAGCGCTCCGCATTCCATGCCACTATGTGCTCGGACGTACGCCTCCGAACCGGCGCCGGTACCAGCGAGGAATCCTTCCACCGGGCCGACGAACCCTGCAAACGGGGCCCCACCCTGTCGATCCTGGTTGTTGCCAAGTGCCTTGCCGTTTATATGGGCAAACGACGGAGCCGCCGTCAAGGCGGTCAGCAACATTGCGAGTGCGATGCCTCGCAAAAGCCTCTTCTTCATATTTCTCCTCAGTGACGCGCGGAACGGATTTCAGCGCTGATAGTGGCTTTATCATACAACAAGTGGTGGACCTAAACAAAAACTCGTCTATCCGTGCCAACGTGCCGTGGAATGGAGATCGACATTGTTCCCCAACCGGGCTTGAATCTCGACTGAGAATGAGTTTTGCACCGCTTTGGACTGACCGGCTGCTCCTTCGGGCGGTTCGGCTCGACGATGCAGTGCCGCTGGCGCAGCGTCGGAGCGAACCGGCTGTTGCCCGCCACCAGAACTGGGACGTTCCGTTCCCCATCGAGCGAGCCGAAGAGCTGGTCGCGGGGGCTGCGGGCATGGAGGGTCCACAGAACGAAAAATGGTGGATGGTTGCCATCGTCGATCCGGACACCGATGAGGCGATCGGTGACCTGGCTGTCCACATGACCTGGGACATGCGATCCGCCGAAATCGGCTACACCCTCGCCTCGAAGCATTGCG
>JAHEJY010000104.1 GCA_024638625.1 Actinomycetes bacterium
CGACCTTCACCTCGATGTCCGATCTGGGTTCCACGTGGTCATCAACGAGGATGGAGAACACTTCGCGGCCGTCCAACCCCAGGCTCCCAGCGCTCTCTCCCTCTTTAAAGGTGAGAGGAAGCACACCCATGCCAATCAGGTTTGATCGGTGGATTCTCTCGAAGCTTTCGGCGATGACGGCCTTGGCTCCTAGCAACAATGTGCCTTTGGCAGCCCAGTCTCGCGACGATCCCATCCCGTAGTCCTTGCCCCCCAGCACAATGGTTGGAATGCCGGCCGCCCGGTAGTTCATACCGGCATCGAAGATGGTCTCCACTTGGCCGGTTGTGAAATCCGTCGTGTAGCCCCCTTCCGTCCCCGGTGCGAGGTGGTTCTTGACCCGGATGTTCGCGAACGTGCCTCTCGTCATGACCCGGTCGTTGCCGCGCCGCGAACCGTACGAGTTGAACATCGCTGGTTCGACGCCGTGCTCCGTCAAGTATTCAGCCGCCGGTGAGTTGTGCGCGATCGATCCCGCCGGGCTGATATGGTCGGTCGTGATCGAATCCCCGAGCTTGGCAAGCACCCTCGCATTGTGAATGGGCGTGATCGGCTTGACGTCGAGGGTCAAACCATCGAAAAAGGGTGGTTCCTGAACGTAGGTGCTCGACGGATCCCAGTCGTAGAGAGCTTCACCCGTGGTCTCGATCGCTTGCCATTCTTCCGAGCCTTCGAATACGGATGCGTACTCCGTTGAAAACTGATCCGTCGTGACGGTCGAGGCGACGATGTCGTCGATTTCGCTCTGGGTTGGCCATAGGTCAGCCAGGTATACATCTTGACCGGACGGGTCCTGTCCGATTGGCTCGGTTGTCAGATCAATATCCACGGTCCCGGCCAGGGCATACGCGACCACCAACGGGGGGGAAGCCAGATAGTTGGCTTTGACATCCTGCGATATCCGCCCTTCGAAGTTGCGATTGCCCGACAACACGGAAGTGGCGACGAGATCGTGCGTGTTGATCGCTGCGGAAATGGCATCGGGAAGTGGGCCGGAGTTACCGATGCACGTGGTGCATCCGTATCCGACCAGGTAGAAGCCGCAGGCCTCCAGGTCAGCTGTGAGACCGGCCGCGTCGAGGTATTCGGTGACGACCTTGGAGCCAGGGGCAAGCGATGTCTTGACCCACGGTTGGCGGGTCAGGCCTCGCTCGCGGGCTTTGCGGGCAACGAGCCCGGCCCCGACCATCACAGCAGGGTTGGACGTGTTGGTGCAGCTGGTGATCGCGGCGATGACGACATCGCCGTGCTCGAGATCGAAGGTTTGATCGTCATACGTCGTGGAAACCGACTCGGTCGTCTCTTTTCCAAAGGTCTCGACGATGTCGTGTTCCCACTGGGTCTTCATGTTGGAAAGAGTTATTCGGTCCTGCGGTCGCTTAGGTCCGGCGAGCGACGGTTCGACCGATGACAGATCCAGTTCGAGAGCCGACGAGTACAGGATGTCTGCGGTGTCGTCACGCCACAATCCCTGCTCCCGGTAATACATCTCTACGGTCTCGACGAGCGCCTCGTCGCGTCCGGTGAGGCGGAGGTATTTGGTGGTTTGTTCATCAACCGGGAAGAAGCCGATCGTCGCGCCATATTCGGGAGCCATATTCGCGATCGTTGCACGGTTGGCGAGCGGCATGTCGGCCAAACCGGGGCCATAGAACTCCACGAACTTGGAGACGACGCCGTGTTGGCGAAGCATTTCGGTGACGCGAAGCACGACATCGGTGGCGGTTGAACCTTCCGCCAGCGACCCGGTGAGTTTGAACCCGACGACTTCGGGCAGCAGCATGTAGATCGGCTGCCCCACCATTACGGCTTCGGCCTCGATCCCGCCGACACCCCACCCGACGACGCCGAGACCGTTGATCATCGTTGTATGGCTGTCTGTGCCGACCAGGCTATCCGGGTACAGATTGGCGCCGTCGTCCCAGACGACTTTTGCCAGGTATTCGAGATTCACCTGGTGGACAATGCCGGTTGCGGGTGGTACGACGCGGAAATTCTCAAACGCGGACTGGCCCCATTTCAGAAACTCGTATCGTTCTCGATTTCGTTCGAACTCCATTCGGGAGTTGATCTGGAGGGCCATTCCGGAATTGAACGCATCAACTTGAACGGAGTGGTCGATGACGAGGTCGACCGGCGCCTGCGGGTTGACCTTTTGGGCCGCCTCCGGGTCGCCTGTCATCCGAACGATGGCCGATCGCATAGCCGCGAGGTCTACGACTGCGGGTACTCCGGTGAAGTCCTGGAGAACCACCCTCCCCGGAACAAATGCGATCTCGGTTTCTCCCACCTTGGTCGCGTCGTATGCGGCCAACGCCAGGGCGTCTCTATCGGTGATGGCGTGCCCGTCGTGGGTACGCAGGGCCGCCTCTAGGAGCACCTTGATCGAGTAGGGAATACGGGCAATGTCGCCCTGGTCGGCGAGGGAGGAGATGCGATAGATCGTGCGTTCACCAAGGGGCGTAGCGATGGTGTCTTTGGCTCCGAATTCTTCAGCCATACGGTCTCCCTGCTGTCGGCCGGTAGTGGTTTGAGCATACAAGCCCGATGAATATTCGGTGTTTCGGAGCTCTGGATAGGCTGGCCGGATGAGCGTCACCGCAGTCGACTTGGAGTCGGCGCGTAATCGATCGATTTGGACGATGTTCGGCGGCAACGCCATGGTCTCGATCGCCTATATAGCGGGAATCACCGTTGCCTCTCTCGTCGCTCGCGACCTCACCGGCGAGGACACGTTTGCCGGTTTCCCCGGATCGATCGGAACCCTTGGCGCGGCGCTGGGCGCGACAGTCTTGACCAGACTGAGCAAGACGCGTGGTCGTCGTGCCACATTCATCGGTGGCTACCTCGTGGCGGCGCTGGGCGGCGTCGTAGCCGCCTCGTCGATCGTCATGCAGTCGCTCGCAGTTCTGATGGTTGGGTTCCTGCTTGTCGGCTTCGGGAGGTCAGTCAGCCAGCTGGCTCGTTTCGCTGCTGCGGACATGCGCTCGGAACAAAGACGGGGAACAGCGATCTCCACGATTGTGTGGGCGGGGACCATCGGCGCTGTTCTCGGTCCCCGACTCATCTCACCTGCCGGGGAATTCGCCGCGGAGCGGGGCCAAGAAGCATTGCTGGGACCCATGGTCCTGATGGCCATCGGCCTGTTCTTGGCCGCGATCGCATTCTGGATGTGGCTGCGGCCCGACCCCATGGCGCTGGCCCTCGACACCGGGGGAGACGCATTCGTGGAGAAAACCAAGCTTGCTACGTTATTGCGAAAGGACACGGTGTGGCTCGGTCTGGCGGGTCTCGTGGTCAGCCAATTCGTCATGGTGTTCATCATGACCATGACTCCTATCCACCTGGACGGCAACGGCTATGACCTGAACGATGTCGGATGGGTGATGACCGCACACACGGCCGGTATGTTCGCTTTCGCACCTCTCACGGGTTGGCTGGTGGACACGTTCGGATCGAGATGGGTGCTCGCAGGCGGATCGGTGATGTTGCTCGGGTCTTCGTTCATGGCGGCCCAGGCAGTCAACGCCGAGCTACCGGTACTCCTGCCGGGATTGTTCCTCCTCGGCCTGGGTTGGAACTTCGGATACGTGTCATCGTCGACGGTCCTTCAGTCGGGTCTCGCCTTGGAAGATCGGTTGGGCCTGCAGGGGATTGCCGACTCGGCTACCTGGATCAGTGGCGGCCTGGGGGCATTGACATCGGGCATCATCGTCAATGCAACGTCGTTCGCCACTCTCTCGTTGACCGGTGCGGCGATGTCGCTGATTCCATTGGCCGCGCTGCTGATACTCATGCGGGGACGCAACCGGGTGGCGGTGTAGTCCTAGATCGGCACCTGAATGCCGACCTCGACGACTCGCTCCGGCGGCAGTCCAAAAGACAGTGCAGCGCTTGCCGCGTTGCGATGCATGAATGCATAGAGATGTTCTCGCCACAGTTTCATGCCGGGCACCGCGCTCGGCAGCACGGTTTCTTTTCCGATGAAGTATGTGGCGTGGGTTTCTTCGAAGCTGAAGTGGCGTGAAACAATGTTGTGCAGATCGTCGGGGACGTGGGCGCGTTCCATGAATCCGTATCTCAGAACAACCTGGAAAAAGCCTTCGCCGAGACGGGTCAATTCGGATCTCCTCGCCTCAGGCAGGCGGGGTCGATTGCTCACTTCCAGGGCCACCAGCACGATTCGCTCGTGGAGAACTTCATGGTGTCGCAGATTCGTGAGCAGAGTCGGGGGAGTGGCACCCGCTACAGGATGCAGGTAGACCCCGGTTCCGCTGACCCGTTGTTGGGGATTCTCGATGATGGACTCGATGAAGCGCTGGATGGGCAGCTCCGACCGCTCGAGTCTCGCGGTCAGCAATGTGCGTCCCCGCTTCCACGTTGTCATCAGCGTGAACCCAAATACCCCGACAGCTAGCGGAAACCAGCCGCCGGCCGGAATCTTGGTCACGTTGGCACCGAAGAACAGCACATCGAATGCAAGAAAGATGAGCGTGAGGCTGACGGCCTTGACGTTCGACCATTCCCAGCGGTCTCGCATGATCACGTATAGCAGGATGGTCGTGATCACCATCATGCTCGCAACCCCAACGCCATATGCGGCAGCCAGATTGCTCGATGATCGAAAAGAGAACACCAGGGCGACGGACGCAATCATCAAGATCCAATTGATGCCGGCAACGTAGATCTGGCCCGACTGAGTTGATGATGTGTGCCGGATTCGCTGGCGGGGCAGGTATCCGAGTTGGATGGCCTGGGAAGTAAGCGAATAGGCACCCGAGATCAGCGCTTGCGAAGCGATGACCGTAGCCGCCGTCGCAAGCACCACCAGCGGCAACACCCCCCAGCTCGGGGCAAGCTCGTAGAACGGGTTGTCGATCAGCGCCGGGTTGTCGAGCAGCAAAGCACCCTGACCGAGGTAGTTGAGGACGAGAGCCGGGAACACGAAACCGAACCATCCCAACCGGATCGGTTTTGGACCGAAATGGCCCATGTCTGCGTACAGGGCCTCGGTTCCCGTCACCACCAGGAAGACTCCTCCGAGTGACAAAAAAGCAAAGCCGGGCTTGTCGGCGGCGAACGCCAATGCTGACAGCGGGTTGATCGCTGCGAGGACCGATGGGTTACCCACGATCTGCATGAGGCCGAGAACTGCGAGAACCACGAACCAGACGACCATGATCGGACCGAAGAATGATCCGAGAACGGCGGTTCCCCGATGCTGGTTTGCGAACAGGGTGACGAGTATCACCGCAGCAATCAGCAATACCCACGGCTCGAGCGCCGGCACCGCCACCTCGAGACCTTCGACGGCTGACAGTACCGAAATCGCCGGAGTGATCATGCCGTCGCCGTACAGCAAGGCCGTTCCAAACAAACCCACGGCAATCATGATGAAACGGCTGTTGAGCCTGGATTTGTCGCTGTGAATGAGCAGTGACGTCAGAGCCAGAATTCCTCCCTCGCCGTCGTTGTCTGCCCGCAGCACGAACAAGAGGTATTTGATCGACACCACCAGGACCAGCGACCAGAAGATGAGCGACAGAACGCCGAGGATGGACTGCTCGGTGACGTCCAGCCCGCCGACTTTGAATGCCTCTCGAAATGCGTACAGGGGACTGGTGCCGATATCTCCGAACACCACCCCGAGCGCCGTCAGGGTCAAGAGGGCAAGGCTGCCATGTTCTCGAGGCGGGGAGCTCTTTCGGGCCGTTTGCGTCGCGTTTCTGCGATCAGTCATCGATTCCCGGCGCTTGATTGTGCTGGAAGTGGCCCTGCAACGGAGACTTTCGTTTCGGCCACGCAGCTTATGTCAACTGTTGCGATGTCGGAGTCGATTCGACCGTCAACTTGCGGTGATCGATCGTATAGGTCGCGTCCACTCGGTCGAAGGTCTCGATGTCCGGCGGATGCGGTGAAAGATCCAAGAGATCAGAGAGGAGCGCCAGCCAGGATCCGCCACCCGAGAAACCGGCATAGACGAGTGATTCCCGTTGAACCGCCGCCGGGCTTCCCGCGAGGTAGGAGTTCCCGCTGTACCGGGCGAGGACGTCCGCATCGTCGGTATCGAGAACGTCGGTCCAGATACCGGCGTCGCTTCCCCAGGGATCGACCAGGACGGAACTCGGCTGGCTCAGATGCTCGACCACCCGGGCGCCCAGTCGGGTCGACAGGCCCCCCGGCAACGGTGATTCACTCCAGGCATGATGCTCGTTGATGACAAGACTGCGAGGTCCCATGATCACGAGCGTTCCCGCATCCAGCGCTCTGGCTATGGAGGCGAGCCGCTCCGGAGTCGTCAGGTGGAGGGCAGGCGCGAGCACAACCTCGAAGCCGGCGAGGTCGCTGGTCGGGTCGACTATCGAGACATCGAGACCGAGGTGCCGGGCGGCGGTATACGGTCCGAGTTGGAGCGATCGATGCGTGAGTCCGGCGAGATGCGGGTTGATGTCTATAGCCCAGCTATCCACATACGCATGCAAGAGGGCAACGCGGGGATTCGGCTTCTCCGGGTCGGCAACCGCCAGCTGCCGCATCGTGTCACGGATTTCAACGACCGCGGTTGTTTGGGAACGATCCTGTCTCAAGAGACCCGAGTGGTACATCTCCTGGCCGTGTCGAGCCGCTCGCCATCGAAAGAACAATTGGGCGTCGTAACCATGAAGAGCCACTTGCCACATCCAGACGCTCAGCTGGCCCGGGGGTACGGGCGGGTTGGTGTCGGTCCAATTGATCGGTCCCGGTTGTTGTTCCATCACCCAGGCCTGCCCGCCCGGCCCAGCGGCCCCTCTGGTCAGGTCGAGGAGATAGGCGGTCACCATCGGATCCGACGGGCCATGTGGGTAATTGTCCATCGACGCCACACCGCCGAGCTGCGCCGCCGCTCTCTGGTCGACTGTGGTGTCTTCGTTGTAGAAATTGGTCGTAGTCGGTTCATCAGAACGACCTTTGATGATTTCGAACTGTTCGGCCACGAAGCCGATCATCTGATCCGATGCAAACTGTCGATGTGCCAGCTCCAGTGAAGGGTTGTGGCTGGTCATTGTCGGCGCCGGCAGCAGCACCGAGTCGAAATCGGGGTACGTCTGTGACCAGAATGCCGTGCCCCAGGCGGCGTTCAGGGCGCCGATCGATTCGTAGCGGTTCGACAGCCAGTCGCTGAACGCAGTCTGGCATTGATCACACCAGCACCGCGCCGAGTCATGGTTGCCGATCTCGTTGTCCACTTGCCAGCCGGCAATCGCTTCGCGGTCGCTGTATCGATCGACCAGCGTGGTTGTGATGCGGGCAGCCTCATCCCGATAGGAGGATGACGTAGGGCAGGTATGACGACGAGAGCCATAGGGGCGCCGTCGACCGTCTGATCCAACCGAGAGGATGTCGGGCCGCTCGTTCGTCAGCCACACCGGGGGAGTAGCCGTCGGCGTGCACAAGACGACCGACAACCCGGCGTTGTCAATCGTGTCGATCGCCTCGTCGAGCCAATCCCACTCGAATCGATTCCGGCTGGGCTGGTAGGAGGACCAGGCGAACTCGCCGATGCGGACCAGCTCGAAACCAATGTCGGCCATGAGCGCGACGTCGTCGACCCAGGTCGACCGGGGCCATTGTTCGGGGTACCAGCAGACGCCAAAGCGCATCCCCAGATCCTATTGATCGTGGGTTCGCAGCGCCCGGCGCATGATCTTGCCCGTAGTAGTTCGGGGCAATGCATCGACGTAGGTGATCGATCGCGGGACCTCGTGACCCGCAAGTCTCGTTCTCACATGGTGCTGAAGTTCGGCGGTCAGATTCGGGGATGGCTGATGACCTTCGCGAAGGACAACATACGCAGCCGGTACCTGGCCTCGCATCTCGTCGGGTTCGCCAACAACGGCGGCCATCGCAACGGCTGGGTGTCCCAACAAGGACTCCTCGATCTCGCCAGGCCCGATCCGATAGCCCATGGACATGATCACGTCGTCTTTGCGTGAAGAGAACCACAGGTAACCGTCGGTGTCCTCGGTCCCGAGGTCGCCGGTCCGCAACCAGGGCCCCCGATATTTGTCGGTTCCGTCCTGATTCCAATAACGCAGCATCGTCACAGGGTCGGGTGTTCGTACGCAGATCTCACCAATTTCGCCGAGAACCCGTTCGCCTTGATCGGAGAACACGGCAACCTCGTGACCGGGGAGCGGCCTGCCCATCGAACCGGGTCGGGTCGGCCAAACCGAATTGCAGTTGCCGACCACCAGGTTGGCTTCCGTCTGGCCGTAGCCCTCGTTGATATGACATCCGAGATGCGAACGGGACCATTCGAGAAGCTCGGCCCCGAGCGGTTCCCCTCCCGTAAAGATTGCCCGCAATGCCAGATCGGGGGAGCCCGCATCGGCCGCTCTCATCATCTTGAGTGCGGTCGGAGGGAGGAACGCCAGCGTTACTTGTTCGTCAGCCATCAAGCGTATGGCGCCGACCGGATCGAAGTCGGCGTCGGTGGTGACGACCGTCATGCCGTAATACCAGGCAGGTATCAACACGTCCATGAGGCCTCCGATCCATGCCCAGTCGGCGGGCGTCCAGATGATGTCGTCGGGCGATGGGAACTCGTAGTAGCAGTCGAATCCCGTCAAGTGTCCTAGCAGCGATCGATGGGGGAGCAATGCCCCCATTCGACGCGAATTTTCTGCATTGCGATCAACATCAATCCATGCCCTTGTACAGCAGTATTCTTGTTCGGAATGAACGACTATCATACATGATCCGAAGCGCCTAAAGACGCCCGTCTATTCGATGTCCGGTTCATAGCGGACCTCGGTG
>JAHEJY010000105.1 GCA_024638625.1 Actinomycetes bacterium
CGGACGGTTCCCCTTGCGGGTTCGATAGCTCCCGACTTGGCTCCGTTCCCACCGTGGCTCCAAGCTCCGTTCCTAGCCTGGTACAAGCTGTTGCGGATGCTGCTCGTTCCTCTCGGTACAGAAAAAAATGGCCAGGGATTGCCTCTGGATGAGTGTAAGGTTTCACTTTTGCGTCACGTCGGACGGTTCCCCTTGCGGGTTCGATAGCTCCCGACTTGGCTCCGTTCCCACCGTGGCTCCAAGCTCCGTTCCTAGCCTGGGCGGCGACGTCGCTGGTTTTCGGCGAACCCGCGGGTTTTCGGCGGACTCGCGGGTTTTCGGCGGACTCGCGGGTCTTCGTGGCTTGCGCTCCTGGTCGACTCGAGGCGGTTCCTTGGCCGGCTCGGTGGGCCGCGGTGCGCTGGGCTGGACCTGGGAGTGCCTGCAAAGATAAGAAGGTGAAGAACAGGTCGGAGCAAGGGTTGCGAACCAAGCAATTACGAATGCCAAGCGCGTCTCGTGCGAAATAAACACACCTGTCCGTAGCTCCCCCCGCCGCTCGTAGCCTCGCCGTTTCCCGTCACAAACGTGGTAGGGTGGTAGAGCACTACGAGGATGCGGAACGCCTAACAGAGGCAGACAGGGCCGCCGGCCTCGCGGTTAAGATCGAACCTGCCGCTCGCTAACCCGCCGTTTCCCCTCACAAACGTGGTAGGGTGGTAAGGGCTTATGCGAGGACGCTTGAACGATCCCGCTCGGCAAAACCCTTCCAAGTCGGCGACGAGAGACGACGCGTGCAAACAGCAATCGCTCAATTCGCTCGCCAATGCTCGACACGGTTCTTACCTCAGACCTTCTCGGCGCCAGGTACTGTTGCTCCGACCTGTTGCTGGTCGGGGCGTTTTGTTGGTGTTGACTCGACGTTATCTCCCCCTCCTGTAGAAAATTGGGGTGTGATCGTAGGGCGGGTTTCCATTCAACGGGGCGAGAAAGGAGGGTCCCGGATAGGGATCGGGAGGTCAGCCTAGGAGGGCCCGTCACGTCCTGGCTGGTTGTCGAGAAGAGTGGTGAAAGGAAGCGCGGGCGTGTTCCGTGAGGAACACGCCACGCACGTGTGTGGGCTGGATACGCCGCGCTCAGTGCGCTGCGTACGTCCGGACTCGGTATTCGTCGGGATACCGATCTGCTCGCGTTACATCCCCTTTCTTTGTTTATTTTGGAGCTTCGCTAGCCTCCCCACAAAGAAAGTTGCAACTTACGTGCCACCGCCGAACGCGCGTGGTTACCGTTGACGTTGGAGATACGGGGTCGGTGCCGAAACTGTCTAGCGCACCCGGCTCAAACGGGATTTACGCGCCTCCAGTGTTGGTCCGTGCCCTAACTCCGCGGACGCAGGCTTCCTTGCCCGCCGAAGTAGCGTACACAGATTCTGACAACCACTCTGGGGTCAGTGCTCAGGTGGGGTGATCAAATCTCACTATCATAGCACATAGTCCACGCAGAGTAACGAATCCTAAGTGTAGAGAGTGTGAGAATAAAGGAATAGAGGTGGTTTGTTAGTTTAAATGTAAATACGGTGAATTTGCTTCGTGTTTAGCTTGTAGTGAGCGTGAATTCCCTGAAAGATATGTATCTGTGTTGTGGGTTGTTTGATGGACAAATATTCGCTTAAAGCGGTGTGATTTGGTCTAGGTTTTCCGTGCTGATATCCCGCGCTGTTGCTGCTTCCCTGAGCTGTAGCCATACTGCGTTGGGGATACGATAGTCTTGCTGTTCCCTGGAGCCTGGCCGTGCCATCTTGGCTCGGTCAAATGGGCCGGCCAGTCGGCACTCTGATAGGCAGACGTCGTGTTGGTACCAAATGTGGTCCGGGTTGGTGTCCAGGTAACGCTGGACGCGGAAGGGCTTGACCGGCACGATCGGCCCTGGCGTGCCGTCCGGGTCGCATTTGTGAATCTCCGGCCAGAATCGGCATTCCCGGATGGGGTAGCGCCTGGCATCATCCCAATGCCGGACGTACCATCGGCATCGGTATGTGCCGTAATCGCGCATCGCGGTAACGCTGCATCTGTCGAGGTCGACCTGCACCACGTACCATGTCTCAAACGCCGCGCCTGGAGGTTTGAACGCGATGATGAAGAGGCGGTCCTCTGATGATCGAACCTCCCTCATGAGTTTGTTGAGTGCGCGTCGGTCGGTGAGGGTGACTTGCCGGGGGGTCCATTCCCCGGGGCCGTCTCCATCGTCGTCAGAGTCACCGTCGTCGCCCTGGTTACCTCCGGCTTCGTCGTCGGAATCATCGCTGTCCAGGTCCTCGTCGGGCCATAAGTCGGCCACTCGCTCGTAAGCAAACACTTCGTCGTCGCCGGCGCGGTCATAGGTGCCGTGCCGCAGTACGCGTAGCCACTTTTCGAGGGGGTTCGTGCGCATGGCCCCTTGCATGGAGGCGAACCTGATGTCTGCCCCATCGGCGTACTTGTGCAATACCAGCGTCGACGGCAGTCGCTCCATCCGGGCGGTGGGTGCCTTGACGCGTCGTCCTGCTCGCCCGAGGCCTCTGCAGAACGGGATGCGCTGCACCCAGTATGACGAGGGCCGTTGCTGGTTAGCATGTACCGGGGCAAGGACTCGGTAGGGTCCCTTGCTCTTGAACACCAGCTTGTGGGCTACCTGCTGTTCCTTGCTTGACTTGACGTCTCGGCGCACAATGACAATGTCGCCGGGAGCAAACGCCTTGGGGTTTCGGTCCTGGTTCCGGAGCTCCCTGTGCCGTTCCCTTCGCTCCCTAACGAGGATGTCAAAGAGGGTGCGCTGCCGGTACAGTAAGGGCGACGCTGCCTCGAAATGGTCGGCTGCCTGCTGGCCTTGCGAGCCTCCGTGCCGTTCCGAGTGTCCTAGGGCTAGGTCGATGGGGAACGGGAACTCCCTTCCGATTGCCACCACTGACCGGGGTATATCGGTCCCGTCGACTGGCCCGGCGTTCCATCCGTACAGCGCGAAGAAGACGCCTTGTAGCCATTGCTGTTGCGTTCCGGTATTGGCTGTGTTGATTTTCTCCACCTTATTTAAGTAACGATGGAACATTTCATTGCGAACCGCTTTGTGATTGCCTTTGCCAACGGCTTGGACCGGGATTAGGAGCCTTGCAAATAGCTCCTTGAACACTCCTGCAAACGTCTTGCCGTCATCGACGATGACCAACCGGGGTAGGCCATATGCGGTGAAGAGTTGGAATGCTGCGTGGGCGGCAACTTCGGAATTTACTGTCTTTCCGGTTGCTGTAGCTGCCGCGAAGCTCGTCATCTCGTCGAGCATTGTCAGTAGCTTCCACATGCCGGACTTGTCCGGTATTTCGCCCGGTTCCCAGAAGTCCATGAACACGACGTCAAACGGTCCGTCTGACTCAAGGGCGTTGAGGTAGTCTTGAGCGTCGTGCATAGTTGCGTTGCCTAGGCGGCAGTGGGCACAGAACCGTACGAGCTTATCGACGTCGCGCTTCATTGTTGGCCACCAAAACCTGGCCGCGACGCGGTAATACGTGCGGGTGACGCCGCTGTGTCCTCCCATTGGCGATGCATGGCATGCGACGATGGCCACGCGCCTGAGTTTGGGTGGTGTGACCCTTACTCGCATCTGCCTAATCCGTGCAGTCTTCGGTACGTCGTAAAAGTATATGACGCCGTCCTCCAGGGATAGCTGGCCTTTGCCAAAAGGTTCGAGGTACCGCTTTTCCATTATGGCTACCTCGTCCAGCTCCTCCCCGGTTGTTAGCGCTGTTGCGATGGTTGCTAGATCCGGGTCGTTGGCGGTCTCCTCACGCCAGCGTTCTTCCGTGGGTAGCGGGACGGTCGTAAGCTCATTGACCTCCCCCACGAAAGCTAAAATGCGATCCGGGTCGTCGTACTCGGCTGCGGCTCGGATTTCCGCTTGGCGCATTGCCGTGAGCAGGGCTGCTAGACCATGTTTACCGGGGGTTGTGCGGGCCCTGGTTCGCGTGTGGTCAACGTTCGCCTGCAGCATGACCTCGGTACGCCGTTGCGCCAAACCTATGGCTCGCCATACCTCGTGGTCGCGGATGCTGCGACAGCACCGGCGGCTGACTTGCTCTCCGCCGATCCACACTCCGAACAGGCCGCCAAAGAAGCCACCGGGATCGGGTCTCTCGAGAGATGGTCCTGGTGACTGTCGAGAGTAGGCCGGGTGTCCTCTGTCGGAGCTAGGGGCTGTGCGTCGCTTGATGAAGCGTTCCACCTTTGCGGAGAGCGGTCCCGAAACAGCGTTGTCGGCCGGCGTGGCCAGGGGCGCTGAAATCGGCGTTTCAGCCCGGGGCTCTGGTGGCTTGGTTGCGACCAGGTCGTTCATGATGAGCGCGTCACCGGCCGCGGCGTCCCCATCGAGGATATCCTCCAAGCATCCTGGGAACTCTGCCGTCTGCTCCTCGAAAGTGAGGTGCTGCACGATCTCGCATGGCATTGCGACCGTCACCGCGTGATCGGTTTCGATAGGCCCTCCGTGGTAGGAGTTGCGCACGGTGACTTTACGGCTAGCCCACCCCTTAACTGAAAAGGTTGCGGCTGGCCATCTGGTGGGCGCGAAGCACGCAGCGGCCTGAAGGTGGCATCTGGCTGCCATCGCGTCGGCGAGGCTTGCCACTCGGCGCGCCCATTGTTCCAAGGCCTCGTCTCGCTGGCCGTGAGACGTTCGTGGGCCGTGGTAAATGGCGACTAACCAGTCGACGTGCGGGAGACGTTCCTCTCCCGACGCGGCTTGCAGCCACGAGTCGATAGTGTCGGTCGGCCACTCGTCGGTCAGCTGCCTGGCGAGTAGCGTCGCTGGCTCATCCTCTATGCCGACGATTACGTCCGTCGCCGTCATCCCTGCGGTTGCGAGAGCTTCGGCGATTGGGGCTCCAATTGCCCCCACCACTGCTACTCGTCGCTGAGGGTCGAGCGGGTCTCTCCCTGTTCCGATGGCCGCGGGTGCGCCGCCGACGTACTCGGGTTGCGGGAGAGTCTGCATCGCGTAGACGGGGGTGCCCGTGGGGGGTTCCTCGCCCACGCCTGGGAATCCTGTCATGTCCTGCCACGAGAACAGTTCCGCGGGCTCGGCCGGATCCTTCGTCTGGACAAAGGTTGAAGCGACGGGTACGGGCGGTCCTGAAAAGGCCGAGGGCGGCCGTTGTACGGGCCGTTCGCCCTGATCCTTCCGTCTGTCCCACCCCGCGTTCCAGTCTTCGTCGTCCGATGATGGTTCCGCTCGTTTGGGGCCCCATCGGCTTTGCCTTGGTGCCGCGGGTGGCACCGTTACCGTCGCCTGTGCCTGGAGCGGTAAGGTTGCCGCCTGGTCCTTTTGCGCTGCCTCCTCCTGGGCTTGGGCGTCGCGCCACTCCTGCGTTTTGCGGTTGTACCGCGTAAGCAGGTCGCACTCATACATCATGCGTGCGGGGCGGTGATGGATCTCAAAATGGTAGGCCAGGAGCTCCGCCCGCCACCGGTTGATGGTGTGGTGGACGGGACTCTCCCCCTCCAAAAACTGTTTGAGCCCGGAGCAGTCGCACAGAACGGCAAAATAGCCGCCGTATAGGTACCGTCGGAACTTCCCGACGGCCCATCGAATGCACGCAGCTTCGCCGATGTAGCTGTGCATCGACCGTTCCATCGCCGTGCGCGTCTTTCGACTGATGAAGGCGATGGGGCGGAGGCGGAGGCCTGACACGGATGTGTCAAATTCACATTTCCCCCCCTCTTGCATTCGTTGCTCGGCGGCGCGGGCTTCTGGGGTATCCTCTGCTTGCAATAAGCAAGCCCCCATAGCTAGTCGACTCCAGTCGGTCTTGAGGACAAACGGCCGGGAGGGGTCCGGGCGCTGCAGCACCGGGCCGTCCAGAACCGCCTGCTTGAGCTTCTCGAAGAGCGCCTGGTGCTCTTCGAGCCAAAGCTCTGTGAGCCTGTCCTCCTCCTGGCCCACGGTGGTTTCTCCTGGTCTTGGCTGCTGCGCCAAGATGTCCCGCCATGGCTGGATGTCCAGCTCAAATAACGGCATCCATCGGGAGTAAAACCCGATCATGCCTATGACCATGCGCAGGTCGGCCCACCTGGCAGGTCGTGGTAGCTTTTCGAATGCTTCGTGCTTCGACTGGGCTGGCCGGTTTCCATCGGCGCCGACGTCGATGCCAACAAACTCGACCGAACCGTGGAACCAGCTGCACTTACGGAGCTTGATCGACGCTCGGTAGTGCTTGAGCGTGTCGACTACGGCTCGGAAGTAGCGGAGCAGCATCTCGGCTTCTCGGCCGTGTATGAGTACATCGTCGATGATGACCTTGCTGGCGCAGTGTGTGATGCCTCTGGACCGGGCGAGCTCGTCCCACTCCTTCTGCATCTTGGCCATCATTGCGACGAAAACTGCTGCGCCGTTCAGGGCGCCCATCGGCATGACGGTGAAGTGTAACTTGCCGTCGGGTGTAAAGAACGCTAACTTCTCTCTCGCGTCCTTATCGGCGGACACCTGCCAGTAGCCTGAGTCCATGTCGATTGCTATGAAGTACTGGGCTTTGGGGTCCACGTCGTTCACCGCGTCGTCGCACCTCGGGATGGGAAACGTGAACGGTTTGGTGACGGCGTTCAGTTTCCTGAAGGAGACGCAGAGCCGCCACTGGTAGTCCCGCCAATGCACTCCTTCCTGGTGCGGCTTTGCTGCCAGGACGACCATCGCGCCCCATGGCCCATGATCTTCCTCGACTACGTTGTGGTCGCGCAGCTGCTGGGCAAGCTTGCGCATGACCTCCGACTCGTGGTGTCCGTACCTGGGGGGCTTGCAGCACACTGGCTCGACGGATCCGGTGTCGATTTGGAACGTAAAGCCGCGGATGGGTTTACTAAGTCCCCCTTCCGAGAATACGTCCCAATATTCTTTTACGACTTTAGTGACCTCCGGTTGCAACTCGCTGGGGCAGCCGTTGAGTTTCAGGTTGCGCTCCAGCTCCGCTGAGTTCGTCGTGACGTTGAACTCAACCACGTCGTTGCGGTCCGGAAGGCGTTGCTTTTCCTGCCTTACCGCCTTGCCGTGCTCCCCGAAAATATAATCAAGGCCGTCATTTTCGTCTTCTCCGAGCTCCGGAGTTACCCATCTAGATCGCACGGGGGTACGATAGACTTTGCGGTCGAGGCGGATCGCGCCAGCTACTTCATCCGTCGACGGGTCGGAGGTGCTTGTCCGATCCCCAGCAAGCTGTTCCGGTTCAACCGCGCAAGAGCCCAAGGGCAGCTCCGACGGTCCACCCCGGTAGGCATCCTGGTTCACCTCCTGCACCTCCGCCTGACGCGGTTTCTTTCGTGGGCGGTCCAGCTGGTCCGCTGTCCGCTCACGTTGTGTTTGTTCTCCTTCTCGCTTGGTCCCGCGCTGCGTGTCAGCGGCGTGCGGGGCTACCTTGGAATAGGCCGCGAGTAGCTCTTCCATGCGTCCCTCAAGGGACGCGAATCGTAGCATAGTTGCTGGGTCGAGTTCGTCGACCATCTCACTGGTCGAGTCATTTAGAAAGGTCACATCGTCTGTCCTTTCCCCAAACAATTCTGCCACTCCCGGGAATACCTGGGCGTAATGCGAGGATAGCTGATTAGGGTCGACGGGGTCCCGGTACTCGTCGACCCCTTTCCAATCGCTTTCCATGCCGAAGTCGTCATAGCCGTCGCCATAGGCTCTGACGGATGCGTACAACGCTTCGAGTTCGAGGGGGTCTATTCTATCCCCGCCTCCGGTTGGGGGCAGCGTCTCCTCCTTTGCTCTGCCGCCTTCTGGGCTTACACTCTCGTCGCCGCGTGAGCTGCCAGAGCCGGCTCGAGATCAGTGGCCTGCGGGCTTGGTAGATGCTGAGGCCGACCACTTGCTTTTGGCAGACGGTGGGGCCATCCAGTTGTCGGCCTTGGGCACGCGAGGGTTGCCCGGCTTCATCGACGCGGGCGCCATCCAATTGTCCGGCTTGGTATCTGGCTGGGTCGCCCTGTGGAAGCCTGGTAGGGTTCGCGCTACCGTGACCGGGATTGCCTGGGGGTCAGGCGTCCTCTGCCTCCCGCGGATGTCCGCCCTGTGCTCCTCGATTTTGCCTTTGATCCCTGTGTTGATCTCTCGTAGGTTCTCGCACAGGTCTTCCGAGCTGAGCCTCTCGTTGCCCTTGACCTTAGCCGAGACCGGGCGTCCCGCCAGGACCATCGGTTCCCCGGGGGACACGATCGGTGGCTCGTCGCCCCGCGCGGGTACCTTGTAGTCGATGGTGTACGTTTCCCCGAACAGGTCGACTACCAGGGTGTCGCTTGGGAGCAGAATGTTGGCTCCCACGGCCTTGAGGAATGGCAAGCTTATCAACGAATTGCAAGCCACATTCTCCCCCAGTGCAAAAGAAACGACTGGTTGCTGGCCGTTCACGGTGATGGGGATCTTGTACGAGATCACCGCGACGCATCGCACGCCTGCCTGGGCGCCTTCGCCGATCCCTCCAATCCCGAACTCGGAGGCGTTAGGCACGTCCTTGAGGTACGCGAACTGGTGCACTAGCTCCGGGTAGCGGCTGGCTATGGCCTCGTGGTACTTAAGTCTACCCACGTTGACTCCAGCGCCTGGGTCCACCATGACCTCGAGTAGCATCCCTGCCTGCCCACTGATAGGGAGCTTGACATGGGCTAGCTGTGTCGTGATCCGGAGTTGCGCCGACAGCCGCTGGACGGTTGCCTCAAATGCACTGATGTTGCCTTGCGGGATGATGACCAGCGAGAGGATGGGAAGGCTCCCGCCGTCACCCTGATCATCCTGTTCCGCTCCTCGGAACTGGTTTGGTGCCGGAGAGGCTACGC
>JAHEJY010000106.1 GCA_024638625.1 Actinomycetes bacterium
CCGGCCCCGCTGGCCATCATCACGGCTGCGAAGATGAGAGCCGGTCGACGTCGTTCCGTCCACCGAACCAATGCTTCGAATGACGCCCAGGCGCCAACGCCGGTGGCCGCCGCATGATAGAACTTGTCGTACCTGAGTTCGCCGACCAGCGGCAGTTCATACAACGGTGCGCCATCGACCAGCAATAATCCACCGGCCATGTTGCCTGCCGCAATTGCGGCGAGCGCCCACAACGTGGCGATCGAAAAACGGGCCGAGCGGTGAATGAGCGCGATCGCCCCTACCAATACCAATGTCACCGGCACGTAATAGTTGACGGCGGGATTCTCGACGGCGATGCCATATACGAGAAACGCCAGTGTCACTCCGGCAAGCGTCGCCAACACGTTGCGCATGGGGTCACGCTAACGCTGGTCTCGCAAACAGTTCCAGTCAGATCTGCGCAATGGGCCATTCTCCGGGCTCTGGGCGGCGGTTTTCGCCGCCTAGAACCCTGGGTTCGCGGTAGGGCTAGCTGCAGCCCTTGCTGTCACCGCAGTTCATGCAGCGGTAGCAGGACCCGTTGCGGACCGTGATGTGGCCGCAGGTGTCGCAGAGCGGAGCGTCGCCCATCATCTCGCCGAGGGCAGCCTGGACCGAACTGGTTTGGACGTCACCGCCGGTCACCGAGACCTTTTTCTGATGGATGTTGGTTTCCGAGACCGTGACGGAACCGCCGTGCGGTGCATCAGAGCTTGGTTGGTCAGACGGCGCCGCCTCGGCATCGACGAACCGCGCTGCCCGGGTTTGGGCCTCGATGTCTCGTTCCATGGTTCCTTCGATGATGTCCATCTGATGACCGGTCTGGGCAGCGGTTCCCTTGGGAGGCTCCGGCAATGCCCTGGTTTCGGTTGGGGGTACCTGCACCAGGTCGTTTCGTCCGAGATACTCCAACCCCAGCGCCCGGAACACGTAGTCGACGATCGAGTTGGACATCTTGATATTGGGATGTCCCTCAACCATGCCACGGGGCTCAAACGTCTGGAACGTGAACGTGTCGACGAACTCCTCGAGCGGAACGCCGTATTGCAGACCTTTGCTCACGGCGATAGCGAAACAACCCAGAACCCCCCGCAAGGTGGCACCCTCCTTGGCAAGATCGATGAAGATCTCGCCGAGCGTCCCATCCTCGTACTCGCCCGTACGCAGGAATATTTTGTGTCCGCCGACCCGGGCTTCCTGGGTGAAGCCGCCCCGTCGGGACGGGAGTAAGAAGCGCGGCCGGGCAACGCCCTCGTATGCCATCGTCGGGCTGACCTCGGAGCTAAACGCTCCGGAAACGATCTGAGCCGTCTCTTCGAGCGCTTCCTCGAGACCTTCGACCTGCTCATCTTCTTCGGCCGCACCCTCTTCGGACGACGACGAAAGCGGCTGGCTCGCCTTGGACCCGTCTCTATAAAGAGCCATGGCCTTCAAACCCAACTCCCAGCTCATCATGTAGCTCTCTTCGATGTCGGCCACCGTCACCTCATTCGGCATGTTGATCGTCTTGGAGATCGCACCGGAGATGAACGGCTGCGCGGCTGCCATCGCCTTGATGTGGCCGGTGTGGTGAATGAACCTGGTGCCATACCGACCGTTCTTGTTGGCGGTGTCGAAGACCGGCAGATCCTTATTGGCCAGATAGGGCGCACCCTCGATCGTCTGGCGACCGCAGATCACATTGTTGGCCTCCTGGATCTCGTCAGCTGTGAAGCCGAGCTCCTCCAACAAGTTGAAATCCCACGAGGTGTATTGATCTTCGGTGAACCCCATGTTCTGGAGCTCTTCTTCGCCGATGACGAACACATTGAAAGCGTGACCGAGTTCGAACACACCGGGGAGGGTGGACTCGATGCGGCCAATCGCCTTGGTGCTGAACCCTTTCGCCGAGAGGCTGGCACGGTTGACGTGCGGTGCTCCCAGCAGGGTCATCGTACCGACGACATAGTCGACCATCTCCTCGATCTGGTCTTCCTGGTAGCCAAGGTGACGCAAGGCGGGAGCGATTGACTGGTTGGCGATCTTGAAATAGCCACCACCTGCCAGCTTCTTGAATTTCACGAGAGCGAAGTCGGGCTCTACTCCCGTCGTGTCGCAATCCATGAGCAGCCCGATGGTTCCCGTCGGAGCAAGAACCGTTGCCTGGGCGTTACGGAACCCGTATTGCTCGCCGAGGTCGACGGTGCGATCCCACACGGAGCGGGCCGCGTCGAGCAGCTCGGCTGGAACCAAATCGTCTTGGATGCCCATGACGTAGTGATTGATGCCCTCATACGAAGAACCGTCGACGTTATAGGCGGCCCGGCGGTGGTTACGCATCACCCGCAGCATGGCTTCCCGGTTTGGCTCGAACTTGGAGAACGGGCCTTTGACAGCTGCGATCTCAGCGGACGTGGCATACGCGTGACCGGTCAGGATCGAGGTCAGGGCACCGGTGATGGCGCGACCCTCGTCGGAGTCGTACGGAACTCCGGTTCGCATGAGGAGGGAGCCGAGATTGGCGTAGCCGAGGCCGATGGTCCGGTAGTCAAACGATCCCTGCGCAATCTCCCGGGACGGGAAATGTGCCATGGTCACCGAGATCTCGAGGACCAATGTCCACACCCGGATAGCGTGCATGTACGCATCGGTGTCGAAGCGGCCGGTCTCCTCGTCATAGAACTTGACGAGGTTGAGGCTGGCCAGATTGCAGGCCGTGTTGTCGAGAAACATGTACTCCGAGCAGGGGTTGGAACCCCGGATCTTTCCTTCGGCGGGCGACGTATGCCACTCGTTGATCGTGGTATCGAATTGCATCCCCGGATCGGCACAGGCCCAGGCTGCTTCGGCAATCTGACGCCATAGGTCGCGAGCCCTGACCGTCTTGAGGACCGAACCGTCTGTGCGAGCGGTCAGCTGCCAATCATCGTCGTTCTGAACGGCCATGATGAATTGTTCCGAGACGCGAACCGAGTTGTTGGAGTTTTGGCCAGAAACGGTTTGATAGGCCTCACCGTTGAAGTCACTGGGATAACCGGCTGCGATCAACGCCCGCACCTTGTTCTCTTCTTCGGCCTTCCAGTTGATGAACTCTTCGATGTCGGGATGATCGACATCGAGAATGACCATCTTGGCGGCACGACGGGTCGTTCCGCCGCTCTTGATGGCACCGGCCGCCCGATCGCCGATCTTGAGGAAGCTCATGACGCCCGAGCTCTTGCCTCCTCCACCCAGCCGTTCGTTCTCGCCCCGAATGGTCGAGAAGTTGGTTCCGGTACCGGAGCCAAACTTGAACAACCTGGCCTCGCGAACCCAGAGGTCCATGATGCCGCCATCGTTCACGAGGTCGTCGTCCACGCTCTGGATGAAGCAGGCCGAGGGAGCCGGCCTGCTGTAGCTGTCATCGGACAGCTTGGCGACGCCATCTTCTTCGTCGACGAACCAGAAGCCCTGCGCAGGACCGGTGAGTCCATACTCATGATGCAAACCCGTGTTGAACCACTGGGGCGAGTTGGGTGCGGCCATCTGGTGGACAAGCATGTACTTGAGTTCGTCCTCGAACACCTGGGCATCGGCTTCGGAGGCGAAGTACCCATAATCTTCGCCCCAGGCACGCCATGTCTCGGCCAGCCGGTTGATCACCTGACGAGCGGAACGCTCCGGTCCCGTCAGAACCTCGCCATCTCCGTCCAGGAGCGGGTTGCCGTCGGCATCGAGTTGGGGCACCCCAGCTTTGCGAAAATACTTCGAGACCATGATGTCGCTCGCGACCTGCGACCAGTCTTCCGGCACCTCGGCGCCCAGCATCTCAAAGACCACCGAACCATCCGGATTCGTGATCCGGGAATCTCGTCTTGCCCACGTCACAGTATCGAAAGGATCTTCACCCTCGGTCGTGAAGCGGCGCTCGAACTGGATTCCGGTGGCGGTCTGCGGCATATCTAGGTCTCCTGCTTTCTCTGGCTTGAACCACTATATGTTGTGGTTTGGGGTCTGGTGGACCACATCATGTGGGGCGGGCACGCGAGTGTAATCACATCGATGTAACTACGTCAAGGTTATTCGGCAGATATGACAAGAAATCCGCCAGGGAAGTGTTCGCGCACTCAATGGTGCCCGCCAAGAATCGCTTATGAGCTACATCAGGCTCTATGTCCGGGAAGTTGAGGAAGCACCGGATCGGGAAGACGACCAGACAGCAACGAAGAAGCCCTGCCCGGCGGCGTCACGATATACGATCGATCGTGCCCGCGGAAACCAAACAGCCTTGAGCGCGAAAGAAAGGTTTCTACCTCCAGCCTGGTCGGAGTCCTCCCCGCCGGCCCGTCCGATAGAGTCGGCTCCGTCAACGAGAGGGAGAATGACACGTGCCAAAGTTCATGATGGTCTACAAAGGCGAAGCCACCGACATGGCGGACATGACAGAAGAGCAGCAGGGAGAGGTCATGGCCAAGTGGGGCGAATGGATGCAGAAGGTTGGACCGGCACTGGTTGACCTGGGTACTCCTTTCGGCCAGGGCCAGTCGTTTGTGGATGACGGAACAATGGGCTCCGCTACCCCGCTGACGGGTTACTCCATCGTCGAGGCCGCCGATGCCGATGCGGCCGGTGCCATGACAGCCGGTCACCCGTACCTCAGCGAAGGCAAAGGCGACTACTCGATCGACGTCTACGAAATGCTGCCAACCCCGGATATGTAAACCGTCTCATCCGAGACAAATCGAGCCGCGGCCACCTCACGGTGACCGCGGCTCTGTTGCGTCCAACCTGTCCAACAGGGTCAACGCGTTCCGGTTTGCATCTCAGCGCGGATTTCATGCGGTAAATACGACTGAAGTCCGTCCACCTTCGTGTCGGTTCGCTCACCGACCACGGGCCCGGCGATCGGTGACGGTCCTGCGGCTGCGGGAATCGGCGGTTGCCTCCGACGACCCACGTGTCGGTGTCGGGAACGTAGGGCTGACGTCGTGGTCGGTGCCCGCGTAGAGGCTGGCGTCGGGGTCGATCTCGACTGCTTCGGCGTCGTTGTCAGGGAGCCCGTGGTCAATGGTGAACGAGCATCTCACCATCGAGATATCGCACCACTCCCGCGAGGCGTGCTACGTTGAGACAAGGCAGTGCTATCCAGATCGCGCCGTCAGCTCCAAAGGCGATGTCGCGAGCCCCGCTAATATCGAAGTCCTCCGCTCCGCTTGAAGAGTCAAACTCGTGACCCTCAAGTCCGCATCCGCCGCCAGCAACCCAGGCGCCGTCCTCGGCATCAACCCCGATAATGCTGCGTGGCCCGACGCAGTCCTCGCATGGCGCGACCTTGGTCCACTCCGTGCCCATGAGACGCCACAGTTCGTAGCCGGGAGCCGTGACCGAGGTTCCTGGCGTCTCTTCCAGTAGCCATCGGTAACGCACGAGGTGAGGATATGGGCGGCTAATCCAGCGGAGGCGCGTTGTGCCGAAACAGCGCACCTCGCGGGGAGCTCGCTAGTAGCTGAGAGTTGTTGATCTGCGTTCGCCGGGTCAGGGCCATCGGGTGTTCGCCCAAGGTGCGCAGAGGTGCTGCCATGGTGCGCCCTTGACTCTCCTCCATACATAGCTAATGGGGGATAACCCTGATGCACTCTCTAACCGACGCCGATGAGAATGATGAGATGAGAGCTTCGCGGTTGATACTCGGCGACCATTGGACCAGAAGAAACCGGTGGCTGGCTGTGGCTTCGGTGATCGTGACTTCGGTGCTGATCGGTGGGTGCGACGCGTCGAGTCCACCCGATCCGCTGTCTGCGAGCGTCGTAGACGCGCGATCTGAAGGAATGCAGCAAATGGGAGCTGCGCTGGATGAGGTTGTCGCCAGGGTCGACGGGCAGGTGCTGGGCGAGTCGTTAATCGATGAGTGCTACGAAGGTCAACGCAACTGGAAGGTCGACACGGGTTACGACTATCGATGCTCACTGCTGATAGGAGTTCTGGTTGGCATGGATGGGGACTTCCGAACCCAAATGCTCGATACAGATATGGCCCTCAGCGAGCTGGGGTGGCAGTCAGGCGATGGAGAGTGGCCTGGCCGGCTGGTCCATGACTACTGGGATCTCCGTGCCGGGGAGAGTCCCGACGGCCATGTTCGGCTAGACCGGTTGCCAGGTCCGCTAACGGTGACGCGGGGCGGCCTGAGGCTCCTGTTCGACTACGGGAGTGTGGTCGACGATCGAGGGCTCGACAGGATCGACCGAAGCCAGCAGAGCACTCCGTGGTGCTGTGGGTTGCCGTTCTTCGACAAACGTGAGCCTATGAACGTGGTCCAGGCGACGGGAGCACAGGGACACGACCATCTGATCCTCATCACGGTTGAAGGTCACTACTTCCAGAAGTAGCGCTAACTCCCCGCGTCGTCGAACCGGGCCCGGTGAGCGCCGTCTGGCAGGCTTTGGATAAAGGCGACTTCGTCGACAGGGTCGAGTCACACCAGATTCGCGTCGGGTGAACGCACATAAGCAGGAGCCCATCGGCGACCGCCCACAGCCGTAGGCCGCGCACAGATCGCCCACCGTACGGGAGGATTCGGACAGTCCCCGGCAATCGACAACCGCAGTTCTGTGCTCGGGGAGACGCGAGGTGGCGCATCAAACACGACGGCGCACCGGGAGAAGACAAGGAGGGAACGTCACCTTCGGTCGTGTCGGACCGTCCAGCGTGACCAGCTTTCACCCTCGGGTGCCGGTTCTTCGGTCGGTCATTGCTCCGAGCGCACCGTCACGGTGAAGAATGCCGCCAACCATCCCCACGTGTCAAGACCGCTCACGCGGTAGGGATATGGGGGTAATCCGCCTTAGATCCATCATCGATCTGAGCGCCGTCGCCACGATCCGTGTTCACTGAGGATAGAGGGTCATCGCTAGACGCCAACGCCACACCGCCCGGCAGTGACGAGTCCCGAGCGCGGAAGTGCCGGTATGCGTGGTTTGGACCGGGGGGCGATATCGCCCATATCTGTTGGTCTGAGCGGCTAGCGGAACAGGAGGGTATATCTTGTCGACCTCTTCAGATATACTGCTGATATGACAAAACGACTCGTTGAAATCGATGATCAACTCCTCGCCCGTGCCCGCACTGTGGCGGGCACCGACACGATCAAAGCGACAGTCGAAACTGCGTTGAAGAGCCTGGTCGATCAGGACACTGCGCTGCGTCACGTTGCCCGTCTTCGGGAGCCCGACGCCCTCGACATCGACCGCATCAACGAAGCGCGTCGCCCCCGAACGGGCATCGATGGCTGATACCCGCTACCTCGTAGACACTTCAGTATTGGGCAGGGCTCACCAAGACAAGGTTGGGACACGGCTGGAAGAGTTGGCACGCAGCGGGCAGATGTGGACGTGTCGGCTGATCGATCTCGAAGTCGTCCACGGGTCCCGCGCCCGGGACGTGGCTGACGTCATCGAGGAACGGTTGGCGTTGCCGTCGGCTCTGATCGACGCCTCGGTGATGGACCGAGCGGTTCAGGTCGCAGGGGGGCTAGCCAGGACCGGCCAGCATCGCGGGGCGAAACCGGTGGATCTGGTGATCGCAGCTGCAGCAGAAGCCGCCGGACTCTCGGTACTCCACTACGACAATGACTACGACCGCATCGCTGCGGTGACCAACCAGCCAACCGAGTGGATCGCCCTGGCCGGGACCCTCGACTGAAAGCTCAAGGCGATCCTGGCAACCGTGAGCGTCCGGCACCCCGAGCGCCGAGGTGCCGATCCTGAGCACTTGCCTCTGAAGTGTGTCATCGCCGGTATTTGGTGTTCTGTGCTTCGGGGTTCCAGTTCCGGTATGCGGGAGTCGATAGGCACTCTGACAGATCACAAGGGACGCGCCGAATGCTGCTGGTGGCCATGGTCGCCGTATTCGCGCTCGGCGTTGGTCTTGTCGTTTGGGAGCCAACCAGCGAGCACTCGGTGTTCTGCCGCGCGGATGGTCGACTGGGGAACCCAGGCGCGGACTGGAATTTCCGTAAAGACCACCGCAACGGGTGCGAGTGGACGCTGTTCGGGAAAAAAGGGGAGCGAGCATCTCGGGAGGTGTATCCGAGTTGGGGGTGGACCGACCGCCCGACTATCCGTTTGATTGGGATGTCGTCGGATGGGCGATGATCGTCGGTTCCATGGTTGCGGGAATAGGGAGCCTCAGGGCACGGCTTCCTCTGGATCAACCGGGCAGCGCCTGACTACGCTCCGCTTCGGTGCCATCGATATCGATTGACAGCCCTCGAACCGGCATGTCTGAACCGAGCGCGGAAGCGCCGATCGGCGTGCTATCACGATGTGGGTGATTCCGCTCATTATTGCGTGATCGGCGCTGGCTGCTGAATTCGCGTTGTGTGGATTCTCCTCAGACACCGCATTCGGACGAGACCTGCGGTACCGGGCCGGTGTCGTCGTCTATGTACTCCTATACCTCTATGGCAAGCCCCTCGTAGTAGGCCGCGGCGATCGGTGCGGTGCAGCCTTGAGGTCCTCGATCCAGCGTTGCTCGATCCAGGTGTCCGAACTAAACCGTTGCATGCTGCGAAATACCCGCTCAACCGACAAGCGACCTGATAGCTGCGGGACGACCTCGGCGAGCTTGGTTCCGATCGGTTTGAGGACAACGCGACACTGATCGGCGGTCATTTCCGGGTAGCCGATCGAATCGGTAGGGGTTCCGTGGCCGAC
>JAHEJY010000107.1 GCA_024638625.1 Actinomycetes bacterium
TCGCTGGCGATTACGGTGCGCGAAGTCAACACTGCCCCGACGCTGACTCTCGCGGGGGATCGGGCGATCGAAGCGGGAGCCAGGCTCGAGATTGCTTTTGTCGCCGATGACCTGGATGTGCCGGGTGACGAGCTCCGGTTCGGGTTGGTGGGGACCGTACCTCCGGGCGCGGCGATCGATCCGTTCACAGGAGTGCTCACCTGGAACGTGGAGGAATCGAGCCCGGAGGGTGAGGTTCATCGCCTCGAGGTGATCGTCACCGATGAGGGTGGACTCACCACGACCACTGCGGTCACCGTCCGGGTTATAGCTGCCGGCACACTTGCCAAGCGGGGGCTGCTCGTCGACACGATTCAAGTGTCGGCATCCGGCGTTGCCAACCCGATTGCCGACCCGACTACCGGAGCGATCGCACGCACGCTTGTGGTGCTCGGAGACGCAGGATCGTACACATTGACCTTGCTCCGGATCCCCCTGCTGATGGTGGCAGCGCTCATCCTGGCTCTGGGAACGATCGGAAAAATCACCGTGGGAACCGCCGGTGCCAGGATCGTCGAGACCGGCGTGGTCGACTGGTTCGACGAAGATCGGGGCTTTGGCTATATCCGCCCCGATTCCGGAGACCCGCCGGTGTTCATTCATGAGAGCGCACTCCGGAGGCGCCAGCGGTCATGGTTCGCGCCGGGTGCAAAGGTGAAATATCGGGCGATTTCGGGCACCAACCGGGCATTTGTGCGATGGGTACGGGGCCAGCGATGAAGCCGGCGCCCACCATCGTGGTCGTCGAAGACGACAAGGCCATCTCGCTGACGATGGAGTTGTGGCTGAAGCGGGCAGGACTGGGTGTGGTCGTCGTGAGCGATGGTGCCGAGGCCGTCTCTTCCATCCTCCAACACGAGGCCGATCTGGCCTTGCTCGATCTGGCACTCCCGGGTCGTACGGGCTGGGAGATCCTACGCGAGCTTCGGTCCATCGAGGAAACCAGCACGCTGCCCGTGGTCGTCGTCACCGCCCATGGCGACCCGACGTGGCGGCAGAATGCAATGGAGATGGGAGCGACGGATTTCCTCACCAAGCCGTTCAAACCTCAACAGCTCGTCAGCCTCGTCGTCCGTCTCATCGGCGGCCTGACGGACGAGGAGCAGGCGGCCGGGTAACCGTCCCCCGTACAGTGCCCTCCCGACCTCATCCCCTGATCTCTATACTGCGGGCCGCTCATCGATCACACGATGATGACAGTTCTGACTCATCATCTCTCATCTTCAAAGGACGTCGCCTGTGAGCCAGATTGCCCTCAAAGCTGAAAAACGAGCTGCAGCCGGTTCCCGGGCAGCGGGACGGTTGCGTCGATCCGGCATGGTTCCTGCGAATGTGTACGGATCCGACCTCGATCCCATATCGGTGGCTGTCAATGCCCAGCAGCTGTGGGCGGTGCTGCATTCCGAGGCCGGAGCCAACGCCATCATCGATCTCGACGTAGAGGGCACATCGGTTACCACCCTTGCTCGTGAGATCCAGCGGCATCCAGTGCGCGGCGACATTGTTCATCTCGACTTCATCAAGGTCTCGCTCACCGAAACGGTCGAGGCCGAGGTGGCGATCGACTTCGTGGGCGAGCCTATCGGCGTCCAGGAGGACGATTCGATCGTCGAAACCATTCGCAACACGGTCATGCTCGAGGCGCTACCGGGGGCCATTCCCTCCTCGATCGAGATCGACATATCTCATATGGCAACCAACGATGTTCTGCGTGTGGCAGATCTGCCGGTCATCGACGGCGTAACGTACCTCGAGGATGAAGAACAGCCCCTTGTCACGGTTACGATTCCGCGCGCGGTCATCGCCGAGCCTGAAGAAGGTGAAGAGGGCGTCGAGGGTGAAGAGGGCGTCGAGGGCGAAGAAGGTGCCGAAGAGGGTGAGGGCGCCGAGGGCGACGGCGACGGCGGCGGAGACGGCGACTCCGACGCAGAGTAGCGACCACCTTTGGCTGATCGTCGGGCTCGGCAACCCCGGCTCGTCGTACCGCGGTACCCGTCATAACGTCGGATTCGAGGTCCTGGGTCTTTTGGCCGTTCGGTATTCGGTTGAGCTCGGAAAGGCGCCGAAACGGGCTCCGGCCGAGGTCGGGCGCGGGTCGATCGACGGCGTTTCGGTCGTCCTCACCGCTCCGACCACCTTTATGAACGAATCGGGCGCCGCGGTCCAGCCTGTCGCCAAGTACTACTCAGTTGAGCCCGGGCGCATCGTTGTGATACACGATGACATTGATACGCCCTTTGGCAAGATAAAGGTTCAACACAGCCGTGGAACCGGGGGTCATAACGGCATCGCTTCGGTGGCGTCCCGGCTGGGTGGCTCAGAGTTCTGGAGAATCAAGATCGGCGTTGGGCGCCCGCCCGGCCGGCAGGACCCGGCCGACTTTGTGCTGAGGCGTTTCACAGAACAAGAGCGGCCCGACGTTGACTATCTCGTTCAGATAGCTGCGGACGTGGCAGAGCGACTCGTGACCGACGGAGCTGAATCTGCCCGCCAGCTGGCGGGAACGGCTCGCCTCTAAAGAACCCGGACGGGTTGGTGACGAACGCAAGTAACCTCCCAGCTTCGATGTCAGCGCCTCTAGCGCCGCTGGTAGCTGCGTGGAAGAAATCCAGCTATTCCGCACCGGGCCGGATCGTGGTACCGGAACCCCTGCGCGCCTTCTTCCTGGCAGGCCTCTTCGATCAATCCGACCGGCATGTGATCGCTGTGGTCCCGAGCGACAACGAAGCTGACAGCCTTGCCGACGATCTCGCACTGTTCGTCGATTCTCCTCTGCTCCTTCCCGCATGGGAAACGCTGCCGTTTGAGATGGTTTCACCCGCCACTGCCACGATGGGGCGTCGGGCCGAGGTGCGGCATGCTCTGTCGAAGGGCGAGCCAAGGGTCGTCGTGGCCTCGGTACGAGCATTTACCCAGAGACCCAGCCCGTCCTCCGTTGCCCCCGTTTCGTTCTCCGCCGGCGCAGAGCTCGACCTCGACAAGATGATCGACCGGCTCGTCGACATGGGGTACGAGCGCACACACCAGGTAGAAGTGCGGGGTGAGTTTGCGGTGCGTGGAGGCGTGGTCGACCTCTTCGCGGCACAGGCCGACACGCCGGCCCGCGTAGAGCTGTGGGGTGACGAGATCGAGTCGGTTCGAGAGCTGTCTGTTGTGACCCAGCGATCAGGAACCGATATCGCCTTGCTCGAGGCGTTTCCTGCCCGTGAATTCCGACCAGATCAAGCGGTGCAGGAGGCTTCTGGTCGGTTGGTCTTCGAGGCGGGGTGGGCAGCGCATATCTGGGAGAGATTGGCCGGCGGCCAGTCTTTTGAGGGCATGGAATCGTGGATGGGATGGCTGTCGGATCCTGCTGTCTTGCTGAATGGTGTAGATGATGCCGCCGTGATCGTCTTCGATCCGATCGTCGCTGAGCAGAGAAGTGTGGAACTGATCGAAGAGGAGGCAGACCTTGCGGCCGCCCTGGCGCCGACGTGGGGACCGGAAGCCCCGCAGGCGGGGGATCATCCAGAGTTCTATCAACCGCTGAAGAGAGTGCTGGCAGCGGTCGACGTACTCGACTCACCTCCGCTGCCGGCGGGTCCTGAAGACCAAACACTGCGGGTACGGGGGTTCGATCCGGGTGGTAGCGATGCGAGCGCGATTGCCAAGGCGGTTGGGAAATTGCACGACTCCGGCCTGCACGTTGTCCTGGCGATGGAGGGTGCCCACGCCGCCGACCGGGCCGCCCGAATTCTCTCGGAAGAAGGCATCGATCTACCGCGTCGTCAGGCACTCTCCGAGCCCATGTCGGCCGTGGTCGCTCAGCCCATCAATCGCGGCTTTGTCAGCTCCGACCTGGGCGTCGCCCTCCTTGGCGAGCAGGAGGTTGCCGGGAGACGCCATGTCAGACGCCGATCTCGACCTCGCGGGTCTGCCACCGTCAAGTTCCAGGATCTCACCGTGGGCGATTACGTGATACACGCCCATCACGGAATCGGCCTTTTCGAAGGTCTGGTCACCCAGGAGATGGCCGGTATCGAGCGGGATTATCTCGTTCTTGCCTTTGCCGGCAAGGACAAGCTGTATGTGGCCACCGATCAATTGGACGCCATCACCCGCTACACCGGTGGGGAGGCTCCACGTCTGTCCCGGATGGGAGGCTCGGACTGGTCCAATACCCGCAACCGGGTTCGAAAAGAACTGGCGGCAGTGGCCGAAAGGGTGGTGGCGCTCCACAAAGAACGCGCCATGGCTGAAGGGTTCATATACAGCACCGATACGCCCTGGCAGCGGGAGTTCGAAGCCGCATTCCCGTACGAAGAGACCCCAGACCAATTGGACGCAATTGCGGCCATCAAGACCGACATGGAATCGGACAAGCCGATGGACCGGCTCATCTTTGGCGATGTCGGTTTCGGCAAGACCGAGGTCGCACTGCGGGCTGCCTTCAAGGCTATTCAGGACGGCAAGCAAGTAGCGATCCTCGCGCCCACGACGCTCCTCGCTCAACAACATCACGCAAGACTCGAGGAACGATTTGAGGGCTTTCCTGTCGAGGTCGCACAGCTGTCGAGGCTGGTACCTGCTCGAGAGCGAAAGAAGACGATCAACAGGTTGGCGACGGGCGAGGTGGACATCGTTGTGGGTACCCACCGACTTCTCAGCGGTGACATCGATATCCCAAAGCTCGGAATGCTGGTCGTCGACGAAGAGCAGCGTTTCGGGGTATCCGCCAAGGACCGGATCAAGGAAATAGATGCTTCCATCGACGTGCTCACGTTGACGGCCACGCCGATTCCGCGGACACTAGAAATGGCTCTCACGGGCGTGCGGGACGTGAGCAGGATCACGACACCACCCCAGGACCGGCAGCCGATTTTGACGTTTGTAGGTCCATACGAAGAGCAGGCAATCTCAGCAGCCATTCGCCGCGAGCTGCTGCGAGAAGGACAGGTCTTCTACGTCCACAACCGGGTGCAATCGATCGAGCGAGCCGTGGCCCGGATTCAGTCCCTGGTGCCCCACGCGAAGGTCAAGCATGCCCACGGCCGTATGTCGGAGGCTCAACTCGACCGCACCATGCACGAGTTCTGGAACCAGGAATTCAATGTGCTGGTCGCAACCACCATCATCGAATCGGGGCTCGACCTTCCCCAGGTCAATACCTTGATCGTCGAGCGTGCCGACATGCTCGGCCTTGCTCAGCTCTATCAATTGCGCGGGCGGGTCGGGCGGTCTGATCGGCGAGCCTATGCGTATCTGTTCCATCCGCCCGATGAGCGTCTCACAGACGAGGCCCGTCGTCGGCTGCGAGCGATCGGCGAGGCCAATGACCTTGGAGCGGGTTTTCAGCTGGCGATGAGAGATCTCGAGATACGCGGCGCCGGATCCATGCTCGGTGAGGTCCAGTCGGGTCACATTTCGGCGGTTGGATTCGATCTCTACGCCGAGCTGGTCGCCGAGGCGGTGCAAGAGTTGCGCGGGCTCGGAGACGATGAGGATGAGGAGAAAGAGATTCGGATAGATCTCGCGGTCGACGCCCACCTGCCTGATGACTACGTCGAGGACCAGGGAGCCCGCCTCGAGGCGTATCGAACGCTCGCCGCGGCCAGGACGAATGAGGCGGTAGAAGCGGTGGAGGCCGAGTGGCGCGATCGATACGGGCCACTGCCGGCGGGTGCCTTGGAACTGATATCCATGGCCCATCTCCGCGTGGTCGGCCTTGCTGCCGGCCTGGAAGAAATCGTCCAGGTGCGCAACGAGATCAAAATGAGACCGTTCAACCTCTCGGCTTCCGAGGAGATCCGGCTACAGCGTCTTGCTCCGCGTTCGGTCCTGCGGGGAACCGTGGCGTACCTGCGGGCGCCGATGACAACAGATGAGTTGCGAGCTTTCGTGACGGAGATGTTCGCGTGATCACGGTGATAGGCCTGGGTCCGTCAGGTCTGGAGCGGCTTCCTTCGAATATCGTGGATCTTCTGGTCGATGAGAAGTCAACAGTCGTGCTGCGAACCCTCGAACATCCGGCAGCGGCCGAGCTGGCCGGGCGTCGTGAAGTGCTCACGTGCGACGACCTATACGCGACCGTCGACGATTTTGATGAGATCTATCAAGCGATTGCAGATCGAGTGATGGAACAGCCCGGTTCGGTTATTTACGCAGTTCCCGGCAGTGCGGTGGTTGGCGAGCGGGCCGTCGGGCTTCTCATGGCGCACACCGATGTCGACCTGGTGCCGGGAGAGTCGTTTCTCGAACTCGTGTTCGCCCGGACGGGCATTGATCCGCTGGCAGACGGACTGCGCATCCTCGATGCTCGCAATCTGCCGTTTCCTCTGCTGCTGGATGGCCCGGTTGTGATTGGACAGGTGGACCATCCACTGGTGGCGGGGGATCTCAAAGTGCGCCTGCTCGATCAGCTTCCACCTGAGACTGATGTGTGGGTTCTGATCGACCTGGGCAGCGAGACCGAGAAGGTTTCGAGAATACCGCTGGTCGAACTGGATCGTATCAAAGTCGGGCTTCGCACCACGATCGCCCTCCGTCCGGAACCGGTGGGGTGGCCGGGTCTTGTGCAGGTGGTTGACCGACTACGAACGGAATGCCCCTGGGATCGAGAGCAGACCCACCAGAGCCTCGTGAGATACCTGGTGGAGGAGACCTATGAGGCAATCGAGGCCATATCGCGACTTCCGGCCGGTCCGACCCAACCGACGGATCCCGTTGACTATGTCGAACTCGAAGACGAGCTGGGTGACGTCCTGCTCCAGGTGTTGCTGCATGCGACGATCGCGTCCGAGTCGGCCGGCTTCACGATTGACGACGTGGTAGAGCAGCAACGGGTCAAGCTGATCACCCGCCATCCGCATGTTTTTGGTGACGTGAATGCGGCGAGTCCGGGCGACGTCGAGTCGCTATGGGCAGCGCGCAAGGAACAAGAGAATCCCATGGATTCGCTGATGGACGGGGTGCCGCCGATGCCACCCCTCGCTCGCGCCGACAAGATCCAAAGAAGGGCGGCCAAATCCGGCTTCGACTGGCCGGAGATCGGACCTGTGTATGAGAAGATCTCGGAAGAAATCCGGGAGATTCAGGAATCGCCTGTCGACTCCCGTACCGCGGAGGTGGGAGATCTTCTCTTTTCGGTCGTCAATCTCGCCCGCCACCTCCACGTCGACGCAGATCTCGCCCTCACGCATGCGGTCGACAAGTTCATCCGCAGGTTTCGAAAGGTCGAAGCGAGCGGACCCATGGACGGGTTGTCGCTGACCGAGCTCGATGAGCGCTGGGAAGCAGCGAAGCAAGATGAATAGAACGCGAAATCATTCTTTAAGTGGGATCGGGCCGGAGTCGTACTAGTTTTTCGGCCATGACAACTGATATTGCAACCGTACATGCGCGTGAAGTACTCGACTCCCGCGGTAATCCCACTGTTGAAGCCGAAGTTCAGCTGTCAGGGGGTGCGTTCGGGCGGGCCATGGTTCCGTCAGGGGCCTCGACCGGAACCCTGGAGGCGCTCGAGTTGCGCGATGGCGGTGACCGGTATATGGGCAAGGGTGTCCGCAATGCTGTCACTCATGTGAACACGCGCATTGCAGATTCGCTCATCGGTAGAAACGCGACAGAGCAGGCGTCGATCGATCAGGTCATGCTCGATCTCGACGGTACTGACAACAAGGACGAGCTCGGCGCCAACGCGATACTTGGTGTTTCGATGGCCGTGGCCAGAGCTGCAGCCGGAGCGACCGATCAATCCCTCTACCAATACCTGGGCGGTGACGAGGCGGTAACCCTCCCGGTTCCGATGCTCAATGTTCTGAACGGCGGCGAACACGCCGACAACTCGGTTGATATTCAGGAGTTCATGGTCGTGCCGGGCGGATTCGATACCTTCAGCGACGCGCTGCGAGCCGGGGTCGAGATCTATCACACCCTGAAGAAAGCAATCGGGTCCCGTGGGATGTCTACGGCGCTGGGCGATGAAGGCGGTTTCGCGCCCGACCTGGCCAGCAACAGGGATGCCCTCGATTTGCTCGTGGAGGCGACGGAGGCAGCCGGCTACGTGCCGGGCGACCAGGTCGGCTTCGCACTCGATGTTGCTGCGACCGAAATGCTCGATGGAGACAACTATGACCTGGCCGGTGAGGGTCGCTCGCTCACATCATCGGAAATGGTCGAATACCTGGCCGGTCTCACGTCGGACTTCCCGATGGTTTCTATCGAGGATGGCCTGGGAGAAGCGGATTGGTCAGGGTGGAAGGAGTTGACGGATCGGCTGGCACAGTCCATCCAGCTGGTCGGAGATGATCTGTTCGTGACGAACAAGGAAATCCTGCGGCGGGGAATCGACGAGGGGGTTGCGAACTCGATTCTGATCAAGGTCAATCAAATCGGCTCGCTCACCGAAACCCTCGAGACGATGGCGCTCGCCACGTCGTCCGGATACACCAGAGTGGTGAGTCACCGCTCTGGTGAAACCGAGGATTCGTTCATTGCGCACCTGGCCGTAGCAACAAATGCGGGTCAGATAAAGACGGGAGCCCCGGCTCGCGGCGAGCGCACCGCCAAATACAACCAGTTGCTTCGTATCGAAGAAGAGCTCGGCGGGCGCGCCGTTTACGGAGGGTGGAATGCGC
>JAHEJY010000108.1 GCA_024638625.1 Actinomycetes bacterium
ATGGCAATCTTGGAACCGGTCATTTACGAATTGAGTAGTTGGTTGGCCCGCACGAGATCCTTCCAATCGGTGTGCTCGGGGACCATCGCCGCTGCCTTCTCGAGCATGGTCGACCACTCTGACGGACGCAGGTCAGGGTCAAGCTCCGCGATCGCCAGGCTCGAACGAAGGACGTTCATGGCGTTGCCTTGTTCGGCTGCGACCGAAACCGACTGTCGCAAATCGGCGACTGCCAAATCGACATCCCTCCCCGCCCGGATCGACAACATGGCGTTGGTCCGCAGCAGGGCCGGCAAATGAAGCCGCTCACCGGATTTCTCGATGACCAACAGTCCCTCGTTCAGGGTCGCCAAGGCACCATCGAGGTCACCGGCGTCGGCTTGGAGAACCGCCAGGTAGTTGAGATACGACGCGCGAAAGGCCTCGTGGCCAATGCTGCGGAGCATTTCCATCGACGCCGAAAACGATGCGACATCCTGCTGCTCAGTGATGCCCGAGTAGATCGAGCCGAGCGCCATCCAATAGGCGTATCCGTGCTGCTGGCCGATGCCGATCACCTCGAAACCCAGGGCGGCCGCGGCCTCCCGATCTCCGGTGATGAACCGCAGCCAGGCCATGTAGACCTTGACGAACGCCATGCTGAAAGGACCGCGAGGGAAGGGAACTTCTTCGGCTCGCGCAATCGCCAGGGTTTCGGCCTCAGTCGCTGCCGCGGTGTCACCGGTGAGCAGGCTGACCACCGCTTGGCCGATGAGGACGACAGCAATGGGGTCGTTTGGCAGTGGCCAATACTCGGAGATCTTCTGATCATCCGGCCGTTGCTCAAACCCCTCCACCGACTGTCGAAACGCCGTGGCAGCAGGAACGAGGTCACCTTCAAATACCCGTTGCCAACCGATGCAGCCCGCCACTTCGGGAGCAAACCAGGCGCCCGAGCCATCGAACACCCGGGCCTGCAGGCGACTCGCCAATGTCGCCGCCGTCGCAACATCTCCGTTCACCAGGTAAAACGACCACAGCGCCATCGCGGCCGGCATCGTCTCAGGCGCATCCTGAAGGTCCTCGGATATGGCCACAGCCCGTCGGTAGTCGTGCTCCACTTCCGGTGCGGCGTATCCCCGCATCGAGGCCACGGACAATCCGCGCAACATCAGCAAACCCAGTTCGGTCATCGAATGCTCCGGCCCATCAGGGATGGTCGCTACCAGCTCGAGAGCGCGGCCGGCAAGCCGGGTCGCTTCGGGGTGGGCACCTCGCGCCTGGGCGTCCTGGAGGGCCGCCATATAGCGCGTGATGGCCTGTCCTACGTCTCCGGCCAGGTCATAGTGATGGGCGATCACTGCCTGGTCTTCGCCTGTCTCGTCGAGGATGATCGCGATATCGGCATGTGCCTGGCGACGCTCCCCCATGATTTGGGTCTCATATGCCGCATCACGCAGCAGGGAGTGCACGAACCGGTAGCCGCCGCTGTGGGATTTTTCGATGATGTCCCGTTCGACCAGCGACTGCAGCCGCTGCGCCAACCTGGCCGGGTTCTTCACCAACCGGGCCAACGCCTCGGTGTCGAATACGTTCCCCAGGGTGGCTGCAATCTGGGCCAGGGGTAAATCAACGCCCGTTTCCTCCAGCCGCGACGTGAACAGTTCCTGCAGCTTCACGGGAAAACTGGCCTCCGTCGAAGGGTTGAGGGCGGCTCGCGTCAGTTCTTCGACGGCAAGGGGAACGCCTTCCGAACGGGCAACAATGGAATCAACTGTGTCGTCGGGAAGCTGGTCATCGCCTGCAAGATCGGCGACCATGGCCCTGACATCGGATTGGTCGAGATGGTCCAGCGAGATGGTGGTGGCGACATCGAGGAGCTCTCTGTGGGCAGGCGGGCGGCTCGTCATCACGACCATCGTCTGTGGGAGCGTTGCATCGCACAGCATCGCCAGCAAGCCCACCGTACTCGGATCGGCCCAATGGGTATCTTCGGCAATGACCAGAGTTGGACGGTCATGGCTCAATGCCCTGAGCAAATCGACAACAGCCGTCAATACGGCTTGTAGGAGGGCGCTGGGGTCGAGCTCGGGTGGCGTATACCCATCCGGATTCTTCACTCCGACCAGTGGTGCGAGAAACGGCACCAGCTCAGCGGGATCGAGCCGGAGCAGCCCAAGATGCTGCTCGAGAATCTCGAGCCGAGCGCTCGGATTGCGCTCGTTCGCCATGTTCAACGAGCGTTCCATGAGGCGCCCCACCGGCCATAGCGCGCTATTGGAGTAGTAGGGAAGACACCCCAGATCCAGCAGGTCGACGTTATCGGCAACGTTGTCCCGCAGGTGGGCCACGAGCCGGGACTTTCCGATGCCGGCCTCCCCCATCAACATCATGTTGACGCTTGCATGTCCGGTTGCTGCCTGGTTCCATCCGTCCGACAATGAGGTGATGGCATCCCGGTGTCCGTGCAGCGGCGCCCGGCGATACCGTTCGGAGCTGAGGCGCTCAAGCGTGTTGCGCTCGCTGGCCACTTCAAAGACTTCCACGCGCCGGGAGATGCCTTTGAGATTCCGAAACCCGAGCGAGGTGAGGTGAAAGTCCGACTCAACCAGGTGCTGGGTTACATCGCTAACCACCACCATCCCGGGCTCGGCCTCGGACTGCAAGCGGGCAGCCAGGTTGGGTGTGACGCCGACGATACTGTCCTTCTCCGTCACATCGACTCCCGTGAGATCTGACACCACGACCAGTCCGGTGTGGATCCCCACGCGCACCTGCATATCGACGCCATGCCGTTCCAGGGCAACATCGCGGGCATCCTTCATGCCTTCGACCAGTGCTAGCCCGGCCAGGACACCTCGGCGGGCATCGTCTTCGTGCGTTTGCGGATAGCCAAAGCTCGCAACCACTCCGTCTCCGAGGAACTTGACAATTTGGCCGCCAAAGCGGTGGATCGCCTTTTCTGATTTTTCGCGATATAGCGCAAACACATCCCTGATCACTTCCGGTTCGTGATCGTCCGCCATGGGCGTCGAATCGACGAGGTCCGAGAACAAGACCGTCAGCAAAGCCCTGACCCCTAGCGGAGAGCGAGTCCGTTCGGTCGCCATCGAGACGATCTCGTTCGCTCGCTCGTTGTCGGGATCGACGGTCAGCACATCCTCTGCAATGGTCTGCGCTTGCTTGTGCTCTCCTGCTGCCAGGGCGACCTCGGCCCCGGCCAGCAACCTGCCGATGAGCAGCGCAAGTCGGTCTGCTGCACCGTCGATCGCGTTCTCGTTGTCGATCATGTTCAGGACCTCCTTCGGGCACGGCTCACGTAAAGCTGTACCGGAACCTGTCTTTGGTTTCCGTTGGCGCCGACCGTCGCCTGACCCACGTACATCCCCGGCATGGTCTGTGACGTCGGGGCTTCGATGTGGATACCCAGCACTCCCCCGCTCAGCCGGATCGGCGCCGCCGTCACCGATGAGCCCCGAATCACGTTCTGGGATTCGCCGACCCGGGCCAGATCGCCGCAAGAGACGGATTCGTCCGGCTTCAGAGAAAGAACCGGCAACGTGGTTCCTTCGGTGTCCGGCCGTGAGGGTGGCACCGCGGCCTCGCCCTCACCCCGACCCACAGCGGCAGGCTGGCCAAGCGTTTGGACGAACGGCGCAGCCAGGTCGTCGAGTTCCGGTGCGATCCCGGCGCCTCCCGCCATTTTCTGAAGCGAGCTGTATCCGAGGGCCGATGCCCGCGACCAGTCGCGAGCCACCTTGAGCCAATACTGGGCCCCGTCCTGCACGAGGCGGGACGGTGTGTAGTCACCGGCGCCGACATCAGTCACAAATTCCACCCCCATGTCGACATAGTCGTCGATGGTGGTGCGCAAGAACTGGATCCAGTCGGCAACCACCCCGGTGCCGGCGCCGGGCGGATCGTCGGGTTGCGGGACCGGAGTGGACACCGATCCTCCCCGCACGGCTCCTCGCACGAAATCGGTCCAGATGGGACAGACCCATTGGGCCACGTCATTCCAGCCGGTTTCGGTGAATCCAACCACCTTGAGCGCCTTGACGTGTCGGGTGTCGCCCAACTCGTTCACCAGCAGAAACCCGCGATCAACCACAATCTCGTTGTCGAGGCTGCGATCCAGTTCGTATGTCATGCCGGCGTAAACGCCGTCGATCCTGACGAAATCGCAGTGCAGCAGTGTGTTCAGTCGATCGATCAGCTGCACTTCCTCGTGATAGGTGCCATGAAACGACGTTCCGCCCACACCGGCGGGGAGCGGGTCAGGCCCTCCGTCGATCGGGAACATCTGCTTGAACATGAGCGGGCTTCGCTGCGGCCAGTTGATGGGATTCACCCACTCGGCGACGTCCTCGAAACTGGCGTCGGTCTCGAACTCGGAGAAGACCCAGGCGGCGGACTTGCCGTCGACGACCACCGAAGCCGTGTTGCACACGTCCTCCATCATGAACGCGGTCGTCTCGTGTGGCAGGGCGGATCCGGTGGACGATGAGTCAAATGTGGTGGGATCGGCTACCGCTTGCTTGAGATCGGCAATCACCTGCTCGGATGACAAGCCGTACGTGTCGCCGATGGACGCGGCGATTGCGTGATACTCAGGCTCATGCTCATCGAAGCCGGGCAGATCGTTCTTGGCCAGGGCGTGCAGCACTGAGATCCTGGCTGACAGCGGCACCTCATCGGGTGCAGCGTCCGCCAGTGTCTGGAGTGCGATGCCCGGCTCAACGGGGATCACTTCCCTCGAGGCGGAGTCGATGGCCCCGGCCAGCTGATGAAGAGCCAGCAGGCTGGCTGCGTGTTCGGAACCGCCGGCTCTGCTATCCACGGATGATCCCGGGCCGAGATTCCATGGGGAGCCGGTCGTTGCGAAGGCGTACGATCTCAGTCGGCTGAGAGCCGAACCCCTCTGTCCCGATCGACGGCTTCAGAAAGCTCACTGAGTTGCCCTCTCGTTCGCAAACCGCATATCCACTATAGAAGGCGGAACAGGCCATCAGCCCTTCCTATTTTCAACCCGCACAGGCACCTGCTGAGGCCCCGGAGCCTGGTTTGCGCAACCTCGATGCTCGACCATGGCCGCTCCCCTAATAACCTCCCGTCTGATGGGCGATTTACCGGAGCATGTGGCTGAGAACCGCCGCCACTGGGATGACATGGCCGAACAGTGGGTCGAGACAGGCGAACGTCTATGGGCCCGGGATGAACCCTGCTGGGGCGAATGGGCGATCCCCGAATCCGAGCTCAACATGCTCCCCGTCGACATGACTGACATGGATGCCATCGAGCTCGGTTGCGGCACCGGTTACGTATCGGGGTGGATGGCCCGGCGGGGTGCGAGGGTCACGGGCATCGACAATTCGGCTCGTCAGCTCGAAACGGCTACTCGTCTGGCACGCCTCCACGACGTCGACATCGAGCTCATCCACGGCAACGCCGAAACGGTTCCCAAGCCCGATGCCTCGTATGACTTCGCTATCAGTGAATACGGGGCCGCGATCTGGGCCGATCCCTACGCGTGGATACCCGAAGCTGCGCGGTTGCTACGCCCTGGGGGAAGACTCGTCTTTCTCGGAAATCACATCCTGGTCGGCTTGTGCTCGCCTATCGACGGTTCAATGCCGGCAACCGAAATACTGGAGCGGCCGTACTTCGGTCTTCACCGATTCGATTGGCGAGATGCCGTCGACGAGCCGGGTGGCATCGAATTCAATCTGACGTTTTCGGCCTGGATCCGTCTGTTCGCACAAACCGGCCTCGAACTCGACGACCTGATCGAGATCCAGGCACCGCCCGACACCGAACGTCCAGCGTCAAACGTGACTGTCGATTGGGCGCGCCAGTTTCCGAGTGAGATCGTGTGGAAGCTGCACAAATCGGAATAGCACCTGGCAACTATCCAGCATCAGTCCGACAACAGTGGGCCATTATGCGATGGCCCGAATCGCGGCGAAGGTATGCTCGGCATTCGCCCGGCCATTGACCAGCGAACGACGTTTTGGGAGATCTCATGGAAATCGGACTGCACATACCTCACTTCAAATGGCCGGAGGGAACACCCGGCATGGCCGACACGCTCGGCCACATCGCGGAACGGGTCGATCAAAGCGGGTTTTCGTCTTTGTCGGTCATGGACCACTGGTTCCAAATGGACCAGTACGCCCCGGCGACCGATCCGATGCTGGAGGGTTACACGGCGCTGGCTTGGCTGGCCGCCAAGACGTCCAACGTTCAGCTGCGCCTACTGGTTACCGGCGTCACGTACCGGTATCCGGGCCTGTTGGCCAAAACGGTTACCACAGTGGATGTGCTATCCGGCGGCCGGACCGAGCTGGGTATCGGCGCGGCCTGGTACGAGCGCGAGCACATAGGGCTCGGGGTGCCGTATCCGTCCGTCTCCGACCGTTTCGAACAATTGGAAGAAGCCATCCAGATCTGCCTGCAGATGTGGAGCGATGACGACGGCTCCTATGAAGGCAAGCACTATCAGCTCGCAGAAACTCTCAACTCACCACAGGCGCTGAGCCAACCGCATCCGCCCATCATGATCGGCGGAATGGGCGAAAAAAAGACGCTCCGGTTGGTCGCCAAATACGGCGATGCCTGCAATGTCTTCTCCATCGGCCACGACGCCGTCGCCCACAAGCTCGACGTGCTCCGGCAACACTGTGAGAACGAAGGTACCGACTACGACGCCATTGCCAAGACCATGCTGTATGCCGGCGAAGATCTGATGGCCGGCAACTACGAGACCTTCGTCAAGGACATGGCCGGCTACGCGGAGCTCGGCATCACCGAGGTTCAGGCCATGCCGTGGACCGCCGACCCCCTGGCCTTCGTCGACGGCCTCGCCGAAAACGTCATCCCCAAACTCAACGAGCTCTAACCGTTACGACCCGGTTCGGGCACTTTTTCGCATACCCTGGGTTCTAGGTGGCGGAAACCGCTGCTTAGAACCCAGGGTTGAAAATCACGCTTCGAGCGATCGGCGACGGGGCCTGGGGTGCGAGCGAACCAGCGTGAGACCTATCGCGACAAGGATCAGTCCCAGCCAGCCGGCGAAGCGCAACGGGAAACCTGTGGCAGGCAGCAGGGCAATAGCAACCGACATCACAACGGCAGTACAGGCACCGAATGCGTCGCAGATCTCGACGGTGAATGTGAAGACCCCTTGCTCGGTGGCATTGCCCGACCAGGTGCCGTCGGCGTTGAGGATGAGACCGGGTGGAAGCGTTCCGCTCAGAAGGGTTACGATGACCGGGCCGCCCTCGGGGTCAGTGAGTTCGAGCGGCGGCGGCACATCCCCGGTTGCGGCTGTGAGGGCGACGATCTCGGGACTCGCCGGTGGGTCATTGACGCCCGTGACGGTGACTGTCACGAGGCCCGTCACGGCGGCCAAGCCATCGGTGGCGGTATACGTGAAGGTGTCCGTCCCGAAGAAGTCGGCGTTGGGCGTGTAGGTGAGGGTGCCATCGGCGTTCAGTGTCACGATCCCGTTCAACGGCTCGGACACCGTTGCCAGCATCAACGGATCACCGTCGGGGTCCGAGTCGTTGGCGAGGACGTCGGCCACGAGTACGGAGTCTTCGGTGACCAACACATCATCGTCGGCTACTACCGGGGCATCGTTCACCGAGGTCACCGTGATTGTGGCGGTGCCGACGATGCTGGCAGTCCCGTCGGTGGCGATGTAGGTGAAGGAGTCGGTACCGAAGAAGTCAGGGTTGGGCGTGTAGGTGAGGGTGCCGTCAGCATTGATAGCCACGGTCCCGCTTGACGGATTGGACACGCTCGCCACAGTTAACGCGTCACCGTCGGGATCGGAGTCGTTGGCCAATACGTCGATCACAACGGAACCGTCTTCGACGACGGAGACAGGATCATCCGCACCGACCGGAGCGTCGTTCACCGATGCCACGGTGATCGAGACCGTCCCGATGACCGACTCCGTGCCGTCAAAAACCGTGTACGTGAACGAATCGGTCCCGAAGAAATCCGGGTCAGGCGTATAGGAGATGGTGTTGTCGCCGTTGATGACGACCGTGCCGTTGGACGGCACCGACGTAGCAGACACCGCTAGCAGATCGCCGTCGACATCAAAATCGTTCGCCAGCACGGCAACGGTCACCTCACCGTCTTCGGATACCACGGCGGTGTCGGCGATGACCACGGGTGCGTCGTTCGTCGGGTTGACGGTCACCGATACCGTCTGGCTGTCGCACAAGCCGCCCGTGTCGCACACCGTATATGTGAACGTGTCTGCTCCGCTGTAATCCGGGTCGGGCGCATAGGTGACCAGCCCGCCCCCGGCATCTGTCACGGTTCCGTTGGCCGGGTCCGACAGGGCCGCCACAATCAGGGTCACATCATCGATATCCGAATCGTTAGACAGGACATCGATTGTGACCGCGTCGTCTTCGTCTACGGTCGCTCCGTCAGCTCCTGCCACCGGAGCATCGTTCACGGGGTTGACCGTGACGAACCGGGCAAACCCGGTTACGACACCGCCATTCCCGTCACTGACTTCGTACGCAAACTCGTCGATGCCAAAGAAATCGGGGGCTGGTGTGTAGGTGATCGTGTTGTCGGCGTTGATCGCGGCCGTGCCGTTGGCGGGCGCGGCGGGAATGAGCGTGACCG
>JAHEJY010000109.1 GCA_024638625.1 Actinomycetes bacterium
TGTTCGTTCTTCTGGTGGCCGGCCTGGCGCTGTGGTCGAACCGAACCCGGCTTCCTCGCTGGCCGCTCGTGTTGCTCGTGGCCGGCATCCTGATCTGGGCCATGAGCCGAACCGGTGGAGCGTGGTGTTCGCCCGAATCGGCGGTGCAGGGCCATGCTGTTTGGCACGTGCTTGCGGCAGCAGGTCTGGCGGGCGTCCTGCTGGGCGGTGACGGAAGCTCAGCCAAGGTTGGTCTGTCTGAATAGCAACTACCTGGTCACGCCGGCTCGGACTATCGAGCGAGCCAAGCGGTCTGCTGCTTTGACGACCTGTTCGCCGATCGTTGATTGAGTCCCGTCGATGGGGAAGCGATATGCCGGCCCGTAGACGTGGATCGCCGCGATCACCTTGCCGGCGTCATTCTTGACGGGAGCGGCGACGCTGTTGAGCCCCTCGACAAATTCCTCCATCACCCACGTGTAGCCACGTTCTCGGAATAGATCCATGCGATCCCGCATGGCGTGTTCAGTCGTGATCGTCGCAGCCGTGAACGAGACCGGGTCGAGCGAGAAGTAGCGCTCCAGTCTCTCATCCGGCCACTCCGACATGTAGATCTGACCATCGGGCACGGCATGCATCGGGATCAACTCGCCGCTCCAATCCCTGATCTGGATCGGATTGTCTGAGTCGACCTGGATGAGGTAGTGAACCCGGTACCCATCAGGAATGCTGATGCCGGAGGTCTCTGACGTCTGGTTGGTGAGATTGTGTAGATGTGGAACGGCGAGCGAGGCGAGGTCCGTTCTGGATGACGAACCGGCCAACGCATTGAAAGCAGCACCCAATCGATAGAGCCCACTTTCGTCTGCCCGTTCGACCGCGTCGAGATCCTGGAGCGTTGCAAGCAAGCGGGCCGCGGTGCTCTTGGGGAGGTCGGTTCGGCGGGCGAGTTCTGTCAGGCCGGCAGGCTCGACGGCTAGAGCTGTGAGAAGATCGAACGCCCTATGTATCGATTGAACCATGCGCACTGTGCTCCGGTTTCTGAGAACGCGCGTCGCGAGAGTGCCACTCTACAAACCTGTTCCACGATGTGGAACAGAACGTCAGCCGAACAAGAAAGGTTCTTCGTGGGCCGGATGAATCGTCTATATTGGCGGACACGAGCGATCGTCGCGGGAGCACATATCCCGGACTCGCCGCGGGTTTCGGCCCGCTGCAGGATCGAGAAATCATCGTAAGGGCATCCTCAGCTATGTCTCCTGTCTGCCCTGTTTTCTTCCGTTTTTCGGAACATACTGCTATGCTTGCAGTTCGCCCGTCCAAGCCGTCCAGATCCGTTCCTATCCAAACCGTCTATCCGCCGTTTATCCGCACTGTTCAGCCCCCTAGTTCTTGATTGCTGGTTCGATTTACTTGAGCACTGAGTTGTTCTGTCCAATCGATTCGATGTCCATGTTTCCGCCGTTCAAACGCGGTCGCGGCCGCCGTTTGTACAACTAAATACCGTAGAGAGGACCACTCTTGGCACCATCGCGCACTGCCACCCGCCTTTCCTTCGCAAAAATTCCGGAAGTTCAACCGCTTCCGGATTTGCTGTCTGTTCAGCACGAATCGTTCCAATGGTTTCTCGACGAAGGATTGCAGCAACTGTTCGCGGAGATCTTCCCGATTGAAGACTTCACAGGAACCCTCGCCCTCGACCTGAGCGATCACTGGTTCGGCGAGCCCGCCATGTCGATCGCGGACGCCAAAGAACGCGACGCCAACTACTCGCAGGCCTTGTTCGTGACGGCGCGATTCATGAACAAGAACACGGGTGAGATCAAAGAGCAGCAGGTCTTCCTGGGCGATTTCCCCATGATGACGGCCAATGGAACCTTCATCGTAAACGGCACCGAACGGGTTGTCGTCAGTCAGCTGGTTCGTTCGCCCGGTGTCTACTTTGATTCCAGCATCGACAAAGCTTCCGACAGGGATGTCTATTCGGCCAAGCTCATCCCGGGGCGGGGCGCGTGGCTCGAATTCGACGCAGACAAGAAGGACACCATCGGGGTCCGGGTCGACCGCAAGCGTCGCCAGTATGTCACCACGTTCCTACGGGCGCTCGGAATCGCCGAAACGGACGAAGAGATCCTGGCGCTGTTCGACAACTCGGAGTCGATCATCAATACGCTCGAGAAGGACCCGACCGAGAATCGGGACGAAGCGTTGCTCGATCTCTACCGCAAATTGCGCCCTGGTGAGCTGACCACGGTCGAATCGGCCCGGGGGCTCATCAACACCCTCTTCTTCAATACGAAGCGCTATGACCTCACGAGGGTTGGCCGGTACAAGCTGGACACCAAGTTCGGCCGGGATGTCGATTTGTCGAAGTATGACCGCGAGGTAGATGGTCTGCTGTCGACGGACGATATGCTCGACGCGATTCGGTACCTCGTGAATCTCCATGCCCGTACCGACGGGTACCGGACCGACGATATCGATCACTTCGGCAATCGCCGCATACGCACGGTCGGTGAGCTCATCCAGAATCAGATTCGGGTCGGGCTCACCCGTTTGGAGCGGGTCGTTCGCGAGCGCATGACGACCCAGGACCCCGAGGTCATAACGCCGCAGAGCTTGATCAACATCCGGCCAGTGGTCGCCTCCATCAAGGAGTTTTTCGGCACGAGCCAGCTGAGCCAGTTCATGGATCAGCCGAACCCGCTCGCCGGCTTGACCCATCGCCGCCGTCTATCGGCGCTCGGCCCCGGCGGTTTGAGTCGGGAACGGGCCGGTTTCGAGGTACGCGATGTCCACTCATCTCACTACGGCCGCATGTGTCCGATCGAAACCCCGGAGGGCCCCAACATCGGCCTGATCGGATCGCTCGCCACCTACGCCAAGGTCAATCGGTTCGGCTTCATCGAAACCCCGTATCGCAAGGTCGAGAAAGGCAAGGTGACCAAGAAGGTCGAGTACCTCACGGCATCCGAAGAGGAGAACTACGTCATTGCCCAGGCGAACGCCGAGGTTGATAGCGACGGTTCATACGTCAACCCCCGCGTGCTGGTTCGCCGCCGCGGTGGAGAGGTTGATTATGTCAAGTCGACGGACGTCGACTACATGGATGTTTCTCCCAAGCAGATCGTATCCGTGGCCACCTCGCTTATCCCGTTCCTCGAACACGACGATGCCAACCGCGCGCTCATGGGATCGAACATGCAGCGCCAGGCTGTGCCGTTGCTGCACTCCGAGGCGCCGCTGGTGGGTACCGGTGTCGAGCAGCGAGCTGCCTATGACTCGGGTGAAATGGTGATTGCCGAAGCCGATGGCGAGGTAACCGAGGTGAGCGGGGTTGAAGTCGTCGTCAAGGAGTCGTCGAACAACCGCAAGCGGAGCTATCCGCTCAAGAAGTTTGTGCGTTCCAATCAAGGCACCAACCTGAACCAGAAGGCGGTCGTCATGGAGGGCGACAAGATCAAGGCCGGCGACGTCCTGGCAGACGGTCCTTCGACCGATCTCGGCGAGTTGGCGCTCGGCAAGAATCTCCTCGTGGCGTTCATGCCGTGGGAAGGCCACAATTTCGAGGACGCCATCATTCTCAATGAGAATTTGGTCAAGAACGACATCCTCACCTCGATCCACATCGAAGAGCACGAGATCGAGGCTCGCGATACCAAGCTCGGTGCCGAGGAGATCACGCGTGATATCCCGAACGTCGCCGAGGAAGTCCTGCGCGATCTCGATGACGAGGGGATCATCCGCATCGGAGCCGAGGTCGGACCTGGCGACTACCTGGTCGGCAAGGTCACGCCCAAAGGTGAAACGGAACTCACGCCCGAGGAGCGTCTGTTGCGAGCCATTTTCGGCGAGAAGGCCCGCGAAGTGCGAGACACCTCACTGCGGGTGCCGCACGGTGAGTCGGGCAAGGTCATCGATGTCAAGGTATTCCGGCGGGAAGAAGGCGATGATCTTCCCCCGGGTATGAACCAACTCGTTCGGGTCTATGTTGCCCAACAGCGCAAGATCTCGGAGGGAGACAAGCTCGCCGGACGCCATGGCAACAAGGGCGTGATTTCTCGGATTCTGCCCGAGGAAGACATGCCCTTCATGGAAGACGGAACCCCGGTTGACATCGTCTTGTCGCCGCTGGGCGTACCGTCCCGCATGAACCTGGGACAGGTGCTCGAGACGCACCTGGGCTGGGCTGCGGCCCAGGGGTGGCAGGCCTACGGTGGCGACGGTATCGCCGCCAATGGTGTCGAGCCCTGGAGCCGGGTCGCAACGCCCGTGTTCGATGGAGCCAGAGAGGATGAGATCACCGAGGTGCTCAAGGCGGCCCTTCCCAATCGGGACGGCAACCAGCTCGTCAACGAGGAAGGCAAGGCAACCTTGTACAACGGTCGCACCGGCCATCCTTTCGACAACCCGATCACGGTGGGCTACATCTACATCCTGAAGCTCCTCCACCTGGTGGACGACAAGATCCACGCCCGCTCGACCGGCCCGTACTCGATGATCACTCAGCAGCCGCTCGGTGGTAAGGCGCAATTCGGTGGTCAGCGATTCGGCGAGATGGAGGTCTGGGCCCTCGAGGCTTACGGCGCGGCCTATGCCCTGCAGGAGCTGCTGACGATCAAGTCCGATGACGTGGCCGGCCGGGTGAAGGTCTACGAAGCCATCGTAAAGGGAGAAAACATCCCGGAGCCGGGCATTCCCGAGTCGTTCAAGGTTCTCGTCAAGGAGATGCAGAGCCTCTGCCTCAATGTCGAGATGTTGTCCGCCGGTGAGGAGATCGAGCTGGCGGACCTCGAAGAGGATGTGTTCCGCACCCAGGAAGCGCTGGGGATTGACATCTCCCGCCCCGAACGAGCCACATAACCAGGCGAACCATAGGAGTCACTCATGCCAACAAAAATGTTTGATGAACTGAAGATCAGCCTGGCGTCAGCCGACCAGATCCGGTCGTGGTCCTTCGGCGAGGTCAAGAAGCCCGAGACGATCAACTATCGGACCCTCAAGCCGGAAAAGGAAGGCTTGTTCGACGAGCGCATCTTTGGCCCGACGCGGGACTGGGAGTGCTATTGCGGCAAGTACAAGCGAGTCCGCTTTCGTGGTGTCGTCTGTGAACGGTGCGGTGTCGAAGTCACGCGCTCGAAGGTTCGCCGCGAGCGCATGGGTCACATCGAGCTGGCTGCGCCGGTCACCCACATCTGGTACTTCAAGGGAGTCCCGAGCCGCCTCGGTTATCTCCTCGACATGTCGCCGAAAGATCTCGAAAAGATCATCTACTTTGCCGCCTATTTGATCACCTCTGTGGATCCTGAAGCGCGGGAGAAGGATCTCAAAGAATTCGAAGGTGCCGTCGACATCGAAAAGGCGGCCGTGGCCGAGGAGTTCGACGTCTGGAATACGGCGCGGCTCGAGCGGCTCGAGATGGAACTCAAGGAAATGGAAGAGGGCGGGGCCAAGACCGCCGAAATCAATCAGCGCCGTCGCGAGGTTGAGCGCGAGATCAAGGATCGTCGCGAACGGTCCGAGCTCGAAAGCGAACTGATCCAGGAGGCGTATGACACGTTCCGCACGCTCAAGCCCAAGGACATCATCGAGTCCGAGGCTTTGTGGCGTGAGATCTGGGAGCGATATGCCGACTACTTCACCGGCGGGATGGGCGCCGAAGCCGTTCGCGATCTGCTGAGCCGTCTGGACCTCGATGCCGAAATCGCGCAGCTGCGCGAGGATCTGGACGCCAAGTCGGCCCAGCGCCGCACCCGGGCCACGAAGCGCTTGAAGGTGGTCACCCCGTTCCACGAGGCGAAGAACTCGCCGATGTCGCTGATCCTCGAAGTCGTTCCGGTCATACCACCGGATCTGCGTCCCATGGTGCAGTTGGACGGCGGTCGATTCGCGACGAGCGACCTCAACGACCTGTATCGACGCGTGATCAACCGCAACAACCGGCTCAAGCGACTCCTCGATCTGGGTGCGCCCGAGATCATCGTCAACAACGAAAAGCGGATGTTGCAAGAAGCCGTGGATGCGTTGTTCGACAACGGTCGCCGTGGCCGTGCCGTAACCGGACCAGGTAATCGTCCGCTCAAGTCGCTCTCGGACATGCTGAAAGGAAAGCAGGGACGATTCCGTCAGAACCTGCTCGGAAAGCGCGTCGACTACTCGGGCCGTTCTGTCATCGTCGTGGGTCCGCAGCTGCGACTCCACCAGTGCGGACTCCCCAAGAAGATGGCGCTCGAGCTCTTCAAGCCGTTTGTGATGAAGCGTTTGGTCGATCTGGAACTGGCACAGAACATCAAATCTGCCAAGCGCATGGTCGAGCGGTCTCGTGCGCAGGTGTGGGATGTGCTCGCCGAGGTCATCCAGGAACATCCCGTGTTCTTGAACCGGGCGCCGACCCTCCACCGTTTGGGCATCCAGGCGTTCGAGCCGGTCCTGGTGGAAGGCAAAGCGATCCAGATCCATCCGCTCGTTTGTGAGGCGTTCAACGCCGACTTCGACGGCGATCAAATGGCGGTACACCTTCCTCTCAGTGCCGAGGCACAGGCTGAAGCCCGCATTCTCATGTTGTCGACGAATAACGTCCGGTCGCCTGCTTCCGGTCGTCCCATCGTCACGCCGTCCCAAGACATGGTGATCGGCATGTTCTACTTGTCTGAAATCGTCGAAGACGCCGTTGGGGCGGGCCGCGCATTCGTCAACCTCGACGAAGCCATGATGGCCTATGACCAGGGCGAGCTGTCACTGCATGCCCCGATCAAGATCAGGGTGGGCTCGCTGGCAGGCGATCCTTCGATTCACGCCGAGCTGAAGCGTGCCATCGGCAATCTCATCGAAGACGAACCGGTCGACGGCGCCGGGTTGACGGACACGACGCTCGGTCGCGCACTGCTCAACAGTGCCTTCCCAGATGGTTTCCCCTACATCAATGAGCGGGTCCTGAAGTCTGATATCAGAACGCTGATCGAAGAGGTCATCGATCGTTTCAAGAAGGTCGAGGTCGAGGAAACTCTCGACCGGATCAAGACGCTCGGGTTCCGGTATGCAACGCAGTCGGGCCTGACCATCGCGCTCGACGATGTCAAGACCCCGCCCTCCAAGCGGGAGATTCTGGCCGCGTTCGAAGAGCGGGCTGAGAATGTCGAGCAGTTGTTCCAGCAGGGTGTGATCACCGATGACGAACGCCGACAGGAGCTCATCGAGATCTGGACCGAAGCGACCGACCAGGTCAAGGACGCAATGGAAGTCACGATGATGGCCGATCAGTTCAACCCGATCGCCATGATGGTGCGGTCCGGCGCCCGGGGAAACATCATGCAGGTGCGTCAGATCGCCGGCATGCGTGGTCTCGTGGCCAACCCGAAAGGTGACATCATTCCGCGGCCCATCATCTCGAACTTCCGGGAGGGTTTGTCGGTCCTCGAATACTTCATCTCGACGCACGGCGCTCGCAAAGGACTTGCCGATACGGCACTGCGGACCGCCGACTCCGGGTATCTCACCCGGCGCCTCGTCGATGTTTCGCAAGAGGTCATCGTGCATACGGACGAAACCGACGACACCGGCATCCTGATCCCTATCCGCGAAAACGGTGAATCCATCAGGTACCTGCGCAGCCGGGTCTACGGCCGCATCCTCGCCGAGGATGTCAAGGTCGGCCGCTCGATGCTCGAGAAGCCAGACGGGACCAAGCTCCGTGAAGGCGAAATGATCGACAAAGACGCAATGATCGTCCTGGCAGCAACACCCGAGGTGGAAGAAGTCAGGGTGCGTTCACCTCTGACCGACCAATCCCGCTACGGGATCAGCTCCCACAGTTACGGACTGAATCTGGCTACCGGCGAAGCGGTCGAGTCGGGAGCCGCCGTCGGCATCATGGCTGCCCAATCCATTGGCGAGCCGGGTACCCAGCTCACCATGCGTACGTTCCACACGGGAGGAGTAGCCGGTGAGGACATCACCCACGGTCTGCCCCGCGTGGTCGAACTCTTTGAAGCCCGTACGCCCAAGGGTAAAGCGGTCCTGACCGAGATCGGCGGAGCCATCGACGTGATCGAAAACGATTCCGGCGGCCGGTCGATCCTGGTGGTGGGCAAGGACGAAGAGGTGGAGTATCCGCTTCCCCGTCGTGCCCGGCTGCGGGTGTCCAAGGGCGACGTTGTCGAAGCCGGCGCCCAGCTGACAGAAGGTCCGTTGGATCCGAAGGAGGTCCTCGAGATCCAGGGTGTGCGGGCAGCTCAGATGTACCTGGTCGAACAGGTACAGGAGGTGTACCGCTCCCAGGGAGTCGACATCCACGACAAGCACATCGAGGTGATCGTTCGCCAGATGCTGCGAAAGGTTCGCGTCGTGCGCGCCAACGACTCCGAGTTCCTTCCTGCACAGCTCGTGGATCAGCAAGAGTTCCGGGATGTCAACAAGCGGCTGGTCGAGGCAGGCAAGCAGCCCGCCGAGGGCCGTCCGGAGTTGATGGGGATCACCAAGGCATCGCTGGCAACCGACTCGTGGCTCTCTGCAGCCTCGTTCCAGGAGACGACCAGGGTGTTGACCGAAGCTGCCCTGCAGGGCAATTCTGACTTCCTTCGTGGCCTCAAGGAGAACG
>JAHEJY010000110.1 GCA_024638625.1 Actinomycetes bacterium
GTCCTCCATTTTGTTCGAGAGGATCCTCGATCTGAGGATGAAACACTGGCCGAAAAGCATCGGCGCCCTCGCGAGCCGAATGAATCAATTCGAGAGCATTCGCGGATTCTTTACCGCGTCGACGCTGGCAACGCTCGTGGACCTACCGTTTGCAGTCATTTTTCTGTTGGCGATTTCCTACATCGGCGGCCCGCTCGTAGCGGTGCCCCTGATCACCATGGGATTGCTGCTCGCGTATAGCCTGTTGCTGGTACGACCGCTCAAGAACAGTGTCGAGAACGTGTTCGAGGCTTCGGCTCACAAGCACTCGCTTCTCGTCGAGAGCCTCAATGCGATCGAGACCATCAAGACGGTCGGCACGTCGCGGCATACCCAGTGGGAGTGGGAAGAGGCGACCGGTGAGATCGCGAATCGGTCTCTTCGCGCCAGGACCCTCTCGGGTTCGGTGGCGGTCGTCACGAACCTGCTGGTCCAGATGAATATGATTGGAATCGTGGTCTTGGGGGTATATGAGATCGTTGACCTCGAGCTTTCACTCGGAGCGCTGATTGCGGTGGTCATTCTGGCTCAGCGTGCCATCAGCCCGATGGCCCAGGTCGCAATGCTAATCACAAACTATCAGCAGGCCAAGGCGGCCTATGTCTCACTCGAGCGCCTCATGAACACCGAGGTCGAGCGCCCGGAGGGGCAGCGTTTCGTGCGTCGACCCGATTTCGAAGGAACGATCGAGTTCAAGAATGTCGACTTCGCCTACCCTGAAGCCGAGAAGCCGGTCCTATCAGAAGTATCATTCAAGATTGATCCCGGAGAGCACGTCGGCATCATCGGTCGGGTTGGCTCGGGAAAGACCACCGTGGCCAAGCTTCTGCTCGGTCTGTATGGCGTCGACAACGGATCCTTGATCGTCGACGGAATCGAGATCAATCAGATAGATCCGGCCGACCTTCGTCACGGAATCGCATACCTGTCACAGGACCTCGAGCTCATGCGGGGCTCCATCCGCGAGAACATTGTGCTGAAGAATCCTCGGGCCGGTGACGAGGCGATGCTTGCCGCCGCTCGGATCGGCGGTGTTGACCTTTTCTTGAATCGGATGCCGTTAGGCTATGACTCTCCGGTTGGAGAATGCGGCCACGCGCTCTCGGGCGGGCAACGCCAATGCGTGGCTCTGGCCCGCACCGTGTTGCTGGAGGAGCCGGTCGTGGTTCTCGATGAGCCCACCAACAGCATGGACAACAGCACGGAGGCGGTGATTCGGGGGCGCCTATACGATTACACCCGCGACAAGACGTTGATACTGATCACCCATAAGTTGGCGATGCTCGATTTGGTGGAGAGACTGATCGTGATGGAAGAAGGCCGGGTCGTCATGGACGGTCGCAAAGACGACGTCATCACCAAGCTGCAGGCCCGGACCGAGGCGGCTTGAGGAACATAGAATGAGCAGAGCTGGTTCTCACACTGATACCGATCTTGCCTATATGCGCAGCCTCGCCGGCGCAGTCGTTCAGCGTACTCCCCGTTACTTGATCCTGGTGCTGGTGATGATGATGCTCGTGATCGGAGCTGCTGTCGGTTGGATGAGCTTCGCCGTGATCGACGTGGTGGTGCGCGGAAGCGGAAAGGTGATTCCCTCACGGCAGGTTCAAGTCGTTCAGAGCCTCGAAGGTGGCGTGGTGTCCGAGATCCTTGCCAAGGAGGGGGACGTCGTCGAGATCAATCAGCCGCTCATCAAGATCAGCGACATCGCGTTTGCGAGCTCACTCGATGAGAATCGACTGCATTATCTCGAGCTACGCGCTCGCATTGCCCGATTGAAGGCGGAGGCCGAGGGCGCGGACTTCGAGCCCGATCCCGAGGTTGAACAGGAATCGCCCGCTCTACTGCGCGCCGAAGAGAGCCTGTTCCTGAGCAACCGTCGGCAGCAATCGGAGGCAGCACGCATCCTCGAGGAGGAGGTCAAGCAGCATCGCAACGAGCTGACGGAGGCGCGAGCGAAGGAAAGACAGATCGCGAAGAGCTTGGAGTTGGTGGAAAAGGAGCTAGAGCTCAAGAAACCTCTCGTCAAGAAGCGACTGGTGAGTGAGATCGATTACCTTCAGCTGCAGCGCACCCACAACGATCTTCGAGGAGAGCTCGAGAGCCTCAGTCTCTCGATTCCAAGAATTCAGTCCATGATCGAGCAGGGCAAGCGCCGCATCGAGCAAGCGCGCCTTGACTTCAGCAACTCCGCCAAGCGGGACTTGAACGAGGCGATATCGGAGGCTTCTCGAATCTCGGAGACTCAGGTGGCGCTGCGCGACCGCGTGCGCCGGACCACGCTGCGTTCGCCGGTCAAGGGCACGATCACGCGATTGCACATCAACACCATCGGTGGGGTCGTGGCGGCTGGGGGACCGATCCTCGAGATCGTTCCCCACGAGGACGCCTTGTTGGTCGAGGTGCAGATCAAACCCTCCGATGTTGCCAACATCTCCACCGAGATGCCCTCTCGATTGAAGTTCTCCGCCTATGATTTCGCCATCTATGGCGCGCTGGACGCTAAAGTGAAATTTCTGAGCGCCGATACAGTGACCAACGAAGAAGGGGAGAGTTACTACATCGCCCGCCTCAAGCCTGATAGATCTTACCTGGGGCTCGGGTCACGTCCGCTTCCGATCCGGGTCGGTATGACCGTCGAGGCCGACATCATCACCGGGAAGAAAACGATTCTTCAATATCTGCTGAAACCGATCAATCGCGGCCTGGAGAAGGCCTTGCGGGAGAGTTGATGGAAGTCCTGGTACTTTCCCGGTCTCCCTCGCTCGAGCGCCATCTGAGCCGAGCATTGGGAACGCATGTGCGTGCCCGATATCTGTGCTCGTTCGATGAGGTCGATACGACGGACCCGGCGACAATCTTGCTCGTGCACTCAGCTTCGTTCCCCGGGGCGTTACCTCAGGTCCTGGGAGCGCTGGGGGTCCGGTCGAGCTCCCCGGTCGCGATCGCCGCCGATCGCCCCCGGCTGGAGGAGATGCTGGCACTCTCCGAGTACGGAATCCATGCCTACTTCAATAGCTACATGGCGGACGTTCATTATCTGCACATGCTTCGACTGCTGTCGGCCGGGCAGACCTGGTTCACGCCCGGCTTGCTGGCCCATGCGCTTTCGCTAGCGCGCCGCGCTCTCTCCTCGACGGCCGACGAGGGACTGGTGAGCTGCCTTTCTCGCCGAGAGCGCGAGATCGCACTGGATGTGGCACTCGGCCTCAGTAACAAACGGATCGCAAGCGCTCGAAACATCGCGGAGCGAACCGTCAAGTCTCATCTGACAAAGATATTCAAGAAGCTCCAGGTTCCCGATCGGGTTGCCCTCGCGATCAAGTTGAGCGGACAGATTGGCGCGGACGGAATGGCTAACGAGGTTGAGCCGGAAACAGTTTCCCTTCGTAGAGTCAATTCGTAGCCGACCTCGCCGATCATACTTGCACTAGCGCTCTGCCCCGATGTGATCTAACGTTCCCGGCGGCGCGCGAGGAGCCGCCTGCTAGAATTTTTAGTCGGGGCAATCGTCCCACATGTCCTTCGCACTGGGCCTAACCCGCGGACCCTTAGCGGCCGAGTTTATCCAATTCACTCAAGCAATCGCCCACCAGGACGCTAGTCGGTCCCGCGTCGGTCTCACCGTGAGCGTAGGGTGCGCGGTCCCCGCTACCTGTAGTGAGAATGCTTCGGCCTCCTCGCCACGAGGCAAGCGTTAGCGTTGGTGTGCTCTCTTGAGCTTGCTCGGCCATGGCGCGCTTAGGTGTCCACATCGAGGTTTCCGTTGCTCAGCAGGTTGTCGAGGATCTGCTGATCGGTGAGGGTCCCGCCTTCGGTAAGGTCCACGCCTTCCAGGGTCACGTTCTGAGTGGGTTGGAAAAAATTGCCCCCGTCGGCATCGATATTGATCCGCGTCTCGCTATCGCCGTCGGCGTCGAAATCTCCGAAATCGACGGTGAGATAGTCGCTGAGGGGGCTGTTTTCCTCTCCCTGCAAGAGGTCCCTGAGGTCGAGGATGTCGCCGCCGGGGCCGGTTGTGAAGTCAGTGACGACGTCTTGGTCGGGGGAAATCGTCGATCCCTTGTCGTTCTCACCCCAGGCGAAGGTGTCCGCACCGGCGCCCCCGGTGAGTGAATCGTTGCCCGCTCCACCGGCGAGGAAATCCATTTCCCCTCCGCCGAGCAGGGTGTCGTTTCCGGCGCCGCCGTAAAGGGAATCGTTTCCGGCGCCGCCATCGAGGGTATCGTTGCCGGTGCCCCCGTGGAGCGTGTCGGCTCCGATATCTCCTTGCAGCAGATCATCACCCTCGTCACCCATCAATTTGTCATTGCCAGCGCCCCCGCGAAGATCATCGTCTCCGAGCCCGCCGTGCAGACTGTCGTCACCTTCGTCGCCTGCGAGCACATCCAGTCCCTCGCCGCCGACCAGGACGTCGTCACCGAGGCCGCCGAAGAGCAGGTCCGCTCCGGACCCGCCTTCCAGGATGTCGTGACCGGCTCCGCCGTCCAGCGAATCGTTCCCATCCAGTCCGGCCAGGAAGTCGTTGGCGCTGGTGCCGGTTTCGAGATCGTCGCCATCCAGGTCGACGAGAGTGTTGCTGATGGACTTCAACGTCAAAGTGGCACTGTCAGTGTCGCCGTCGTCGTCGGTGATGGTGTAGCCGATTACCTCGGGGGCTACCGCCGCTGCGACGGTGTCGAGGAGCACCGGATCGAACGCAATGCCGCGAACGGTGCTTGAGGTATTGCTGCCGGCCTGCACTTCAAGACGCCCGATGTTGCTGAATTGCGAGAAGAGCGTATGCCATCCATCGGTGGTCACAACCGCCTGACCCATCTCGTGACCGTCAATGTGAAAGGCGGTGATGTTGAATACCTGATAGGAGTTATCGTCGAGCGAGTCGCCTTCCAACCGGATGCCCTGAACGCCGTACGGATAGAGCCCCGAATCAAAATCCATGATGAGGCGCTCGCCAGAATTCAGTCGGGTGCCGTTAACACCGACCCCTTGGGTACCACCTGAGCTATCGTATCCGATCGTGCCGTCCGGTGAGCTCAGGGCGATCCCCTTTGCGAGCCCTTCGGCAATCTCCGTCGCAGCGCTATCCTCGAAATCCTGGGTGACTCGTGCGCCGGTGGGTGGCGAGGGCGGAGTCGCCGGGGTGTACGAGTAGAATCCGGACGAATTGAACGTCAGACTGGTCGAGTCGGTCGAGTTGGTGAGGCTGAGCGTACCGGAGCTATCAACCGAGAAGCTGTAGGTCGAGCCGTCGGCGCTCGCGGTGGCGTTGACGACGCCGCCGGAATCCACGGTGAGGTCGATGGTGTCTCCCCGGTAGACGATCGAGGTGACAGTGGCATTGTCTACGGTGTTGTCGACTCCGGCCCCTTGGCTGGAGAAACTCGAGAAGCTCGTGCTGTGCGATACCCCGCCATCGGTGCCGAAGCCGGTGAGAACGTTGCCCTCGAGCTGCGTATCCAGCGCGAACAAAGTGTCCGTATCGTCGTTCGCCACCGGCTGGCCGTCGACGATCTTGATCGTGACCACCGTCGCGGGCGTCACGTCGCCGTCGTTGTCCGCGGCAACAAACTCCAGGGTAAAGCTATCGCCTTCAGCCACGCTGGAGGATTGGAAGTAATTGTACTCCCCACTCAGAAAATCGAAGATGAGCTTTCCTTCGACGAACCCGTAGCCGGCCTTGTCCAGACTAAGAATGTTTCCGGTGAGTCCCGGGAAACCGCCGTCATTGGAAACGGTGCCGGCAACTGGGTCATAGGTGAACGTGACCAGCGTGTCCGGGACATCGTCGGCGTCGGAGTCCAGATTGATGGCAATGGAGCTGACATAGCCGCCATCGGCACCGAAGTTTACGTTCTGGGTGGCACCCGTCATCAGAATGCTCCCGCCGAAGGAATCGGGGACCGTGCTGAGTAGCTCTTCCTCTAGAGTGGTCAGGTCGGGCACGTAGATTGCGGAGTCAATCGTGCCTGAGGCATCCGCGTCTACGTTATGGATCGCATCGAGATTGCTGAAATCGGAGATACCGGCTCCGATTCCGACCGCAAACGAACTCACGGTATTCGTGCTCGTAAACGTGTCCCAACCTGACGCGCCTACTGGGTCGTTGGTATCGCCCCGTGTTGCCACGCCATCGGAGATGAAGTACGTGATCGTCTGCAGGTTGGGACCGGTGAGGTCGAGTAAGTTGTCGCCGTTGGCATCCAGGGCATCGATGGTCTTGTTGAGCCCGTCTTCGTAGTTGGTGCCGCCACTGCCGTTGATCGCGTCGATCGCAGCCAGCGTCGAGGCAAGGTCTGTGTACGCGTTACCGCCGTTCAGCACCTGCGCGTTGGTGCTGAATGTCACCAGATGCGCCGAGACAATATCGGACTGCTGATAGTACTCCTCGACAAGGGCTTTAAGGGCGTCCTTCGCCATCTCCAGACGGGTGGTTTGCGTACCGTCGTCCAGATATACGATGCCGTCATACTGGGCGCCGGTCATGCTCCCGGAGACATCGAGGGTGAAGACCAGGTGGTATTCCTGCATCTGGCCTTCCGGCACGTTGGTCACGAAATCGCCGGTTTGCGGCGTATCGTCAACGATCGTGATACTGAGGTTGGAGTTGGTGCCGACGTTGGTTACGTAGGAGAAGTTCTCCAGCACCGCGAGGTCATCCGCCGCGGCCGAGTTGTCCGCCGCGGTGGACAGGGTGTAGGTGTAGTCGCCGTTGCTCGCATCCACCACGAGCTGGCCGTAGCTGCCGGTGACCGTGATCGTCCCGCCGACCGGCGTTACGCCGTCGATGGAGGTGATGGACGTGGCGGTACCGTCGTTGGCGAGCAGGTTGCCCGTCGCGAGGCGGGTAGGCTCGCCGGAGCTGGTGTCTTGACCAACCTCGTCATTGCTATCGAATACCGTCTCGACACGGCCGGAGCCGTCCGTTAGCGCACTCTCGTGCACCGTTGCGAAGTCGTCGGCGGCGTCGACGATGTTAACGGCGACCGTCGTGGTTGTTGCCGGGCTGCCGTCACTGCTCGTGGCACGCACGACGATGTTGACGGAACCGGTGACCGCACCCAGCGATCCGGCGACGGTTACCAAGCCAGTCACGGGATCGATGGTGAACCGGCCGCCGGCATCATCGTCCAGGCTGTAAGTAACCGTGTCCTCGGGGTCGGGATCGGTTGCCGACGCCGTGATACCGACCGGCGAGCCGATGCCGGCACTGATGGAGACGCGGTTGATGGCTGCATCGACGTCGGTCACCGGTCCGATCGGACCGTCGTTGACGGAGGTGACATTCAACGTCATGGTGGCGGCGACCGTTCCGGCGCCGGCATCGTTGGCGGTGAACGTGAAGCTGTCGTAGGCGGCACCGCTCGTGTCCGGGAGCGGATCGTAGGTCAGCTCCCCGGCGTCAAGCTGCGCCTTGGTGATGATCTGACCCTCGACGACGTTGACTCCGTTCAGCCGCAGGCTGCCCATACTTTCCAGGGATTGAATAGTGATGGAGGCCATTGGATCTGATTCGGCATCGGTGAAGCCGAAGTCCGCCGAGCTGAAGACTTTCTGAGTGTCCTCGACGGTGGTGACGGAGCTTGCCTGGGCAATCGGGACATCGTTGGTGCCGGTGATGGTTAGTGAGATATCCTGGGTGGTGCCATCGGTGGCAGTCAGCGTGATGACGTCATTCACGACCTCCCCTTCGCTAAGGGACTGAACCAAGGCCTGGTCGAGGGTGTAGGTCCACGCGCCGCCCACCAGCGCGATGCTTCCGTAGGTACCGGAAACCGTGGTGTCGGCAAACGCGGGGGAGTCATCGTCGTCGATGTCGCTGATGCTGATGGTGCCCGTGGCGGTGACCACGTCGCCAATGTCGCCTTCGCTAACCGCACCAGTGAAGCTTCCGCTGATCACCGGTGCGTCCTCGGCGCCAGTGACGGTGACGGTGACGGTCTGGTTGACCGATTCTCCATCGGCGGTGGTGGCGGTGACGGTAAAGGTCTCGGTTACCACCTGCCCGTTGCCAAGCGATTGCGCAGTGGCATTGTCCAGGGTGTATGTCCAGCCACCCGCTGCATCGACGGAGAAGGTACCGTAGGCGCCGGGCGTGGCGGGCTGTGCGGTGAAGGTCGGGGTATCCGGCGCGTCAGCGTCAGCACTCGCCAGCGTACCGCCGGTGGTCAGGGTGCCGTCTTCGGCCACAGCCCCGCCGGTGGTGCCGGTGATCACCGGTGCATCTTCCGCGCCGGTGACGGTGACGGTCACGACCTGGCTGACAGACTCGCCGTCGGCGGTGGTGGCAGTGACGGTGAAGGTCTCGTTGATGACCTCACCACCTTCCAGGCTCTGAGCGGCGGTGTTGTCGAGGCTATACGACCACACACCGCCGGCATCGACGGAGAAGGTGCCGTAGGCGCCCGCGGTGCCGGGCTGTGCAGTAAACGTCGGAGTATCGGTGGCATCGGCGTCGGTACTCGCGAGCGAGCCGCCAGTGGTCAGGGTGCCATCCTCGGCGACCGCA
>JAHEJY010000016.1 GCA_024638625.1 Actinomycetes bacterium
GGGGAAAGTACCGCAGCCCGGTAGGGCTGGGGTAGGGGGTAGTCGATCTCTCTCCCGGTATCTCAAGTGTTCTGTGGCGATTCACGGGATATAGGACTACCTGCGAACCCCCTACCCCCTCTCTTCGTTCGGCGGTACTTTCCCCCATCTGGTCGCCGCCTGTGGCGGCTGATGGGGGACTATTTGGGAGGTCGATCTCTTTTTTTGTGTTTGCGTGCGGTGGTTGTTGGGGTGCTGGAGTGGAGTTGCGTAGCAACTCCTGAGCAACCCGCAGGGTTGCCGACCCCCTACCCCCTCACTTTGTTCGGCGGTACTTTCCCCCATCTGGTCGCCGCCTGTGGCGGCTGATGGGGGACTATTTGGGAGGTCGATCTCTTTGTGAACCTATACCTATGAGATTCTTCAGACGGCTTGCTGGTAGACATTCGTTGTGAGTGACGACAATTTCGTTCCGCTGAGTCAAGAACTAAGGGCGCTGCTCGCTTCGCGATCGGTCATCGATCTGACCACGACCGGAAGAGTGACCGGACAGAAGCACCGGATCGAGATCTGGTACGCCTATACGGATCCGACCCTCTTCATGCTTTCCGGCGGTGGTTCGGAATCCGACTGGGTACGGAACATCATTGCCAATCCGGGCGTGCTCGTTCATGTCGACGATCACGATATTCCCGGCCGCGCCAGAGTGATCTTCGACGAGCATGAGTCAGAGTTGGCCAGGACGATGGTCTTTGGAAAGTACAACCCGGGGTACGGCAGCGATTTAACGACCTGGCGAAATCGGTCTCTCCCGATCGCGATCGACCTCTACTAGGGATCGAAGGGGTCGTCGCCGTCGCCCGTTGATTCGGCGAGAAAGCGCTCTATTTCGGCTGCAATCTCCTCGCCGGTCGGCATCTCGCTCTGGGCGTCGACCACTGTCTCCAACTGCTCAACATACTCCCGGGTCTGGGGTTGGGCCTCCAGGATCTCGTCGAGCTGCCTGCGTTGCTCGGCCGAGTCATCGACCAGCTGCCCCAAAGCGATGGGGATACCGGAGTGGCGTGCCACCCGTTCGACCAGGGTCACCACCCCCGGGTAGTACGTGCCACCAACGTAGTGGGGCACCTGCGCCCAGAATCCGACCGCAGGAATCCCCTGGTCTACGACGTAGCTCTCGAGAATGCTGACCGCCGCCCCCGGGACTCGCAACACCCCACCGGGCAATTGCTCATCCTCGGCAATCAACTCAGGGCGCGAGGCAGTCGTGACCAACCGTGTGAGACGGGTGTGCGGAGCCGCCGACGGGATACCGCCGAGAGAAATATGTTCAACGATTCCGAGTTCGGCAGAGAGGTCTGCTACCGATCGACCCAGCAATTGCCATTGCCAATTGGGCTCGGTGCCGCTGAGTACGAGCACGTCGCGTCCACTGGTGTTCGCCCGGCGCAACGTGAGCTCGGGCCACTCGATCGACTCAGTGACGCCGCTGACGAAGGTCAGCGCGGGGCGATTGACCCGAAAGTCGTAGAGGGCATCGGGGTCGAAACGGGCGATGGTCTTGCCATCTCCAGCGATGTGCTTGGCTGCTTCGGTGCCGACATTTCCTGCATTCACCCACCCGTCGAGAGCGGCGATCATGACCGGTGCAACGAGATCGCCGGGATCTTCCAACTCGTAGATAGCCATGTCAGCCAGGGTACCCCCCGATGGGATTATGCCCGTCGTTGAGTCGATCTGCGAGCACGCGCAAGCTGCGCTCAGTCGACGGTGAATTCGACCAGCGGGGCGGTGGCGACCCACTTCGGCAGAATGTGATCGGCTTTTGCCGGCTCGTTGTCCCAACTCTCGGTGAGGATTCGATACAAGACCTGCGACCGCTGGTCTTCGTTTGTGACTTCCGTGGCACGAGCCCCGATGTCGGCCGTGATCCCCCGTTTGAGGTGGATCGTGAATTGAGGATTGGCCTTGAGGTTCGCCAGCCAGTCCCTTTTGAAACCGGGCCGGCCGGTGATATAGAACCTGCCATCAAAGTGGTGAAAAGCGATCTCGATTCGCCGTTCGGCCCCACTCCTGGCTCCGATGGTGGTGATATCGACGACACCGCCGTGCTCCAGTGCGGCGCTGATTGCTGATTCCATTGTCACGGAAACACAGCGCAGGGCGATGCTATTCCTGGGTCATATGAAGGTACTCGTTAATGCGGAGGAAGGCAGGAGGACGCTTCGTGCCCGGGGGCAGTAGTTGCCAGGCCTCGTCTCCATCGAGAATCTGTGGCCGGCTGAGCTGCCAGGCCGCCCCGCCTTTGCTGAGTTGGGCGGTCCCCGAAGCCAGGATGTTCTGCACCCAATCTGATTGCGAACCGTAGACCAGGATGAAGATGAAACCGTCATCGACCGGATGGGCGTCAACCGGCGTGTGGTACCGCGTTCCCGATGATCGACCAATGTGGGTGATAACCGGACGGTCGCCCTTCTTCAGCTCTCTCTTGTTGAAGATGTGCTTGTTGAGGTGCCCCCACCAGAGCGGCATCGGCATGTCAGGATCCTCCGTCGAGTGCATCGTCGGGCGTGATGGATATGACCACTTTGCCCTGCGGGCTTCCATCCTCGACCAACGCAACGGCCGCTCCCGCATCGGCCAGGGCAAACACGGAGTCGATTACGGGCTTGACGGCTCCTGATTCGACCAGTCTGCGAACGTCATCGAGCGCCTCTGCGGTTTCCTCAGCAGTGAACATCTTCATCGTCTGGCCGACAAAGGGGTTCATGGCCATGGCAGTCAGGACGCGGACCATCGGGCCTCCGATCTTGCCGCCATCGCCCATGGCTTGGATGAGGGTTCCGTCCGGTGCCATGACACGTCGGATGTGACGAGGCGAGTACGTGCCGGCGAGCTGAAAGACCAGGTCGTAGTGCCGATCTCCCTGCGTGATGTCTTCTTTCAGGTAGTCGATTACGTAGTCAGCCCCGAGCGACCGAACGAGGTCGAGATTCTTGGTGCTGCATACGCCGGTGACCTCAGCGCCCCACGCCTTGGCCATTTGTACGGCGATCGTTCCTATACCTCCCGAAGCTCCGATGATGAGCACGTTGTCGCCGCTCTCGACACCGCCGTGATCCCGCAATCCCTGTAGTGCCGTGACCGCCACCAGGGGCAACGAGGCGGCTTCCTCAAAGCTCAAGTTCTTCGGTTTGAACGCCACCCGATTCTGGGGCACGCAGTTGTACTCGGCGAACGATCCGTGGTGGAATGCGTACACGTCGTCGCCGGGCTCGAACTTCGTGACGTTGGCACCGACAGCTTCTACAACACCGGCCAGGTCACCGCCCGGGATCGGCTTTTTTGGCTTGCGTAATCCTGACCCGGCCAGGCGGATGAAGTACGGCTGGGCGCGTATGAAATGCCAGTCATAAGGATTTGCCGAGGATGCGTGGATCTGGACGAGCACGTCGCTCGGGCCAGGAACCGGCCGAGGAACCTCCTCGACGCGGAGGACTTCGGAGGGTGCTCCGAACTCGTGGTACACGATCGCTTTCATGGTTGTGCTCGCATCACCGGTATCGCTGCCGGTCTCGCTGGCCAGTTCTTTGCTCATGGATTCTCCCCTCGGCAGGAACCTTATCGATCACCGTTTTCTCGACACCGTGGGAGACGCAGATGCAATAGGCCAAGAAATAGCCTCCGGTTGGGAAGATGTCTCAGTCCGGTCGCAAGTGAACCGTAGTTGTCCTGGTCCCGAACGAGCCCGTTACCGATAGCGGGATGGTGCCTTCTGGCATCTCCCAGTCGGACGCCGCGGAACTCCAAAATCTCAACCGCATCTGTGGAATCTCGATCCGGCGACGGGATGTCTCTCCCTGGACCAGGCGAAGCTTTTCGAACGCAACCAGCCGACGATCTACCTCTCCTACGCCGTGTGCGAACACTTGCACGACTTCGACACCAGGCCGGTCACCTGTGTTGGTTACTTCAATTTCAAGGGTCACGTACCTATCGGTGGCCGTGCATTGGCGAATATCGACATCGAACGACGTGTAGGACAACCCGTGGCCAAATGAGAATCTCGGTGTGAGTCCGAGTCGATCGAAGCCGCGGTAGCCCACATAGATCCCCTCCCCGTATCGAACCTCCCCCGCCTGGCCGGGATAGTTGAGCAGGCCCGGGTGCTGACGAGAGTCGGCGGGGAAGGTGATCGGAAGCCGTCCCCCGGGATCACTGTCGCCGAATAGGACGTCCGCAACCGCGTGTCCTACTTCTTGACCCCCGTACCAGGCCTGTACCACCGCCGACGCCGCAACGTGCCATGGCATCTCCACTGCAGATCCTGCGGTGACCACCACCACGGTGTTCGGTTGCGCGTCCAGGACAGCTCTGATCAGCTCATCCTGTGCTCCTGGCAGCTTCAAATCGGGCCGATCAAAGCCTTCGCTTTCCCAATGGTCCATCAGACCGGCGACGACAACGGCTACGTCTGCGTCAGCTGCAGCGGCGACAGCTGAATCGATCGATATCTCTGGCCCAGGTGGGTTACATCCGACGCCGAGCCAACGCCAGGTCTCGCCGGGCAGCGACCCGAACTCAATCACCATTTCAATGTGCTCACCGGCTTCGAGTTCAAGGCTCGTGGAGATCTCGCTCGGAACTCCATTAGACCATTCGTCTGCGACCAGCCGGCCGTTGACGGTGACACGAAGGCGGCCTCCCGCGCTGAAGTTGAAGTCATGAAATCCGGCGCGCTGGGCCACAAACCGGCCTGATATGCGGACCGAGAACTCGTCGTAGTCGACCCATGCATCGCCGGTGCCGAAGAAGGCGAGATACGACCGCTTCGAGGTGACGGACCGGATCGGTTCCCCGGACGGCTCAGCGAAGGGAAAGTATTCGACCAGGAAGCCTTCACCTGCGAGGGAAGCCGGGTCGATCGGAGGAGGCGATTTCCGTACGGAACAACCCGGCGTCCACGTGATGTCAACTTCAGGACCTACAGCTGAGCGGATGCCTTCGAGGATTGACACAACCCTATGAGCGTTGACTGTCGAGCTGCCTCCTCCCTGATGCGGCGTGCTGCTGGCGAGCTCACCGATCACAGCGATTCGCTGGTTTACGGTTGGGTCAAGCGGGAGCAGGCCGTTGTTGGTGAGCAACACGATCGACCCGGTCGCGATTTGTCGAGCGAGCGCACGATGCACGAGCTCATCGACCTTGCCAGCGCCTTCTTCGCGCTTCCATGCGGACGTTCGCTCCATCAATCCAAGCAGTCGGCCGACCTTGCGGTCGACGTCCTCTTCGGAGATTTCGCCGGATTCGATTGCCGCTCGCAGTGAATCCGATTTCAGCCATCGAGCCGGGCCCGGCATCTCCAGATCGAGGCCGGACGCCATAACTCCGGGCCCGTATGTTCCGTACCAGTCCGAGACCACCAGACCGTCGAACCCGAAGTCGTCTCTGAGCACCGTTTCGAGCATGGGGTGCTCCGACATTGTTTCGCCATTGACGGAGTTGTAGGCAGACATGACCGCCCAGGGTTCGGACTCCTCTACGGCGATGCGAAATGGTTCGAGGTAGATCTCGCGCAACGCCCTCTCATCAACCACCGCGTCAACGTTGTAGCGGTCGTGTTCCTGGTCGTTGCACACGAAATGCTTGATGCAAGCCGAGACACCTTCGGACTGGAGACCGCGTATCCATGCAACGGCGAGCAGACCGGAGAGCAGCGGATCCTCAGAGAAACACTCGAAGTTGCGGCCGGCGTTGGGGACCCGAGGAATGTTGACCGTCGGACCAAGTAGTACCTGCGCTTCCTTCGCCAGGGTCTCGTGGGCGAGAGCTCGGCCGAGGTCTTCTATTAATCCAGGATCCCAGGTCGCACCCATCGCCGCGCCGACCGGAAAGCTGGTGGATGTCGGGCCGTGATTGCCATCGCTTCCCCTGGCTCCGTTGGGTCCGTCGATGAGTCGCAGAGACGGAATGCCGAGCCGCTCGATAGCGTGAGTCTGCCAGAGGTCTTTTCCGGCGACGAGCATGAGCTTCTCGTCGAGCGTGAGCCGCTCGAGCTTGGTTGTCACCCACTCAGAGATTTCTGCGGTCCTTGGCCATGGTGAATCGCAATCCGTCAATGACTAGGTTGCGCGAGAATATGGCCGCTGAGGTCTCGGGGTCGAGCTTCAGGCCCGGGGTCGGTGGGTCCCAGGCTCCGTTCTTGCGGATCCTGATTTCATCGATCTCGCCGAATTCGATCTGCACGCCAACTCCGCAGAAGCTGAGTACGGCGGAACCGTCTTCGCGCTCGTCGGGGATCAGTTCGTCGGCTCGCAGCAAACCCGGACATAGCGAGATTCTCCCGTCGACGATGCGCATACCGAGCTCTCCGAATCGGGTGAGGATTCCTTCTTTCACCTGACCGGTCATGCCCGGCTGTTGAGCGCCAGCGTGGGCGGGGGTGTGCGAATAGCAGTCGGTGGGGATCGCCCCCCACGTTGCCGGGTCCTTGCGAAAGCCCAATCCCGAGCGGATCCGCCGGTATGCGTCGGCCAGTGCCTCGATAACTGTGGCCGGGTCTCGTCTGTCGATGGCCGCCCAATAGGTTTCCTGGACTGCCACGAGCAACTTGCCGACCATGTGCCAATAGATCGAGCCGATCCCTTCGTAGCCATACATCGAGCCGGATCGGCCGGTGTATGCGTGGTGCCCGAATACTGATTCGTACACCTCCAGCACCGTGGTGCGTTGGGCGGTATCCAGTGTCGAATGCTCGAGGGCGGTTTTGACTGCGGCGACATTGACCATCTCTGGCGAGAAGTGCAGGTTTCCCACCCGGTCCCCGACAAGAATGGCCGCAGCGCCGGTCAGCTCGTCGAGCAGGGGCGCGAGTCGTGGGTCGTTACCGGGAATCGAGTTGCGATCCAAAAACGAAGGAAGCTGACGCACCGGATAGAGCATGAAGGAGTCTTGGTCGGCGCGATACATATCCGATGCGTACAGCGACTCGATCAGTTCCAACGAGCTCTGTGCGTCCAAGAACCCGGAAGACAGGACCGCTACCTGGCCCTCGAGCATCGGTCCCAGCCGATCAACCCGTACCTCTGTTTCGGTGGGAAAGGACACCAGGTTGTAGGAGTCGTAGAGGCCGTCGGGTCGGCGGCCTGTTCTGAGGGTGTCCTCTAGAAGCTCCAGCGATCCAGCCAATAGGAGGTCGATGTCTGATCTGGCGACCGACACGGGCTCAGCGTCGAAACCCTTACTTGTCGCACTCCGTTGTCGGTCTCCGATCTCGCCGAGCGCATCCACGACTTCCCGGCGACTTCGGTCGTCGAGATGGCAGTCCCGACCCGAGAAACGGTCGAGAGTGTCGGCCAGGGCTGTCACCCAACCGGCAGATGACCCGGATAACTGGACGATGTCGGGCGCGTGAGTTTCCACCAGCCGTCTCAGCATGGAGATGTATCCGTGGAGGTGATACGAGGTGACCATCGACAGCCCGAAACCTGCGAGGGCGTTGTTGGCGTCGTTCCATTCGGGGCGTTGGGTATTCATCCAGATCCCGCCGCCGGGAACAAGGTTTGTGAGTTTTGCGAGAGCCGGCACCAGCAGCTTTTCAATCAGGCCGACACGAACGATCGCGTCTGAGGCGTCGACTACCAGGCGACCATCGTTGCCGAGTTTCCTCACACGCTCCTCAACCCGATCGGCTCGTTCCGAATCGAACGTGATCGTGTTGCGAGGATCACGCACCAGTTCGGAATAGTCGGCGATGGTGTAGGGGACGTCGGCGTACACAAATGCCCGTTGATCCAGCCACGAACCGATTCCACCTGGATCGAAACGCTCCCACAGTGTGATGAGGCGGTGCAGATAAACGATCTGATGATCACCCCAGTACCCGATGTTGGACCACGGGTCATGGGGGTCCGGCACCTCCCAATCGACGCCGTCTTGCGTTATCCGATACGGATTGTGGCCATCGATTGTCGAAGCGTTCAGGAATTTTGCTACGGCGTTCGGAATGACCGCCGGATAGGACATGAGGAGGGCCTCCCAGTTCTGGAAGATATCCCGCCAATTCCCCTCGTAACCGAGAACTTCCTCGCCCGACTCACCTTGGACATGAATCGAAAAGCGATTCCATGGACGACTGGGATCCCCGTGGCGACGGGAGAACGCCAGCGGCAGGTATTCGAGCATCAGGCGGATCAGGTCGGCATCGTCGGTGCCGGAGACAACTGCCCGCAGCCTCTCGAAATCGACCGTCTCACCGATCGAGCTGATGGCGTCGCGGTTGCGCTCGAAGACATCTCCGTTCCAACGCCGGACGTGGTCGAGGAAGTGGGCGATCGTGACCAGCCGAGCGTTTGGGAAACCTCCGCCGCGCATCGAATTGAACAACACGTTCGAGAGGTGATGAGCGTCAGCCATTCGCTCGCCTGTCTCCTGATACCCGTCCGCCTCCGCTAGCAAACTTCGCAGGTTCGCCGACCCCGCCGCGATGTCGCGCTCGACCATGTCCATATTCCTTGCGTCACCTGCAAGAGCGGTTCGATCCAGCACCTGCGCATGGTCGAGGCCGGTATCAGTCACGAGGCTCCAGGTCACAGATTCGTTCGGTTCCACACTCACGCGTCCGCGCACGAGGTATGCACCCCGGCGTCCGGTCAGCAAACTGGTGGTTGGCCACGTCCGTCCGGCAATCATCGCCTCTCGCACTCGCTCGTCGAGATGGATCTCGAATCGGCCGGTGCCATGAGACCAAACTGCTGTTGCAGTGAGAGATTCGGTTGGTTCGCTACGGTCCGAAATAGCCGATTCGACGGTGTAGATCGCCGCAGTATCCCAACGCCCGGTCTCCGAACGTTTATAGGCATCCACCAGATTCGAAAGCAGTTGCTCAACTCCGGATGGAACACCGGAGGGCATCACATCGAGAAGCCCGTCCAGTATTTCCACCTCGGCGCCAGATCCACTGGTATTGGTCACGTCGATGCGCCGTACCCAGCCAAACGATGGGGACGGCATCCAGGTTGCTCGATATCGAAGACCCCAATCGTCGTTTGTCTCTTCAAACACGAGTCGATTACCCATCACGGCCTTGGCCAATTTTCGGCGTCCCTTGGTGTGTTGCTCAGGCCCGAATGGGTGCCATAGTTCCCGGCGTCCATCGAGTTGGCGCGCAAGGATCGTTATTGGGCCAGAAAGACCAACCATGCGGTGAAGACGGTCGTCGGTTTCATAAGGAAGAAGCGCGTGGTCGGCATCGGTGCGCCCTGCCGTGAGCGTTCCCCGGCTCGACGCGAACATCCACAAATCCGAGCTGGAGACGATGCTCATCAGGAATGGTTCCATGCTCCCGATGTCGTCGATGCGGTAGTGCTCGACTCCGTCGATCTCGGTCAGTTGCCCCGTGGGCTCGGGCTGCTCGGCCTGCGCGGCTGGGGCGAGTCCATCCTTTGGCATTGTGCGGACCTGGTCATGGTTCATTTGCGGAGCCTTTGCGTCGCGGTTCAGGAAGGTTCGCCCCGCAGGTATCACCCACCACCAACTCCACGGGCATGATTTCGGAGATCGGCGCGGCTAACGCGCCGCTTATCAGGTCATTCAGCAGTTCTACAGCCCGTGATCCGGTCTGCATCACCGGTTGACGGATCGTCGTCAGGATGGGGCTGGAACGGTCAGGCGCCAATCCATCGAATCCTATGATCGCAATGTCTTCGGGAACGCGGATGTTTTGTTCTTTCAGCGCCCTGAGAGCACCGAGGGCCATGGTGTCTGATGCCACGAAGACGGCGTCGGGTTCGCGTGCGATCAGCTTCTTCATTGCCTCATAGCCGCTTGATTCTGAGAAGTCACCGTCTTCACGAAGATTTCGCTGCAGCACCCTGTCGCATTCGGCGAGGCCTTCGACGAAGCCAGTCAGACGATCGGCTCCGGCAGTCGTTCCAGTTGGTGCTCCAATCATTCCGATTCGCTGATAACCGAGACTGCACAGATGGTTGGCGGCAAGTGCTGCACCGCCTCTGTTGTCAACGTCCACATAACTGACTCCGTCCGCATCCGGGCGACCCACAACAACGACCGGGATTTCACCATTCGAGATACGTGCCAACAAAGGGTCGCCCATACGCGTCGCGGTAATGACCAAACCATCGAGGAAACCAGGAGTGACCACCCGTGGGTACAGCCGGCTTTCCTCCTCCTCATTCTGAAAAAGAAACAGGGAAAGCGTGTTGCCTGATGGGTTGCTGGCGGCGCTGATGCCCTGAATCAGGCGAGCGAAATAGGGATCTTCGAACAGGCTGTGAACCCGGCTCGGGATGACCAGGCCGATAACGCCCGTACGGCCAGACACGAGCGACCGTGCCGCCAGGTTGGGCGCGTAGCCGGTGAGCCGGATGACCTCCTTGACCCGGTCCCTCACGTCGGGGCTGACGCTCGCCTGATCGTTGATGACGCGAGAAACCGTTGACCGAGAAACTCCTGCGAGCCGACCGATTGATTCGAGAGTGAGGTTTTGTGTCATGTTCGAGTTGGTGCGGCTCCGATTGGTATGTGGCGGGGTGACCACTTCTGATTGATTGATTGACCCAGGTGAGAGAGCGCTCTCATGAAGATAGTTGGTCACGAACCCGTTATCAACTTGACCTTTGTTTCACGTCGTCCTATATTCCTGAGAGCGCTCCCAATTGACCGGGGGTGGTTTTCCTACAAGGAGAGAAACAAGAGCATGAAGAAGATCTTCAACATACGGTTGCTTGCCGTGCTGTTGGCGATGAGCATGGTGGCCGCCGCATGTGGTGGCGACGATGGCTCATCGGAGACAACGGCCGCAGGCTCTACAGAAACGACCGAAGCAGGCACCACGGACACAACGGCAGCGCCAGTCGATGATGTGACGCTGTCCGTCCTCATCCACTCGCAGGAACCGATGACGTCGTTCGTGCAGACGTTCAGCCGGAACTTCGAGGAGTCCCATCCGGGCGTCACGGTTGACGTTTCAGTCGTCAGCGCCGACGATCTGGCGACGGTCACACAGACCCGCTTGTCTGCGAATGACATCGACGTCATCGACATGTTCGGATTCGCCAATCCGGTCCAGCCCTATATGGGTGGGGCGACGCCGCCCGCCTGGCAGACTCTGATCGACGCCGGCCTACTTTTGGACATCACGGATGAGCCGTGGGTCGCGAATTACGACGAGCCTTCCATTGAGCAGGCCGGCTCGTTCGACGGACGCGTGTACTCGGTCAACCTGGGTCGTACCGTCTATGGGGGAATGTTCGTCAACAATGACCTGCTTGCGGAGGTTGGTGTCGACATTCCGACCACGTGGAGCGAGCTCGTTTCCGTATGCGAAGCTGTGAAGGCCGCCGGCAACGAGTGCATGACCACCGGCGGTGCCGATGGCTGGCCAGTCTTCGTGGGCGCATATGGACTGCTCGGTTCCCTGTACCCCGACCAGGCTGGCCTGGTAGAGGGTCTCTATACCGGCACCGTCAAGTGGGACGACGAGAGCACACTCGAGCTGTGGAGCCGTTATCAGACGTATGCCCAGGATATGCTCGAATCCGGGGTGACCGGTCTGGGTCACGACGCAGCCACCTTCCGCTATGCGGCCGGTGACGTTGCGTTCTTGCCGACCGGAGCCTGGCAGGCCCCCAATCTGGAAGGCGAGGCGGATTTCGATTGGACATACGTTCCCTTCCCCGGAAGCGACAACGCCGCCGACAACCAGTACCTGTTCGGCAAGTACGATCAGGGTTGGTCGATTGCTGCCAATTCGCCGAACGTAGAGCTCGCCAAGGAATACGTGGGTGCATTCTCGGATCCGGCCAACTATCAGGCGTTTGTTGACGAAACCGGCTTCATTCCGACCCAGCCGACGGCCACACTCGAGACGACACTCGGCCAGGCGATCAACCCGCTCCTCGAGAACTATCGAGTCGGGTACGAGCAGTTCTGGTTGGATCCGGCAGGCGCCGGCCAATGGGCCAACGGCGGGCAGGGCGCCTCGTGGTTCCAGCCCTTCAATGAATGGGACGATCCGGTAGCCCTGGCCATGCAGGCACAGGCTGACCTGCAAGCCGCGCTGGATGCCCTCTCGTAGCGTTGCTAGAAAGGGTGCGGATTTCTTGCCTAGGCAAGAAATCCGCACCCGGCTAGCCCGAATCAAACCACCCGGATCAAGCTAGGAACCGATGGCTGTTGAAGTAGTCAAGAAGAACTATCTCTTCGGAGGGGGCTGGAAAAGCTGGACGCCCGTCTTTCTCCTGCTGCCTGGTTTCGGACTGTATCTGCTGATCGCCTTCGGTCCTTCGCTGGCAACGGCCGGCTATTCATTGACCGATGCGACCGGGGTCCGGGGTGCTCCTGTCAACTGGATCGGGTTCGATAACTACGACGAGTTCTTGTTCCGCGGACTCGCCTCCCGCGACAATATCGCCGCGCTGAATCGAACTCTGATTTTCTCATTTCTGGTCACCACCGTCCAATTCAGCCTGGGCCTGGGGCTAGCCCTCCTACTGAATCAGCGGCTGAAGGGGCGGACATTCTTTCGCACTCTTTTCTTCCTGCCCGTCATCCTCGGTGTGGTCATCCAGGGACTGATGTGGAAGCTCTTCCTGCTCCCCAACGGCGGTCCCGTTTCCGAGGTTTTCGGATTGTTCGGCATACAGTCCGAATTCCTTGGTGGACAGCCCAGCGAGGCATTTCTCTGGGTGATCGTCGTTCAGATTTGGGCCAATGTCGGCATCACGATGGTGATCTTTCTGGCCGGGATGCAGACAATCGACGAGGACCTCTATGAAGCGGCGCGAATTGACGGTGCCGGCGGCTGGAATCTCTTCAGGAACATCACCTGGCCGCAGTTGACGCCTGCTATCAATACGAACTTCCTCCTCAATATCATTGGTTCACTCCAGGCGTGGCAGTTGTTCTTGGTTCTCATCGGTTACAAGAACGGCACCCAGGTACTCGGTTACGAGATATTCGCACAGGGGTTCGGCCAAACCGGTGGGGTGTCAGCTGCCTTCAGGCAAGGGTTTGCTGCGGCGGCGTCGATTGTGCTATTCGTGCTCGTGTTGGTCCTGGGACTCTCTGCCAACTGGTTCGTCAATCGCAGAGAGAAGAAGTACCTCGGATGACCGCTCCAACGATCGAAAAAGAGACCCCGGTCATCCACGAGCCCAGTAAGCCGTTCCCGTGGCTCAAGGTCATCTCGTATGTCATCCTGGTTGTGGTTGCGATCCTGTACATCGCCCCACTGTTCATGTTGGTCAACGCTTCGTTCAAATCGCTGGCCGAGTTCTTCAAGGATCCGATCAGCCCGGTATCGGACCTGAACTTCGAGAACTACACCAATGCCTGGGAGCGAGCGAACTTCTCGCGCTACATGGTCAACTCGGTGATCTATGCGGCGGTGGCGACGGCTGTATTTGTCATCACTTCCGTGTTCGTGGCATTCCCGATCGCCCGCGGTCTTGTCAAGGGCTCCGGAGCGCTGCTCACGCTGTATGTGGTTGCCCTGTTCTTGCCGCCGGCGCTGATTCCACAATTCCAGTTGATCTTGAACCTCGGTGTATACAACACCCGCCTCGGCTACATCATGCTCTTCGTCGTCAACCCAATCGGAATGATCATTTTGGTGAACTACATCAAGTCGATCCCCCGTGAACTGGACGAGTCGGCGGCAATGGACGGGTGCGGCTACTTCCGGTTCGTGTGGTCGGTTGTTCTACCACTCATACGCCCAGCGGTCGCAACCGTGACAGTGCTGCACGCTATCGGCATCTGGAACGAGCTGATCCTCCCGACGATCTACTTGACAAACGCGGAGTTGTATCCCATCACCCGGGGTCTGATCGTTTTCGAAGGTCAATACGGGAGTGATTGGCCGGGCCTTGCCGCAGCTGTTCTCATGCTGATGCTTCCCATGCTGTTCCTCTTCATATTGATGCAGCGGTACATCATTGGCGGTCTGACCGCCGGCGCCGTCAAGGGCTAGCGTGACGCGGCAACAACCGCTGCCGTCGGGGCACATGCCGTGGCATACGTGGGGGTCGATTCAGCAGGCCACAGTGTCGCGAACCGGAACATGATGGCGGACGTGGTCACAATCTCTGATGTCCAGGTGATACTGACCCAGCCGGGGTCGTCCCGTCTTGTCATCGTCAGGGTGCTCACGTCCGAACCCGGTCTCTATGGATTGGGCTGTGCCACATTCACCCAGCGCACCTTTGCTGTTCAGGCAGCTATCGAGCGTCACCTCAAGCCGTTTCTCATCGGACGTGACGTGGACCGCATCGAAGAGTTATGGCAGATGTCGATGGTTCACGGGTACTGGCGCAATGGTCCGGTGCTCAACAACGCCATTTCGGGTGTAGATCAGGCGTTATGGGACATCAAGGGCAAGCGGGCCGGAATGCCGGTTTATCAACTTCTCGGCGGCAAGGTCCGCGAAGCTGCTGCGGTCTATGTTCATGCCGACGGCTCCGATCCCCAGGCGGTGGCCGACGATGCCCAGAGTCTGGTCGAACAAGGTTATCGGCACGTACGGGTTCAGATGGGGGGCTACGGAGGTCCGGTATCGGGCATGCATCGACCAAAGGACCCGCCCGATGGCAACTACTTCGATCCCCGTTCATATAGCCGGGCGATGTTGGAGATGATCGATCACGTCCGTGGCCGGCTGGATGTATCTATCGAACTTCTGCACGACGTCCATGAGCGGCTGCATCCCATCGACGCGGTGCAATTCGCCAAAGACGTCGAGCCGTACCGTTTGTTCTTTCTCGAAGATCCCTTGGCTCCGGAAGACATCGGATGGTTCAACACAATTCGGCAACAGACGGCCACGCCGCTGGCGATGGGGGAGTTGTTCAACAATCCGCACGAGTGGCGGCCCTTGATCACTCGTCAGCTCATCGATTTCGTGCGGATGCACGTCAGCCAGATCGGAGGGATTACACCCGCCCGCAAGGTTGCCGAGTTTGCCGATACGTTTGGAATTCGTACCGCCTGGCACGGACCGAGCGACACGTCACCTATCGGTCATGCAGCCAACCTTCACCTCGACGTGTGGGCACCTAACTTCGGCATCCAGGAGTGGTATCGCCCCGCTGAGGTCGAGTATGAAATGTTTCCCGGGATGCCGCGGGTAGAGGATGGCTACCTCTATCCCAATGATCAGCCAGGACTCGGCATAGAGATCGATGAGGGATTGGCGGCGAAGTTCCCGGTGGATGAGATCGTCGAGCAGTGGACCCAGACCCGGTTGCCTGACGGGGGCCCGGCCCGGCCATGACTGGCTTTCCGGGCGTCCCGACTGACATTGCCTCCGTCATCGGTTCGATAACACCGCGCTATGCGGGGCTTACCGGCAAGGTCGCGGTGGTGACCGGTGCCGCCAAGGGCATCGGACAGAGCATCGCGGCGCGATTGGCGACCGAAGGGATGCGCATCGTTGCCGCAGACATCGATGGGGAAGCGCTCAAGCTCACTGCCGAAGGGTTGCGAGCGTCCGGCGCCATCGTTCTCGAGGTGACCGGCGACGTCAGCCGGGCCGCCGATATCGATGCCCTGTTCGAGTCGGCGCTTGCGACTTTCGGCACCGTCGACGTTATGGTCAACAACGCCGCCAATCTCCGGCGAAGCCGACTGCTCGACGAACACGACGCGCTCCTAGAGCAGCAGCTCGCTACAAACGTCGCCGGGCCGTACCGCTGCTCGCAGAAGGCCGCTGCCATCATGCGTGATATGGGCGGCGGCAACATCGTCCACATCTCGTCGGTCGGCGCCGTTCGGGCCCACCACCGGGGCTTTCCATACGATGTCACCAAGGGTGCGATCAACGCCATGACCCGGGCCATGGCCATCGATCTCGGCGGGTATGGAATTCGCGTCAATGCCATTGGGCCGGGCGTTACTCACACGTACCGGGTTGACGCAGGCGCCCGTACGGATCCAGAGTCGTATCGCGCCACGTCCGAACGAATCCCGCTTGGCAGATTTGGGCGTCCGTCAGATATCGCGTCGCTGGTGGCATTCCTGATATCGGAAGAAGCCGACTACATAACGGGACAGGTCATTTACGTCGACGGCGGCATCACCGCGCAGTTGAGTCCACAGGGGCCGAATGGTCTCGAGAAGAGCGATCGAGCAATCGACGAGATGAAGGGATGACGATGCATAGACATCGCTGGAGCACATTGTTTGTGATAGCGACGCTCATCCTGGTCGTCGGTGCCTGCGGATCGGGTAGTGATTCGTCAGAAGACCCAACGCCGACGGCGACACCGGCGACCACTACAACCTTGCCGCCGACCAGTACAACCTTGCCGCCGACAACGACAACGACGATCGCGACGCCTGAACCGATCCCGATCGATCCACCGGAAGGCATGGAGCTCGTCTGGAACGATGAGTTCGACGGTGACACGATCGATCCGGCCAACTGGACCTACGACATCGGCGGGTGGGGCTGGGGCAACGGGGAATCGCAGTACTACACCGACCGTTCTGAAAACTCCCGGCTCCAGAACGGGTTGCTGGTCATCGAAGGCCGTCAGGAGCGCCATGAGGAGTCGTACTACACGTCGGCCCGCCTCAAGACTCAGGGCCTCCACCAATTCCAGTACGGCTACTTCGAAGCTCGTCTCAAAGTGCCCGCCGGGGCCGGTATGTGGCCCGCTTTTTGGATGCTCGGTTCGAGCTTTGCCAATGATCCGGATGACCCGCTCCAGAGCAACTGGCCGACGGCCGGAGAGATCGACATCATGGAATACGTCGGAAAGGAGCCGATTCTCGTGTTCGGCACCATCCATGGTCCGGGCTATGCGGGAGCCACTGGCCTCGGCAGCCGGTACCGTAGCGATGAGCCGATCGCCGATGATTTCCACACCTATGCCATCGAGTGGGACTTTGACGGCATCCGCTGGTTCTTCGACGGCGAGCAGTACGGTGAGAAGAGTCGAGAGATCGTGGGTGACCGGTGGGTCTTCGATCAGCCGTTCTTCTTCATCGTCAACCTGGCGCTCGGTGGCACTTTCCCGGGGCCGATCGGACTCGATGTGGAGTTCCCAAAATACATGTATGTCGACTACGTGCGTGTATACCAGTCCGTCGCTGAGGTGAGTTAGAACGCCTGAGCACAGGTGACACCAGCCAACAACGCCCTGGGACGACTTGATCCTTGCTTCTCTTCAATGACTTGCTGGCATAGGGAGGGCTCCGCTTGGTGAAACTGCGCGGCGCAATCTCTGTCGCGCAACTCCCGTCCCTTCGGAGGAACCGGCGAGCTATCAGGGGCTTTCCGGATAGACGATTTCGTTCTGAGTGTCGATAGTTGATGTGTGACTACTCAACGAAACGATTACCTGCTGATCCCGGGTTACTGGATTGCTCTCCTGGTTGGGTTTTGGATCGTCCAGGCCGACTGGCCGTGGAACGTTCTTTTTCCCCTCACGGGATTTCTGTGGATGGGCGGTCCGCTCGTTCTTACGAAGCGCAAGGCGGAGCCGCTGATCGCCTTTTCGGCGGTCTTGCTGCTGGGCCTGGTCGTCTGGTATCTCTTTGCGGTGTTGGCCACCCTCGCCTTCTTGGGCTTTTTCGGGTCGCTCATATTTGAGATGGAAGAAGCATCCCCTGGTGGGATGGGCGGCATACTCGCGGTTGAAGGGCTGAAGGTGTTCACAGGCGCTATCGCGGGGGTGGTGGCGGGAATGGCGATGCGTCATCGGGATACGAGCGGGTTTGATACTCCAGAGCCCGATGGGTCTGGGATGCAGCCGTGATTTGTGCCTACCGTTCGTGTAGGGGGTGGCACCCTACGACAGGTCACATTGTGTCCGCACCCGGCTGGATGTTCTTACGAGAGAGGATCGGACTGATCTCAGAGTGTCGAAACCTCGCACCCGAAGGCGATCGATCGACCGGGATGCCGGCAACCCCTCCTCCCGCCCTACGGGCGTCGATACCCACCGGCAAAGCTGGGGGACCATTACGGGTCGGCAGTTCGCTCATTGTGAGCCGCTCGGTCACGTCCATTCGTGACATGAGCTTCTTCGGCGGCAGGGTGTGGCCATGACGTTGTTTTCGTCGGTCCGCGAGCGGCGGCTGTGGGTGTGGACGACGGCTCTCGTCGTCGGGATCTACTCGACGCTTGGTTTGGCGCGGACCCTGGCCGGCGTGCTGCGTGATAGGGGACTGTTTGACGGCGCGTTCATCCTCGGCTTCTTCCTGATCATCATGGCGATCATCGTCCAGGCCGTGAGAACTCGACGCAATGGCTTCGAGATCGGCGTCATGTTGGCGTTCGTAGCCGTGTACATCATGGTGTTCGCTCGCATGGGGATTCCGGAGGAGCGCACCCACCTCTTCGAGTACAGCGCGGTGGCGCTCTTCATCCTGGAAGCACTGAGAGAGCGACGAAGCCAGGGTCGTCGGGTCCCGTTGCCTGCGCTGGTTGCCATCGGGATGACTTCGGTCTTGGGGACCATCGATGAAGTCATCCAGTGGTTCCTACCAAACCGCGTCTTCGACCCGATCGACATCGGATTCAACGTTTTGGCCGCGGTCATGGCGGTGACAGCAAGCGTGACCCTCGGCTGGGTTCGTCAACGCACCACGCGTGAGGACTCTTGAGAATGTCGGACCCCGGGACGCATCCGGGAGCCACCTGCCGCAGCTAGGTTCGAGATGTGGAGATCAAGCGGATCATTTTGCGCTGCACTGACCTGATTGAGAGCGTGACGTTTTGGCGAGACCGGGTCGGGTTGTCGGTCGTCAATGAGTCAAAGGGATTTGCCTTCCTCGACGGAGGCTCGATCCAACTCGTATTGAATGTGGTTCCGGCGAACATGATCACTCCAACACTCACCGAGATCGTCTTTGAGGTCGACGACGTTCTCCGTCAGTATTCGACCCTGAACAACAACGGTATCCCGTTTGAGGTTGAACCCCGGGTCGTGATGGAACAAGGTGGCCGGCAGCTCCTGGCCACCCATTTTCGAGACCCGGACGGGAACCTGGCGAGCATCACCGGATGGGTCGACCCTCCAGGATGAGCGGCACATCCGATTCGATCAGCGGCTCCAACGATCCCACGGTCGGCCCGTCGGCACCGGTAACGTTTCACCATGACTAAAAACAACGGACATCAGGCTTCCCGGGGTGGTACGCGGCTCCAGGATTTCAAGAATCGGTTCGGCACCTCCGCCGATTCCGAGACCGACACCGAGACGATCGCCGTCGACGATCATGAGCGGCACGTTCTGCGGAACCTGCTCCTCGGTCTGGCCGGCGCCCTCATCATCGCCATGGTCATCAAGATGCTCGGAGGGCGGTCCTGAAGCGTTCCGGCTAGGGCCGTCGATATCCAATCAGCTCCTGGAAGGCATCTTCGATCCAGGTGCGCCGTCTATGACGATGAAAAGCCGGCTACTCGAGCGACGAACGCAGTTTCAACAATGCACGCCGCATGCGGGTTTTCATCGTTCCGAGCGGGATGTTGAGTTGCTCGGCCACCTGGCGGTGGCTCAACCCCTGATAAAAGGCGAGTGCAACAACTGTTCGTTGGTCCTGGGGAAGCTGGGCTATCGCCGACCGGAGCGGCCCGGGGTCGATGTCGTGCTCGCCCATGTCATGGTCGCCGGTGTACTTGTCGATGGTCGCATCGTATGACCTGGGTTCGAGAGGAAGACACAGGATCTGTCGTTCTTCGTATCTGACCCGGTCGACGGCCCGGCTATGGGCAAGCATCAGCATCCATCCGATGCCCGAGCCCCGCTCTGGATCGAAACGCGGAGCGATTCTCCAGATCTCGAGATACACCTCCTGGGTGACTTCCTCGGCCATCCGGCGGTCCCGTACGGTTTTGATCACCATGCCGAAGATGCGTGCCGACGTCGTCTGGTACAACTGTTGAAACGCCTGTCTGTCATGCGCACCCACTCTGGCCAGCAGTCGCTTGATCTCTGTTGATGTGTTCGGGCGCGCTTGTTGCACGTAACCCGTCCGGGTTTCCCGGTCCCATGGGATTGATTGCATTGTCCCCTGTCTCCTCGATGCCAAGGCCCGTGTCGCAGGGGCCTACACATCAGGTTCGTTGCACAGCGACGTTCGGATGGGTGGCTGTGCCGATCGTGAGACTAACGAAGCTCTGTGAGTAAACGTTCCGCTGCGTCGGCGTTGACAGGATGGAACCGGGGGGAGAGCGCCAAAGCCCGCTCGAGGAGGTCGGTGGCACCGGACAGATCGTCAGATGCCTGACGGATCACGGCGGCCCGATAGAAGAAGCCTGCATCCTGGATACCGCCCGCCAGGGCTTTTTCCGATGCGACCAGAGCTTCGGTATTGCGACCATTCTTGTGGAGTGCCCACCCGTACGCGTCCCATGCCCCGGCATCCTGCCGTTTGGCGAGATCAGCTTCAGCCATACTGAGAGCCAGGTCGACGTGCAGATCGTGATCGAGGAAATAGATCGCAGCGAGCCGCGCATGAACTGTCGTGTCGAGAGTTCCCGATTGCAATTGTTCCTCTATCCGTGCTCTGGCCTCCGTGGCGCGAGCGTTGTCGCCGGCTACTTCAAACAGATCAGCGAGGTATCCGAGATCGTCCACGGCCGGCAGGCTCCCTGACGTGGCCAGGGTCAGATACTCGATTGCGCCGAAAAGATCTCCTTGCGCTGCCAGAGCCCGTCCCACGCCGGCCTGGTCATGTGCGGACATCGGGGAATTGTCCAGTGCTTCGGAGAACATCTCCTCCGAACGAGGGTAATCGCCGGTGTCGAAAGCCAACTGGCCGAGGAATGACTGATACCACCCCAGGGCTCGACCCGCGTGTCCGGTATCGCGGGCAGTCGATTCAGCGATGGTTGCGTGTGAAAGAGCGGCGGTCAGATCGCCCGTGGCCGCCGCAAGCTGGGCAAGCCGTGCCTGCAGAGCGGGGTGGGCAGGGATGTTGGTAGCCAGGCTGTCATAAGCAGCCGAGGCCGCAGGTATGTCGCCGACCGCCAAAGAGACATCGCCGGCGAGTGCGATGGCGTCGAGGCTGTCCGGGTCCAGGGTGAGCCAAGAATCGATGAGTTCACCGGCGGCCTCGAAATCATGGAGGGCGAACGCTGCGCGAGCTTCCAGGGATATGGATTCGGTGTCGTCCGGGAAGAGTCGACGGGCTTCACCGAAGGCGATTCGGGCGGATCGGTATGCATCGAGGTCGTCGGTGAGATCGGCTTTCGCCAGATACAGTCGTCCCATGGTCCGGTGGTCCAGCGGGTCGCGGCTTGTCGCCGTCTTTTCTTCATATACGCCGATCAGTCGGTCGAGATCGGGCCGATCATCGACGGGCGCTCCGGCAGGCGGCTGCAGGAATTCGGCGTCCGCCCGGGGAGGGTCGCGGTCGAAGCCGATGTAGCCGGCCAACACCAACAGCGCGGCTCCCGCCAGCAGAACAAATGTCCGGAGAGAAGCGCGGTGCCGGTTGGAACTAGGAGGACGTGGCGGTGTTGCACCGCCACCTCCTCCTGGTTCGCTTCGGTCAGTTCGCAACGGTGAAGGTTGCCGATATCTCCGCTTTGGTGCCATCACGGAAGTTTGCCACTGCCGTGACGGTGTTCTCGCCGTTCGGCACCTCGCTGGTGTTCCACGGCCGGGTTGCGGCCTCGGTTCCTCCGGCGATCATGTCATATGGCGCCTTGTACTCGGTGTGCCGGAGCTTCCCGTTCACCAGGAAATCGACCGTCCTGATATCTCCCATGTCTTCAGGGAAAAGAGGATCGACCCACACGAATACCTTGCCGGACACGGTTCCGCCGTCGAGTCCCGATCCGCCCGAGCGGTCTGCTTTCATCCCGACCTGGAGGGACGGACCATCAGCCGGTGCATCGGCCTTCACGACGGTGAAGCTGACTTTGGCAATCGGATACCCGGCGACCGTGAAGTCGGCTCCCGAGAACATCGCATCGTCGAGTATGCCTCCCGATCCAACGGCGTTGAATCCCGGGTGGGTGGCGACCACTCCGCCTTCGTCGACGCCGGTATCAGGCGCAGCCTGGCCAAAGAAGGCCGTGTTGGCGGGCAGCTCATCATTCACCTCGGTGCCGGCATCCCGCACGTCGGCGCCGACGACGAAGAAGTCGGTCGCCACGACGGCTCCGGTATCGTCGAAGATCGGATGAGCGATGGGGTCGCCGTTGCCGACAAACGCGTCGTTGCTGGGAATCACCATCGACGCCATGCTCAGATACCGGTCGCCCGGATCGCCGGCGTCGAGAGTGAAGGTCTCCATCAGCACGTCATTCGGCGCAATCGGGCCGTTCGGACCCGGGATGGTGGCATCGGTCGAACCGGCTCCGGCCGCCTGGAAGGCCTCAGATAGAGGTCCGGTGTTGCCATCTTCGGCCAGCCGCTCGAGGGCCGGTGAGGCCGCCTCTCCCAGGTTGTACATGTCGAACGTACCGTCGTGGAATCCGACCCAGACCGGTGTCAGGAAGTTACCTGCCATCGGTGCGAGGTTCTCGATCTTGACGGTGACCTCGTAGAGGTCCTCTTCTTGATCCTCGGCCGGCGGTATCAGCACGGCGTCGATCACGTGGATAACGCCGTTGCTGGCCATGATGTCAACGGCGGTCACGGTTGCGACGTCGTTGATGATGACCTGGTCGTCGACCACTTTGATGGTGATGTCGTCACCGTTTGCCATGGTCGCCGAGTCCAGGGTCACCACCACGTCTGAGGTCACTGCGGCACCACTGATGACGTGGTACAGCAGGATGTCAGCCAGGGTGTCCGGATCTGCCAACAGTGCGTTGATGGTGTCGGTGCCGAGGGCGGCGAATGCGTCGTCGGTGGGAGCGAGAACCGTGAAGGGTCCGTCGCCTCGCAACGTTTCTTCGAGCCCGGCGGCTTGCACGGCCGCCACCAATGTGTCGAACGAACCGGCCGCGATGGCCGTGTCGACGATGTCATCGAGCTCGGGCTCCTCCGCCTCGTGGGGCTCGCCCAGATACGGGAATGAGCTCAGCAGGTCATCGTGGGGGCCGATGTCGTCGGTATTGATGGCTCCGTCGGCGTCACGATCGTCGAACAAGCCGAGCGGATCACCACCCGTGACGATTCGCAGCTCGATGTCGATCACGTCGTCGGTGAGCGTGCGACCATTGAGTGGACCGACCGCCGCCGACGAGGTGTCGTAGGTGAGCACATCGGGAAGCAGTACTCCTGCGAGCGCCCCGGCCTGTTCATCGGCATAGGCACCTTCGGAGTCGAGGCTCGAGAAGACCTGCAACGCTGAAACCACGGCATCAGTGAAGTTGGCTACATCGTCTTTCGGCTCGGACGCGTTGAACACGTTCTTGTTCTCCGTCGGTGCTCCGACGAGCGGACCGGAACTGTTGACGACCGTGTTGATCGCCGGTCGGCCCATGCGGTCGACCTGCGTGCCGTTCAGTGAGGTGGCTCCCCACACGCCGATATTCGTGCCAAGCGCCGAATCCGGAAGTTCGATCACAATCGCGTTGGTGTTGAAATCGGCGAACGGGTCGGTCGCCATGCCGTCACCCAGGCCCCGATCATTTGCGTCGCCTTCGACTGTCCCACGGAAACCGCCGAGATCGAAGAAGAATGGATCAGATCGCAACCCGGCGAACAACTGGCCGCCGCCATCAATCGGGATGGTGCTGTTCGTATTGCCACTGGCAACGAGGGTTTCGGTGCCGTCGGTGGTCCAATACATCGAAACCGTCTGTCCACCCTCTGAACTTCCAAAGCTAAGACGTGCGATGTTGTCTGCCACCGCGTCGCCGTCCGTGTCGACGTTGATCAGATAATCGGCGGAGGTCGAGTAGTCCTCGGACGAAAGCGCACCTGCGGCCGGGTTGGTGGTCATCACCAACACTGTGTTGCTGTCGTCTTCGCCTTCGAAGGCGTAGATGTCATTGATGTCGAGTGCGCCATCGTCCCCGGGAGAGGTGAGGCCAGGAGCGTCGAGGTGGTCGGCTCCGAATCCGATGGTCGGTGCGGCGGTCAATGCGATGAGGAGAGCGGCTACTGCCACCGCGATCCATCGCCGTTCATATCTCTCGTGCAAGATGCCTCCTAGGGCGGGGTGTACCTAGTTATTCGATGAGTCACTCACAGCGGTTTCAGGTAATGATTTCCAGGAGCTACACGGTTTCCGAGGTGGTGGCCCCGTCCCACCAGCGGAGCACGCGCAATGCGCGCAGGGTGTTAAAGCGGCCCGGGACCCGCCCCGGCTCGAGCGGAAAGAATGCTTTCCCGGTGTATTGGCTCCCCTTTGGCCAGCGTCCATCAGGCTTGCGCCGGAACCGAACGATTTCGATGGCGTCCTGTGCCCTGCTATCCGGCGGGATCGCGGCGTCGCGCAGGTGGTCGAGGCCGCGCATGATGTCGTAGTGCCAGCGGGGAGGGAACCAGAATCTGGTCCAGGCCTCGTTGATCACCTGGCCGGTCGTGTGTGACCGGAACAGTTGATGGTCGAGGAGAAACTCGTGTCCGGCGTGTATGGCACGGTCGGCCTGATCGGAGCCCGTCCTTCGTTTCCAGAGCAGCAGTCCTTCGAGCACCGAAATCGTCGTGTGAAAAGATGAGTGGGTGGCGCCCCGACGGTCCTCGCAGTTCCAACCGCCGTCGGCCATCGGCGCCTTGATCAGGAGTTCTGCGATTGAGTCGATGCGATCGTCCTGGACGTCGAAGTACGAGAAGACGGACAGCAGCATGCCGTTTACGCATCGTTCGGCCCAGCCGCGCCTGGTGTAACTGTCGAAGTAGGAAATCCCCCCCTCGACCCAGTCTCCTCTATCGAGGAGCACACCACAGGCGATGTGTGCTTGAGGATTGTCAGGCGGCAGTCCCAGTCGTTTCAGCAGCGTCATCGTGTAGGTCGTGCTGGTCCACTTGGGTATGTATAGACCCTGGGCCCAGGTTCCTTCGGGATCCTGCAGATCGAGCAACTGTTTGCCCCAGCCCTCAGATGCGACCATGGCCCGGGTCCTTTTCCAGGTCCGCTCGGGTCGTTCGAGCACGTCCCGTTCGGCCTGCCAACGGACCGACGGGTCGCCCTCCATCAACCAGGTTTGAACCGTTTCCATATCAGGATCATGGACCGGTGGTGGGTCGGCCGGTAGGACCAAACTGCCCAATCGCTTCATGCCGACCCTCGACTCGCGGTCGACTGCTGGGGCAGGGCTCGCCGGACGACGGTCTCTATGATGTCCGATCGAGCATGCGGAGAGCCCGCTTCGGCCGAGAGGAGAGCCCGTGACCGATGTGGTCATACCATCCGAGCCCCCGCTCGAGGTGCTGGCGTTCAATGAACTTGTTGCGGCCGAAATGCGCGACCTGCCGAAGATCTGGGACGTAGGTGCGCCCCTTGCCCGCAAGGCCCGGGAAGAGGGCAAGGGGATCTTTGGAGAGATGCTCCGTTCAGACCGGGCTGAGTCGATCACCATCGAAGGCCCGGGCGGTCCCCAGGATTTACGTGTAATCCGTGCCGAAGACCCGCGAGGGGTCTATCTGCACATCCACGGTGGGGGCTGGGTGCTCGGCGCCAATCACCACGCCGACATCCGAAACGAGTGGCTCGCTGATGCCACGGGCCTGACGGTGGTTGCGCCCCAGTATCGGCTGGCGCCCGAGGACCCCTATCCGGCCGGGCCCGATGATTGTGAAGCTGCGGCGCTCTGGCTGATCGAGAACGCCAAGGCCGAGTTTGGTACCGACGTGCTGGCGATCGGGGGAGAGTCGGCCGGCGGACATCTGTCGCTCGTGACGATCCTGCGAATGCGGGACCGCTTGGGAACATGTCCGTTTTCGATGGCAGCTTTGATCTACGGCATGTATGACCTGCGGCGTTTGCCGAGCGTCCGGGCTTTCGGAGATCAACCGCTGATCATCAACGATCCGGTGACCATCTGGTTTGTCGATCAATTCGCGGGCGATCACGATCTCACCGAGCCCGACCTCTCTCCGCTCTTTGCCGATTTGTCGAGCCTGCCCCCGGCCCTGTTCACGGTCGGCACCATGGACCCGCTGCTAGACGATTCTCTTTTCGGTTACCAGCGATATCTGGCTGCAGGCAACGAGGCGCGCCTGGACGTGTGGCCAGGGGGCATCCATGCCTTTGACTACTTCGACAACGAATACGGCCGGCTCTGTCGGACTTCGATCCATCGATTCCTCAACGAACACCTCGACCGCCTGGTCGCCTGACGTTTCTGTCGGAGGCGCGGCCCTCTAGTGTCGGAGGATGCCGGCGGACCAATTCGTACTCGCCATCGACCTGGGAACCTCGGGCTCGAAGGTCGGGCTCGTATCGACCAGGGGAGTCGTGGCGGAGTGGAGCTTCGAACCGGTGCCCCTCATTCGGCCCCCGGGTGGAGGGATAGAACAGAACCCAGACGACTGGTGGCATGCCGTTGTGGCGTCAACCCGAAGGGTGCTTCAGCGAGGCTCGGTTGCCAAGCGAGACATTGTTGCAGTGGGAGTGACATCGCAATGGTCGGGGACGGTCCCTGTGGCCGGATCCCATCACATCGGCAATGCGCTCATATGGATGGACTCGCGGGGCGCTCCCGAGATCGCTCGTGTGAACTCGGGCCCCATTTCGGTTGCCGGATATTCCGTGCCGAGGTTGATTCGATGGATTCGGCGGACCGGCGGAGCGCCCGGTCACTCCGGCAAGGATCCGATCGCCCACATCCTCTATCTCAAACATCATGAGCCCGATCTCTACTCGGCGGCGACAGTGTTCCTCGAGCCCAAGGACTACCTCAACCTGCGTCTGACCGGCGTAGCAGCCGCCGGCTACGACTCGATAACCCTGCACTGGGTGACCGACAATCGGAATCTCGATCGCGTGCGATACGACCAGCAACTCATCCGGCTATCTGGTCTGGATCCTGCCAAGCTGCCGCCGCTGCGAGCGCCTGATGAGGTGCTTGCTCCGCTGTCGGCCGGGGTGGCCGCCGAGCTCGGATTGGAGGAAGGGATTCCGGTCATGATGGGCACGCCCGACACGCACTCGGCCGGCATCGGTGCCGGCGCCATACGCGATTTTCAAGGGCATCTGTATCTGGGGACGTCGTCCTGGATCAGTTGTCATGTGCCGTTCAAAAAGACCGATCTGTTCCATGGCATCGCATCACTCCCCAGCGCCATCCGCCGTCGCTATTTCGCTGCCAACGAACAGGAAAGCGCCGGATCGTGTCTCACCTATCTGGTGGACAACCTCGGCCTGGGTGGTGACCCCGCCGCCGACAATGCTTATGAGGGGCTCGATCGTGTTGCCGAACGTGTCCCTGCGGGCAGCAACGGTGTCATCTTCACCCCATGGCTCAACGGCGAGCGCAGTCCGGTGGATGATCATCACTTGCGAGCCGGGTTCTTCAACCAGTCCCTCGCAACCACTGATGCCGATCTGATCCGGGCCGTTTTCGAGGGCGTTGCCTTCAATGCGCGCTGGCTCCTCAGATATGTCGAGAAGTTCGCGGGTCGCCGGATGGACGAGCTTCGGGCGGTTGGGGGTGGAGCCAATTCGGCAGTCTGGTGTCAGATTCACGCCGATGTGTTGGATCGCACCATTCTGCAGGTGAAGGATCCGATCCTGGCCGGATTGCGCGGCGTCGCGTTTCTGGCTGCTGCAACAATCGGCAACCAGGATTACGACGAGATCCCCGACCTGGTCGAAATCGCCAATACCTACCACCCGAATCCTGCACATAGACAGCTGTACGACCGTCTGTACAAGGAGTTTCGATACCTGCACAAGGCCAACCGCAAGATCTATGCCCGGCTCAACCGGGCCGAATGAGCGAGGAATGATGGATCTCGAAAACCTGTTGTCAGGGCCACTGTCGCGTCTCAACCCGCGTGTTGCCGATTGGGCTTATGCGGGCCTGCGGCGCATCCCCACGGTGCGCCGTCGTCTCGAGACCGAGTTCGATGGTCTGCTGTCCACTCTTCGGGAGGCTGTAAAACCGTACCGCGACGAACTGCCCTCGTATCGGAGGCTCCCGCAACAGGGCATGGATCGGGCAGACGTGTTGGCACAGCTCGAGCTCTTGGCCGCCCGAGAAGAACACCGTTGGAAGGACGGGTACGTTTCTGGAGCCGTGTACCACGGCGACGAAGACCACCTCGAGTTCCTGGGCACGGTGGCGGAACTGCATTCCCAGGCCAATCCGCTCCATGCCGATCTGTGGCCATCGGCGATCAAGTTCGAGGCTGAGATCGTCTCCATGACCGCCGGCATGCTCGGTGCGAATCAGACTGCCGATGAGATCGTCGGCACGGTGACTTCCGGGGGGACAGAGTCGATTCTGCTCGCGATGAAGGCCTACCGCGATCGGGGTGCTCGGCGAGGTATCAAGCGTCCCGAAATCGTCGCTCCCGTGACCGCCCATGTCGCCTTCGACAAGGCTGCTCAATACCTGGGTTTGACCCTCATTCGAATCCCGGTAGATGAGAGCTTTCGAGCGGACGTGCCGGCCGCGGCAGCCGTCATCGGGCGCAACACAGTTGCAGTTGCCGGTTCAGCCCCGGCCTTTCCCCACGGCACCATCGACCCGATCGAAGAACTGTCGACGTTGGCTGCTGAGCGGGGGGTGGGTTTCCATACCGATGCCTGCTTGGGCGGGTTTGTGCTCCCGTGGGCCGAGAAGCTCGGGCATCCGGTGCCTCCCTTCGACTTCCGGCTGCCTGGGGTCACGTCCATGTCGGCCGACACGCACAAGTATGGCTTCGCAAGCAAAGGGACGTCGGTGATCGTGTACCGGGGTAGAGAACTGCGCAGGTTCCAGTACTTCACGGCAGCCAATTGGCCCGGTGGGCTGTACTCGTCCCCGACTCTGGCAGGCAGCCGTCCGGGCTCTCTGAGTGCCGCATGCTGGGCAGCGATGGTCTCCATGGGTGAGAGCGGTTATCTGGAGGCGACCGCCCGGATCTTGGAGACGGCCGCCGCCATCCGTTCCGGTATCGAGCGCATACCCGAGCTCAACATCGTGGGCGATCCCCTGTTCGTGGTCGCCTTCGGATCGGAAACGCTCGACATGTATCGGGTCATGGAGCACATGAATGGTCGGGGTTGGAACCTGACCGGGCTGCAGAGTCCCCCTGCTCTCCATTTGGCAGTTACCCTCCGTCATACCTCAGGTGGCGTCGCCGAGCGGTTCCTGGGTGATCTACAGGCGGCGCTCGCCGATGTGAACACACACGCTCATGACCGGTCCGGCGTCGCGCCGGTATATGGAATGGCTGCCATGGTGCCGGCCCGGACCGTCGTAGGGGAGCTGCTCGAGCGTTATATCGACCTGCTCTATGAGGTTTAGCCGAGCCAGTGGATCTCCCGCACCCATGATCGTCGCCCCTGTACCTCTTTGCGAGCCGATTGCCACCGCTTCTCCGCTGTCGTCAGCCCTCCCTGGACGGTTATTGGTCGAACGTGACCGGTGTGGGTTCGTTCGCTCGACCGTCCAACGCACGTTCGTAGCTGCCCTGTTCTTCCGATTGTTGTTCTGTTTCGGGGCGAGTCAAGGCGATCTCCTCGGCTCGCAAGTCGATCAGCTCGATAGGCAGGACGGAGGCGCGACGTCGGCCCTGCTGGCGGGCCCAGCTCACCTGTTTCTTGCGCACATGATGGGGTTGCCACACGTCGAGGTCCGCGATCGTCGAAGGCTCGCCCAGCGTGAGATGACCGCTCTCGGCCGCAGCCTCGATGAGGTGGCGCCCCCGCCGAGTTCGCGAGATGACCACATTGGAGCCCGGGTCGTCCATGAGCATTGCTTCGGTCGGTGATCCCCCCGGCCAGGTGTCAGCGGCAGCAACGTCGGCTACCTCGCCGGTTCCATCGGGACAGATCTTGCACCGATATGGAATCGTCCATTGGCTTTCGTCGTCGCCCCAAAACTCGAGGTAACTCATTTCCAACGGCTCATGATCTCCCCGCTCGAACCGGGTTGCGCCAGGGCAACCGTACCCCCGGTAGCGAACGCCCGTGACGACACCGGGATCAACGCCGAATCGGATCATGCGCTCCGTCAACCCTTCTGGTGCCATGATCCCGCCGCAGACCATCGTCAACGTGTAGAGAATTTGCCGATCGATGCGAGGGTCGCGATTGGCTCGCAGGCGGAGGGCCGACAAGTCGCAAGGCTTGGCGATCACAGCGAGGCGAGGGCTGCTGGCCAAGGCTTCGTCGAGTCGTCTGAACACTGACGTCGGACCGTAGCGGGAACCAACCGCGTCGAGTACCTCGGGCGAGGTACGAGAGATCCTTGCGTCGCCGAAGCCGGGAACGGTATCCGATGGTCCTGCGTGGAGGACCGCGTCCACTTTGTAGGTGTCGAGCAGGTGCATTCCGAGTGCCGTGAGCGCACCCCCGGTCGAACCGACAAAGCGGACCTGCGGATCGGCCGCCCACGCGAGATCGATCCGGTGCCAGGGTCCCCACACGCTGTCCAGGGTCGATGCGGCATCTCCTGCTGACCCGGTCACCTTGACGCCAGGGCACACGTCATAGATGTTGTCAACGGTCTCGTGGTCGAGGTCGCCCACGATCACCGGGCGTTCATATCCGTTTGGCGTGAGGGTGCATCGAATCACGTCGGAACCGGCGATCGACTCGCACATCCCACACCCGATACACAAACCCTGCTCCGAAATGAGATTGAGTCGTGCGGCGGGACCGGTGGTCATTGTGCTCCTGGCTCACTTCAGGAGAGCCTACGAACAAAGAAAGGGGAGGCGCCGGAGCGCCTCCCCTTCCATGGTTATGTCAGACGATTAACCGCAGCCGTGCGCCGCCGCCACACCGACGAGCGCCTTGGCGCCTCCGGCGTAGTTGCTATGAGTCGCAGACTTGGCCTTCTTGGCAGGTCCGATCAGTTGACCCATGCTAGATCCGCAGGCCTGCTGGATCACCAAACCATTGCCGCCACCACGTGCGTTGGGGGATGCGGCAAATGCTGCCGTGGGCAGTGCTAGCGCCAGTGCGGTCGCAGCCAATAGTGCTATCAGGCGTCGTTTCATCCTGTTCCTTCCTCGAGGGGTTTCCTACTCACAGCGAGCATTCAACCACTTAACGTGTTCCTATGCCAACTACGTGACGTTGTACTCGGTCGATGGACGCTGTCACGTTCGATCATTTGCATGGGCTGTCGGCGACTGGCAGGGTGAGTTCACCATGTCTGACTACTTCCGGAACTTCATCGATGGCACTTGGGTCGATGGTTCTTCGGGCGATCGCATCGACATCGAGGACCCGGCAACAGGGGAGACCTTCGCGCAAGTGGCTCGCGCCATGCCAACCGATGTCGACCGGGCCGTTGCCGCCGCCCGGGAATGCGTAGACGAGCGTCGCCTTATCGGGATGAAGCCCGCCGACCGGGGCCGCTATCTGGTCGACATGGGCCGGTGGATGCGGGACCGAAGGGATGAGATCGCCCGTCTGCTCACCATCGACTCGGGCAAGACCATCGAAGAGGCCGGCTGGGAGGTGGATGGGTGCGCCGGCTATCTGGAGTACTACGGCGGGCTCGCACCTATGGTCGAGGGGTCCTACATTCCGGTTGGTGACGGAATCGTGGATTATGCGATTCCGGTTCCGTTCGGTGTCTCGGCCCACATCATTCCCTGGAACTACCCGCTCGATATCGCCGGGCGCGGCCTCGGACCGGCGCTGGCGGTCGGGAACTCGGTGGTGGTCAAATCGCCCGAGCTCGACCCGACCACGATTACCTACATAGCGAAGGCAGCGGAGGAGGTTGGTCTGCCCGCCGGGGCTCTGAACGTGATCTGCGGCTACGGACACGACGCCGGCGATGCCCTGTCCAAACACCCCCACGTGAACCAGATCACCTTCACGGGATCGGTGGAGACCGGGCAAAAGGTTCTGCATGCGGCCGCTGAGTCCGTGATTCCCTCGGTGGTCGAGCTGGGTGGCAAATCAGCCGCCATCGTGCTTCCTGATGCAGACCTGGATCGAGTCACCGAACAGACCCGCTGGGGCATCTACTCAAACGCCGGCCAGGTGTGCTCGGCGATGTCACGCCTGGT
>JAHEJY010000017.1 GCA_024638625.1 Actinomycetes bacterium
TGATGTGCGAGGTCGTGTTGCGGGCTGCCACGTCGTCGACAAACTCGGCCGGAGAAGAGCCAAGGACGTTGTTGCGGATGACGACATCGGCCGGCGGAGTGACGGTTCCTCCGAAGATGCGTATTCCGTTGCTGAATCCGGTGATCGCCATGTGTTCGATGACTGCCCGGTCGCCGCCGGCGACGATGTAGAGACCGCGCGATGTAGTTCCAACGTCACGAATCTCGAGTTCAGGATCGAGGAGCGGCGTCGTGCCGCTTGCGGGGTAACCAACCGTTGCGCCGCTGCCGATCGCTGCCGTGTTGGTGTTCACGGTAGGCAGGCCGGTCGCGTAGCTGTGGGCGACGCCGCTCACCGTGGTATCGGCGTTGTTGATCGAGTCGAAGTCGTCGCTGACGCTGATACGCCACCAGTCGTTGCCGGCCCCATCAGTGGCGTTGGTCGGCTCGACGGGTACGAACCTCATCGTGTTGGCGCCCGGCATGTTCCGTGAGTTCATGATGAACTGCCGCAGAGAGCCCTGGACGGTACGGTTGAAAGCGCCGGCATCATCGTCGGTTGTGTCCCCGCCGCGGGTGGTGGTGACCACGTTAGGGCTGAACCCGAAATCGATGGTCGCCTTCGTCTCTCCGGGTGCGACCGTGACTCTGGCGATGTGCTCGGCGCCGACGATTCCCAGATTTGCCAGATCATCAGACCGGTCGTGATTCAATCCGGAATAGCAGGGGCCGGCAGCACCTCGTTCAGTGGGAACACCGGATGGTGTGTCGCACCAACCACCCGACGGTCCATAGGTCTGCTCGTACCAGTAATTGGTACTGAAACGACTATCCACCGCCACCCAGTAGGTGCCCGATGCCAGGCCGTTGAACGCGAAGGGATTGACACCGTCGGTGCTCGTGGTGGCCAAGAGGGCGTCCGCAGCGTTGGGAAGATCGTCGCCGTCATCGGCGAAGAGCTCGACACCGACCCCGAGGATTTGCGGGTCGGCCACGATCGACCCGTCGCCATCCCACTCGGCGTAAATGGTGCCTTCGATCGAAGCAGTTCCCGGCGTAGCGGTTGCATTGGGCCCGAACTCGGACGTGTCGTTCGACGAGTCGATCGCGATCGCCGAGATCTCCTGTCCGGCTGAAATCGACAACCCCGTCGCCGACCAGGCGGGCAAGCCGTCCTGTGGCACGGTCACGAGATAGGTGATGCCCTCGCCGTGGCCGACCGATGAGGCGTCGTCATCGGAGCCGTCACCGTCTGCGACGGCCACATAGATCTCGACGGAGCACGTTGCGCATGCAGTTCCCGACACGGTCCCGGTTTCAGCGTCTGCGACCAGAACGATCGGGTAGTCGATGCCGTTGTTGCCGGTGGTCGGATCGGTGCCGCCGTCGTTGGGGGTGTGTCCGTCTCCCGACCAGGTAGGCGCGCCGCTTTCGTTGAGGTCGACCGCGATGCCGCCGTTGGCTCCAAAGACGTTCTGGCTGATGAGATTGTTGACCGAAGCGGAACCGTCACCGGCAATGCTGATTCCCGAACCGCCATTGCCGATGATTATGTTCAGAGTTGCCTGGTTTCCACTGGGGCCGAACCGGATACCGGCGTCGTTGACACCGCTCAGCGCGCCGCTCCCTTCAATGGTGTTGTCAGTGATTGTGTGGGAGCCGAAGGTATCGCGCGTATCGATCCCCGTGAAACCCGAGTCAACGACGTGGTTATTGACCACGGTGATAGTGCCCGCATCTACGCCGAAAGCCTCGTCGATTGTTATGCCATAGACACCTACCTGGCGGATCTCGTTGCGTGCTACCAGGGCACCCGCGCTGGAACGGAGCCGGAGACCAGAGCTGGTGGTGTAGGCGACGACGTTGTCGGTCAGGGTTGCGTTAGTTGTCCTATCCAGCAGGATCGGGTTGGTGCCGACACGGAGCGCCGGGTTATCGGAGAAATCGCCCGCAGCCACTCCAACCACGTTTCCAACGACAATGGGATTAGCGATCGGCGTAGCTGCCGGGCCAATCACCACAATCCCGTACGACGGGAAGTTTGTTATGGCGAAGTTGCGAATTGCCGAATTATGGGCGCCCGGATCGAGTGAGATGCCAGTGGCGACGACTCCGTCACCCCGGATCTCGAATTCTGGATTAAGGATCGCCGTAGCGACAGTATTCGTGACACCGGTCGTCGCCCCGGTACCCACGGACGCTGTGTTGACGTCGCGAACCGTCAGCGGTGAGGTGGCGTGGTAGGCGGTTCCATCGAGGATCGTCTCGATATCCCGGTTGAGGCTCAGGCGATCGCTTACTGACAGCATCCACCAGTTGTTGGCGCCTGCTGAGGCATTGGTTGCGACGGTCGGCACGAACCGCATGGCGTTGCGGCCAATAATCGCGTTGGCGTTGTGCAGGAATTGACGAAACGAGCCCTGGTAGACCCGATCAGAGGCATCGACGTCGGTGGTGTCGCCACCTTCCACATGGGTGACGACATTGAACGAGAACCCGAGATCGATGTTGGAGCCACCGTCGCCTCCGGCGAAATCGATTCTCACCATGTGCTCCGCAGCAGTCAAGCCCGGCGCATCTGCACCGGTTGGTGTCTTGCCCGCAAACGCCGGGCCCGCCGCACCGGCGTACGAATACACCGCACCAGTTTCGGTTACCGATCCAATCGGGCCATACGTCTGCTCCGCCCATACGTCGTCACTTCCCGGGAGAGTCGCCAGGTAGGGATTTCCGATCGGGTTCTGGGTGCCTGCTGTCGGCGCAATAGTTGTCGAGTCCACCGTTACCCAGAAAAGGTCAGTCGGCAGTGAGGGAAAGGAGAATTCCCCGAGCGTGGCCGGCACGGCGGAGGTGATCGTGCTGGTGATGAACGTGTCATCGACTCCATCGGGTTGACCATCGCCCCCATCGCGATAGAGGTTGACGACGACACCGCCGACACCCGGGTTGTCGGCATCGCCCAATGAACCGATTTCCAGGGAATCGCCATCGATGTCCTCGAAGACGGTTCCGCTGATGGACTCCGGTCCTGCCAGGACAGTTACGTTGCTCCCGAACTCAGAGGTGTTGTTGGTGCCGTCGATCGCGATCGCAGTCGCCTCATCGCCACCGACAAAACCGGTCACCGGGAAGGAAAAGTCGCCGGTACCGTCGGCAGCGCCAGAACCCACGAACAGGTCGCCCTCGCCGCTGGACGCGTCGCCGGCACCGTTGGCGACCCGATAAACCTCGACGATGCAGTTTGCGCAAGCCGTGCCGCTGACGTCCGAGGCAGTTGCGAGCGTGATCGTCGGGGCATCGAGCCCGGTATTACCTGCATCCGGCCCATAGGTTCCGTTGGCGGTTACGCCGTCGCCGACCTGGCTGTCGGATCCGGACTTGTTGAGGTCGATCGCGTTCGAACCGTTGGCGCTAAAGCTGTTGCGCGTGATGAGGTTGTTGATGCTCGGTGTCCAGGCCGCGTCGACCGCATCGAGTCCTGCCACGGTGATGCCCGCTCCGACCTGGCCCGTGATCACGTTATGTCGGATCGTGTGGCCGTCAGACTGCACGCGAATCGCCGACGTCTGGGTCGGGGTACCGTTGCCGTGACCGTTGCCCGTCAGCGTATTGTTCTCGATCAGGTGGCCATCGCCCGATTGACGCAGATCGACGCCATGGCCGGCGGAAGTCGCGATCAGGTTGTTCGAGATGGTCCCACCGGTTGTGTTGGCGTGGATCGACAAGGCGTCAGCAGTGGTGTTTGTCACGCCGGCCGATTTGAACTCGTTGCCGGTCATCGTCCAGCCGGTTGTGGTCGGATCGTAGATACCCATGCTGGTACCGCTGCTGAAGCCCATGAGGTTGTTGCTCCACGTCCAACCGACTCCGTTGTAGACCGAGCCGTTGCGGTTAGCGGTGCGGCCTGCGCCCGGGTCGACAAATGCCGATGGGCCGGAACCGAGAACGTTGCCGGTCACATCTACCCGATCGGCGTCGCGGCTGACGACATCGATCACAAAGCCCCACGCACTCAGATCACTGATCTGTGAATCATCCCCGCCGGCAGCGACAGTGATTCCTTCGGCCGAACCGTTACCGATCAACTCGAGTTCGGGCCCGTCGAGACCGGCGAGGGTCGGGTCGTCGGCGTTGCCGGGTACCGCATCGGCGCCGGTCCCGACCGGTCCTACATATCCCAGGGCAGCGGTGTTGTTGGTCAGCAGCGTTGTTCCGTCGAGGTAGCTGTAGCCGGTTCCGTCCACCGCCGTGAACGATCCGATGATCGTCGGTAGCTGGTTGGTCACACCAATGCTCCACCAGGTTTGACCGTTGCCGCTTCCGTTAGTCGGGCTCACGGGCACGAATCGCATGGCATTGGCGCCTGGCGTCTTGTTGGCGTTGGTGATGAACTGGCGAAGCGATCCCTGAATCGTTCGGTCGATGTTGCCTGGTTCCTGGTCAGTCGTGTCGCCGCCGCGATTGTTGGTGACGACATTGAGGCTGAATCCAAAGTCGACATTGGCGGCGTTTCCGCCGCCGCTGAGGTCGATGAGTGCCCGGTGTTCGGCTCCGAGCAGGCCTCCGCCTGCCAGGTTGTCAGAAAGTTCGTGGTCATCGCCGCCGTAGCACGGTCCCGGGGCCGACAGCACCGCCTTGATGTCTGAGGGTGTGTCGCACCAGGAGCCAGTGGGACCGTAGGTCTGCTCGTACCAGCTGTCGACAGGGAGGCCGGCCGAACGGCTGTCGACGGCGACCCAGTAATTATTGGGACCAAGACTTGTGAACGAATACGGATCAGAGGTAGAGGTCGAGGTAACAAACGCATCCGTGCCCTCGGGAATGCCGTCGCCATCATCGAGATACAGGGAGATGCCGACGTTGGCCAGAGTCGGGTCGGCTGCTATGTTGGCATCGCCGTTGACGTCTTCGAAGATCGAACCCGAAATCGACTGGATGCCGGCAACTTCGACGTTGGCTGCGAACTCCGACGTGCTGTCCACCGTCAGGTCGGCATCGGTGTCGACGAGGGTAATGGCCGAGACCTGAGAACCCGCGGCGAGTGTCAAGCCCGTGGCAGACCAGTTTCCGGTCCCATCAGCTGCCACGGTGGTGAGGTAGGTGATACCTTCGCCGTATCCAGTGGCGACGATCTCGTCTGATCCATCGGGATCGGCCACGGCCTGGTAGATCTCGACCGAACAGTTGGCGCACACGGTCCCAGCCACCGAGCCGGACGCGTCGGCGGAGGTGATGACAGGCGTGTCGATGCCATCGTTGCCGTGGTTGGCAACCGTGCCGCCCGTGTTGGCGGTAATGCCGTCGCCGAGATCGACGTCGGAGTTGTGCGCGGTCAGGTCGATGGCAATATCGGTATTGCCGCCGAACGTGTTCTCCGAGACCAGCGATCGAACGGCTGCCGGCCTCGAGTTCGCGTCATTCGTTCCAGCCACGTTGACGGCGTCACCTGCGTTTCCGGTGATGATGTTGTGTCGAACGATGTGATCGGCCGAGAACAAACGAATTCCTCCGACCTGGGCAGGGAGTCCGGCAGTGCCGTTGCCGACGATGGTGTTGTCGATGATGTCAACCCTGGGTCCGATGACATCCACCGCGTAGTTCTCGCTGATGGTTATCAAGTTGCCGATGACGTCAACATCGTTTGAGTTGAGAGCGATGTCGATGCCGTCGCTGCCGAAGTCCCGCAGCTCGTTCTCTTGGATGGTGACCGTGTTCGAACCGTTGTACACCTGGAGGCCACGGCCCGCTTTGAAGCCAATCAGGTTGTCGTGAACGTTGACGCCGACCGATGTGGCGTCGAGCTGGATGGCATGCGTTCCTCCCGGCGTCGCGGAGAACGCTGCCGGACCGGTACCGAGCACGTTGTTGTCGATCTCGACATTCGTCGCTCCCTCTAACTGGAGTTCGTAGTTGAAACCGTTCATCGAAAGATGACGCACGATGATCGAGTCGCCTTGCAGATGGAGACCATTGACGATCGAACCACCATCGATCAATTCGAGTTCTGGATCGAGCGTGGGAGTCGTATAGGTGCCCGTCGTTCCGACGCTTGCGCCCGCTCCAAGGTTGGCCGTGTTCGTGGTCTGCGCCGTCGTTCCATCGAGATAGCTATAGGCGGAGCCATCGATCGTGACATTGTCCCAACTGATCACGGGCAAGTCGACCGAGACCGGGATCTGCCACCAATCATTGCCGCCGCCGTCGCTGGCATTGGTGGGTGCCACCGGGACGAATCGCATGGGGCTGGCGGCTGCAGATGAGCCGGAATTGGTGACGAACTGGCGGAGTGATCCCTGAATCGTTCTGGCTATGTTCGTCCCGTCATCGTCGGTGGCGTCTCCTCCTCTGGTGGTGGTGACGACGTTGAGGCTCATTCCGAAGTTGACTGCAGTCGCATCGCCGCCCCCTGTCAGGTCGATACGAGCGAGGTGTTCTGCTCCCGGCAAGCCGGCACCGGCCAAATCATCCGAACGATCGTGGTTGAGCCCGCCATAGCATGCGCCGGCCGAGACCCGTTCCCCGCTGCTCCCGGTGGGGGTGTCACACCATGCTCCGGCAGGCCCGCGGGTCTGCTCGTACCAGGAACCGGCCGGCAGCCCGGCCGAGCGACTGTCGACTGCAACCCAGTACACATTGGGCCCGAGGTTCGTGAACCTGAACGGATTTGATGTGGTCGTGGAGGTGAGAAACGTATCCGCTGCGTTGGGAATATTGTCGCCGTCGTCGAGAAAGAGGTGCACGCCTACATTGGCAAGCGTTGGGTCGCCGCCAATGTTCGCGTCTGCGTTCAGGTCGTCGACGATTGAGCCGGTGATCGACTGACCCGGTCTCAGCACCCGACCGAATACACCCGCGGTATCAACTTCTCCGGGCTGGTCGCCGTTGCCTGCCCACACGACGGCAACTGAGGACCCGGCACTGTTCATCGAGATAGCCGAATTTCGTTGATTTCCCGATTCGGTGACGTTGACGAGGACGTCGGGTCCTTCCGGTGTGCCGTCTGGGGCGTATTCGCGAGAGAACACACCCCAACCGTCGGCGTCGGTCGGCGATTCCCAGGCCACGATGAAGTTGCCGGTCGCGTCCATTGCCACTGAAGGCATGTCATCTTGCACTACCGGGTTCGATGGAACCACGAACTCCCCGGGACTCGCGAGCGAAGAGTTGAACTGTTTGGCGCGGACCGTCTTGACCGCGCCGGGGTGAACCCAGGTAACCACGAAATCGCCTGCCGAATTCAGGCTGGCAGATGGTTCCCGCTGGTCGATGCCGGATGCAGTGTTGACCGGGAACTCGGCGGCATCGCGAAAGCTGCCATCGGCGTTGACTCTTCTGGCGAAGACTCCATTCGCATCCCCGACTCCCGCACCCGCCCATACGACGAGGAAGTTTCCGGTCGCATCGATGGTGACGTCGGGAGCATGTTGCCCCCCGGCGGTGGTCGAATTCACGAGGAATTCGCCGGCTTTCGGGGTTCCGTCGGCGTTGAAGCGGCGGGCGAAGATTCCGTCGAGATCTCCGGTTCCTTCGCCTTCCCAAACCACGACGAATTCGCCTGACGGTGCGACGGCTATAGCCGGCTTGCTCTGGAGTCCTGTCGACGTTTGGTTGACGGGAATCTCTCCGGTTTGCGGGGCTCCGGCTGCGCTGAAGACCCTGGCGTAGATGTCGTCGGACGTTCCGGGCCGGTGGGACCAGGTCACGACGAAGTCGCCGGTCGCGTCGACACCGACGGCCTGCTCATCCTGAAATCCGGTTTGCGTCGAATTGGCTCGTATCTCCCCACTGGTGGCCGCTCCACCCGGGTCGAACGTGCGAACGTACACATTGGTTTCGCCAGCCGAGTCCGCGTCCTGCGATGTGCTGTACCACGTGACCACGAAACTGCCATCCGGCGCCATGGACACGCTGCGTGTCACCAATGTGTCCGTGCCCTGGACGGTGGCATTGGGGTCGTTGACCAGGAACTCACCGCTGGTTGGCACGGCGGCTTCGACCGGCTGTGGTGCGATCAGAGCGAGCTGGGTGATGACGAGCCCATACGCAAGTATGAGGGCCCAGATTTTGGACCCTCGAGACTCGTCGCGTGCGGCGCCGCGGTTCACGCGGCGCCCGCCGCCGGAATCTCGAGTTCACTGCGTTCGGATCCGGGTTCCGCGCCGGCCGCCGGGTGGGCGAGCGGGATCCGGACTTCAAAGTGAGTCCAGCCGTTCTCGCGTTCGTAGCCGACCGATCCACCCATGCCTTCGGCCAGCGACTTGACGATGCTGAGACCGAGCCCGACGCCACCTGCCACTGCCTGTTGGAAGCTGAGCTGGTGGATGAAGCGTTGGAAGAGGCGGTCCTGCAGTTCCTGCGGTACCCCGTCTCCGTTGTCCGAGATCCGCCACAGGTAATTGTTGTTTTCGATGCGTCCCGTGAGCTGGAGGTCGGGTCCTCCGTACTTGGTCGCGTTCGAAAGAAGGTTGCGCACAACCTGACGTTGTCGGAGCCGATCGGCTTTCACCACGGCCGGAGCAACGTTGGTCGCGATGTTGGCGCCGTTACGCTCGAAGGTCCCGATCATCAGCTCGATTTCGTCAGCGACCTGAACCTCTTCGGGCTCGAAGCGCAGCTGACCGGCAGCCAGCCTCGCCGTGGTGAGCAGGTCGTCCACCATGCGGTTGAGGTCACTCGTCTCTGTGATGATGAGACCCATCATGTCGCGCCCCATGTCGGTGAGCGTCGGGTCTTCGGCGAGCAACTGGGCAAGCCCGTAGATCGAGGTCAGCGGTGTGCGGAGTTCGTGACTGGCGTTGGCGATGAAATCATCGCGAGCTTTCGAGAGCTGGCGCTCGGCTTCGAGACGTATCTCGAGCTCGGCCTGGCGCTGCTGGCGACGCACGACTTCCCAATAGACGAACACAATTGCGATCGGAACGATCAGTGCCAGCAGAAAGAGTGCGACATCCGCGATACGTGAGGATGACTCCTCGGAGTCGTTGACAGCTTCGAACTGAGCGTCTCGTTCGAGAGCGACTTGCTCAGTGAAGGCCTGATATCGGGGATCCAGTATTTCGACGATCAGGTTCTGGGCCTGGCTGACGCGACCGGCCTCGATGAGATCGAGAATATTGTCGAAATCGGCGGCGAGCTCAGCACCGATCTCCGATGCGTTGTTCATCACGGCGGGTTCGGCACCGATGCTCCTGGCTCCCTGTCTCAGTGCATCTACCGCGAGCCGGGCCTCATCAATGGCCTCCTGTCGCGCTCCGGCGAAGGAAACCGAATAGTCGCGCTCGATGAGTGCGAGATTGGTGGCCATACCTGTTTGCGCCCGGGCAGCGGTCGCCACCCGCAAGGTCTGATCGGCGAAATGGAGCTGCGCAGAGTGGTTGGCGATGCGGCGCGTCGAAGCCGAGGTGGAAAAGACCACGGCTACGACCATGGCAAGCAATATCGCCAGCGCGGCAATAACAAACCACGCACGGCGACCACGAAATTCGAATCCAGCCGGCATACAAGGTATATCGGCATGAATCCCAGGAGGTTGAGAGCTGCCGGTCGGGCGTTTGGCCTGCTATAACAGCGCTGTGACCGACAAGATTTACTCCACAGATGCTTACGCTCGGGAGAGTGATGCCACGGTGGTGGAGATCGACACCGACGACGGTCGAGTTCTTCTCACCAGTACGGTGTTTTACCCGGGTGGTGGCGGCCAACCACACGACGTAGGGACCTTGTCAATCGGAGATGATCGCCTCGATGTCGTACGCGTCACATCCGATGGCGACAGAGTGTGGCACTGGCTCGAGGGTGGGTTGCCCCCGCGAGGCACAGTCGTTCAGGCTGCGATCGACTGGGAGCGTCGCTACGCCCTCATGCGAACCCACACCGCGATGCACGCGTTGTGTGGGGTGATCTGGGATCGTTTTCAGAGCCCCGTCACCGGGGGAGATATGAAACCTGGTCAGGGACGGTTGGATTTCGAACTTCCGGATTGGAATCCTGACTTCAAACTCGAAGTGGAGGCCGAACTCAACCGCCAGCTCGAGCTACGCCGTCGCGTCGATGTGTCGTTCCTTCCGAGGCAGGAAGCCGACCAGGATCCGAGTCTCATCCGAACCAAAGTCTCCCTCCTCCCCCCTGAGCTGCAAGAGGTCAGGGTTATCGACATCGTGGGACTCGACCGGCAAGCCGATGGGGGTACCCACGTTCACAACACCGAAGAGGTAGGTGCGGTGACCGTCGGCAAGGTCGAATCGAAAGGACGGGGTTTTCGTCGGATCAGGGTCGTGATCGACGAGCTCGACATGGGAGTCCAGCCATGACGGTGCCGAATCTGGGGCAAGCGATGAAGGGGTGGTACCGGTCGCGCACCGACACACCACGGCGCTTCAACACCCCCGAAGAATGGGACGCCTACTACGTGCCACGACTTGCCGAAATCGACAAGGAATTGGGGTTAGCCCAGATCAGGAACTCAGGACCTCGACGAGTCCGCCCGATCGCTCCAGAGAGCTGATTTCGTCCCAGCCGCCCACATGTCGATCACCGACGTAGACCTGAGGAACCGTCTGTTGTCCCGTCTTGCCGGTCAGCCATTCTCGCTTTTCCGGATTGTCGACGTCGATCTCCACGTAGGCAAATCCCTTGTTGTCGAAGATGTCCTTCACCCTGTCGCAATAGCGGCACCACGCAGTCGTGTAGATCGTGATGGGCGCGGCATCTGACGTGCCGCCGGTCGACGTATCCATTGCTTCTCCGGATTGGTTCAAAATCTCACCTGTGCTTCAGCCACCGGGGAGAACCACGACAGAGCCGGTCCTATTCCTGTAGCCCAATCAGACTGCGATGGTTTCTTGGACCAGAGAATCGACGACGTCGCAGAGCGCGTCATGATGGGAGCGCCCACCAGCTACCGATTTGGCGTACACATTCAGTTGACGGTCGGCGCTGGTGCCCTGCTCGGTAATGGTACGAACGTGCTCTAGCTCGGCGACGCAATCCAGTTCCTCCGCGTCCTCGCGAACGAGCTCGACGAGCTCATATGCGAGCTCCTTGAAAGGCACCAGCTGGCTCTTGCCGAAATCCATCAAAGAGTGGTCGATGCCATAGCGCTCGGCGCGCCAAACATTCTCCTCGATGAGCATCTCGGAGTATTGGCGCCATCGGCGGTTATCGCGCCGGAGTCGATCCAGCATATGCATGATCGAACGGAACAGCGTCCCTATCGCGAGCGTATCCTCGAGCCGGGTCGGGATATCTGTGATGCGGCTCTCGAGCGTCGGATAGCGAGCGCTCGGGCGCAGATCCCACCAGATCTTTGTCGCATCCTCGATCACTCCGGCATCGACGAGGATGTCGACATGGCGCTGATACTCCCCCCAGCTCGTGAACTTGGGTGGAATACCGGTTCGGGGCAGCGCTCGAAAGACCGGCATTCGATAACTCTTGAGACCGCTGTCGGCACCCTCCCAGAAAGGCGACGACGTCGACAACGCCAGCAGGTGTGGCAAGAAATACGAGGCTTGATTCATGAAATCGATACGAAGGTTGTCGTCGTCGATACCGATGTGAATATGCATTCCGCTCGTGACCAGTCGTCGCACGACGGTCTTCAGGTCCTCTGCGAGATCGTTGTAACGCTCGGCGTTTGTGGTGAATTGTTGGGACCAATCGGCGAACGGATGGGTGGACGCCGCCATCGGCGCCAGCCCGTAGCGGCCGGTGACCTCAGCCACGCCGAGCCGCAGCTCCGTCAATTCTTCCCGGAGCTGACGAATGCTGCTACACACGCTCGTTCCGATCTCGATCTGTGATTGCAGAAACTCGGAGCTGGCCTTGTCGCCCAGCAGCTTCTTGCAGTCGGCCATCAGCCCGGACGGAGCCTCCCGGACCAGCTCTCTTGTTTCCAGGTCGACGATCAGGTATTCCTCTTCGATCCCAATCGTGAATGAAGGTTGTGGCATGTCCTCGCCTATCAGTCCTGGTTCAACATAGTTGAAGAGGTTCGCGGTCGTCCATAATTGCGTGGAGATTGTGGAGACGGTCAAACTCCGAGGAGCGTCTCGATGAAGGTCCTCGCCGGCTCTGATAGCTTGGATCCCGTTCTTCGGGCGACCACGAAGGTGCGGGATGCGATAGTCGATCGCACCAGGTTCAGTGGGTCTTCGCCTGCCTCTGCCACTCTCTCTGGCAGAACGGTCCAGCTGTCCGTCATTCTTGCCAACTGGCGCTGGATCTCCGGGTTGTCGCTCTCGATGATCGACCGTGGGCGAAACCCGGCGGATCTAAGGCCTTCGTCAATCAGTTCTCGCGTGTGGGATCCAGACGGATAGAGCACCCACGAACCACGCTCCCAATCTTCGGATGGCCCATAGAGATGCAAGCTCTCGGAACGTAGCTCGGTCGTCTCAAAACCGATCGCAGGGCTTACCACGACCGCGATCTCATCCTGAAATTGCTTCAAGCGATCGAGAAGCTCAGCTGAGGCGTCGACCACCACCGATAGCTCGACGTTGGGGTTTGTGTTGTGGAAGTCAGCGATCGCCTGATCGAAGATGTAGAGCGCGGCTGCATCAACCATCCCTATGCGTAGTGTGCCGGATCTCCCTTCGCGATACTCACCGATGGCCTCGAGCAGTCTTTCGCTGGCCTCCAATACCTGACCGGCGTACAGAGCGACCTCCTCACCGGCAGACGTGAGCCGGCGGCTCCGGCCAACGGGTTCGACGATATCGGTACCCAATATGGTTTCGAGACGCGAGATCCCTTGCGATATCGCACTCTGGGTGACATCGAGATCGCTTGCGATTTCCGCGAACGTGGCGCTGCTTCCTACCGCGATGATATATCGGAGCTGTTGCAGGCTGATGCCTGAAAGGTCCGCGATTGTTGGGGAACCCGATTCGCTCAAACTTGTGTCTTTCTTAAGTAATAGATAAAAAAGTTTAATTAGAAAAAACTGTTCTGGGGTCGTATCGTGTCAGGGCAGAAGAGAGATTGGGTGCTGACATGAGTGAGCTACGGATTCTGACGCCGGGTTTGGGAGCTGTCTCATCGACTCTCATGGCGGGCGTCATGCTTGCCCGCCGGGGGCTGGGGCGCCCGATTGGCGCGTTGACCGAGTACGGAGAACTGGATGGACAACCGATCAACGATCTGGTTGTAGCGCTCGACGATATCTCCTTCGGTGCCTGGGATCCGTTCAACGAGACCGCCTACGACGTAGCGAAGCGGTCAGGTGTACTTACGCCGGAACACCTGGCAGCAGTTGCCGACGATCTTCGAGAGATCTCTCCTAAATCTGCCGTCTTCGATGAGACCTGGGTGCAAGCTTTGGCCGGGGCTCCGAACACCAAGACCGGTGACTCGTACATGGATCTGGTCGAACAGATCACCGACGACATCGAGTCCTATCGTCGGGATGGTGAGCGGCTCGTCATGGTCTGGTGCGGGAGTACCGAGGCCTATCACCACCCGACTCCGGTACACCAATCGCTCACTGAGTTCGAGTTGGGTCTCAAGAACAGCGATTCGGCTATTGCGCCGAGCCAGATCTACGCCTACGCCGCGATCAGGGCAGGCGTTCCCTTCGCAAACGGAGCTCCCAACGTGACTGTAGATGTCCCGGCTCTGGAGCAGATGGCCGAACAGTATGGAGTCCCCATCGCCGGCAAAGATTTCAAGACGGGTCAAACGCTTTTGAAGACGGTCATCGCTCCCGGTCTCAAGTCGCGGCGGCTCGGTATCCGCGGTTGGTTCTCCACCAACATCCTCGGCAATCGCGACGGATTGGTGCTCGATCATCCAGACAATTTCCGATCCAAGGAGATCACAAAGCTCGGCGTTCTCGACGCTTTGCTAGAACCTGCCAAGAATCCAGACCTGTATGGCGACCTCTCGCATGAGGTCCGCATCAATTACTACCCCCCGGCTGGTGACAACAAAGAGGGTTGGGACAACATCGACCTAGTGGGATGGTTGGACTATCCGATGCAGATAAAGGTCAACTTCCTCTGCCGGGACTCGATCCTGGCAGCTCCGATCGTTCTCGATCTCGCCCGTTTCCTTGACATGGCGAAAACGGCGGGAAACAAAGGTGTCCAAAACTGGCTTGGCTACTACTTCAAGAGCCCCCATCCGGTCGAGGGTGAACCAACGGAGCACGATCTCTTCGTGCAGGAGCGGATACTGTTGGACGAGATCCGCAGGATGTCAGCCGGGCTAACAACCACGTGACGAGCCGATAGCCGGCACACGCCCGTTCTGGTGACGAGGTTGCTTCAGCCATATACTTCCATCCCCGGGGGCAATCGAGGTCTGTACCCTCGATTGAACGGAGGATGTGGAATTGTCACGGTGGCGAGCTCGGCTATTCGGTAGTTTCTCACTCGCGCGAGATGGCACCGACCTCGACGTTCCGTCCACGATCTCCAAAAGTCTGCTGACGTTCCTGTTGGCATCTGACGCACCTGTCCATCGGGACGTTGCGATCGATCGGCTTTGGCCAGATCAATCACCCACCGAAGCGCGCAATACGCTCAGTCAAGCAATCTGGAAATTCAAAAACGCTGTCGGCGCCGACACCGCATCTGAGCTGCTCGACGTTGGCCACAGTTGGATCTCACTCCGGCCAGACTCGGAGCCCTCAGTCGATGTTCTCGAGTTCGATCGTCTCGTAAGAGCGGCCATGAAGTCCGGCACGGCCCGATCCGACCAGCGAAAGAGTCTCGAGACAGCGGTCGACCTTTATCGAGGTGACTTTGCTCTCGGTCTCTTCGAGCCGTGGGTCCTACCGCAACAGCGTTTCTATCGAAATCAGATGAGCGAGGCGTTGGAACAGCTGTCAATTGTGACGGCTGCGGATGGCGATTTCGTCGGTTCGCTGGCAACGCTCCGAAGACTGGCCGAAATAACGCCCCAGCGTGAATCGGTTCACCAACGGATCATGAAGACGTTGCACTTGTTGGGCAGGCGAAACGAGGCGCTCGAGTATTTTGACGAACTGGCCATCCAGTATCAGACTGAATACCAGCGGGAGCTTTCTGTCAGCACACGTTCTCTCTTCCGGCTGATTGAGTCAAGCGAGGTCCGCGATCACCCCGTCCGCAGCGATCGTGTCTACGTTGGAAGATCGTCCGAGCTCGAGCACGTGCTGAAGGTTGTTCAGGCTTCTTTTGCCACGCGAGGGGAGTTGGTGTTCGTCGAAGGCGAGACCGGGATCGGCCGAAGCACGTTCCTCGAGCAACTCGAATCAGAGTTGTATTGGCGTGAATGCCGGGTATTGCGGCGGGCTTGCGACGAAACTTTCGCAGGATCATATGCGACAGTCGTCGCGGTTATAAGAGAACTGCTCGATGGCGCTACGGTGCTCAGGGTCGAGTCGATGGTTCCCGCTGTGTGGATCGCAGCTGCCGGGCGGCTGATCCCGGAGCTCGTCAGCTATCTGCCGACCAACATGAAACGCCTTCCGCCAATCGAGGATGAGACCAGCAGGACTCGCGAGTCCCTGATCAGAGTGCTGGTGGCACTCCTTTCTGACCACCCTCGCGCCCTGATTCTCGATGACATCGACAAGGTGGACCTCGATACCGCGGCGATGCTGTCCGAGCTCATTGAGCGGTTGATCCTGTCAGGGTGTGCTGTCATCGTCAGCTATTCCAGCGATGCGCTTCACGTAAGACCAGGCGTGATCGAAGCTCTTAGCGCAGCAGACCGCGTCGTCGGATCGGAAACGATTACGTTGCCGAGGTTCCAACTGCACGAGTCCGAGGAGTTCATCCAGCAAGCGGCCTATGCCGGGCTGTCGATATCGATGGGCAAGCAGCTACACGAGCAGTCGGGTGGGGTGCCCCTTTATCTGGCGCTCCTGGTACAGGGGCAGATGGACGATGAAGAGCAGGAACGGATTCCTGCCTCGCTCTCGGCCGCAGTGGCATCCCGCATTCGTGCCATCGACAGCCGGGATCTCGAGGTCGCAGAAGTGTTGGCGGTGGCAGATCGCGGACTGACACAGCCGGAGCTGAGCGCCGTGATGGGCGGTCGTTCGCTTGCTGATTCCCTGGAGAGGCTGGCCCGGGGCGGGCACATATGGGCCGAGGATGGCTGTTTCAAGATCGACCTCGAAGTCACCCGGGACGAGATCCTTGCCGCGCTCAGTATTGAGGCGTTCGAGGAGTGGCACCGTCGAATGGCAGTCTGGATGGCGGACAGCAATTATCCGGAGTTGGCACCATTCGTGTATCACGCCGCCCACGGGGGTCTCTTGGAAGCCGCCGCCGTTGGTTACATGCTGCTGGCGGAAGAGTCTCTTTCTCTCCACGCACCGGCCGCTGCTGCCCGTCATTTCGAACTGGCGATTGCCGCCGGAGAGTCGGGAGGACTTGGCCGTTCGGAGCTATTGGCAGCTGTGAGCCGGTACGTCGAGGTGCTGGCATCAATCAATGAATCACCCGATCGCACCGACCTCGCGACCCTCCTCCAGGACCTGGCAGATTCCGACGCCGAGCGGCTCGAGGCGCTTCGCCTCACTGCGGAATTGTTCCGGGTCCAGGACCGCTTCGAGGAGGCAGTTTCCGCGTGCGCGAGCGGGTTGGCGCTGGCCACCACGCCTGATGATCGCGGTGCCTTCGGCCTGCTTCGCGGCCGGATTCGAAGGCTGCAAGGTGATGCCGTGATCGGTGCCGCCGAGGTCGAAGACATCCTGGCGATCGAAGGCATTTCGCAACGTCTTCGGGTGCAACTCCTGACGATTTTCGGTATGTTGCTGCTCAGCACCGCGCGCACCGATGAGCTCGAACGGATTGTGTCTGAGGGGCTGAACCTGACCAACGACGACATTTTGCGAGCCGATCTGTTGAACGTTCGAGCTCTACGCGATCTTGAAGCCGGCAACATCGGGGAGTCGATCAATCAGCAGCTCGCTGTCTACGAATTGGCTGTCAAGGTCGGGTACCAGCATCGCATGGCCGTGTCTCAGTGGAACCTCTCGATCTCATACCTCAATCTCGATCGACTGGCCGATGCCATTGCGTCCGCGGAGACTGCTATGTCGATCGGCCGCAAGATCGGATCGGTCTACCTCGAAACCATGGCCGGATTGGCCATGGCTTCAGCCTTGTACGAAACAGTTGGCAACGACCAACAACTCGATGATCTCGTGAGGATTGCTCGCATCTTCGGTCGTCGTCATGGCGTGGTAAGTGCCGAAACCTGGGCGGCGGAACTCGAAGCGCTGCTGCTGTACGACAAAGGACAGAAGAGTGAGGCACAGCGGGCCATTGATCACGCGGTTGAGCGGAACCGGGAGCTCGATCTCAAGTGGGGCGTTCTCAACGCGTTGCTGTCGCGATCGTTGATCGCCATCGAGTCCGGGAATGCTGGAGCTGCCCTCCTCGATCTTGATGAGGCGGAGCGATTCCGGCAAGAGCTCAGATCCAGCAACCACCTCGGCCCGATCACTGCGATGCGGGCGCTCGCCCTGGCTCGCATTGGCAATCATCGAGCCGCGCGTGAGGCTGCCGCCGCCGGAATGGCGGCCGATATGACGTGGTATTCGCGTCACCGCTCGTATCTGTTGCTCGCGGAAGCGTTTTCGGAGTGCGGCGACCGAGCAAGACAAGCACAAGCCATCGAACACGCCTACGACCAGTTGAACCGTCGTGTGGTCAATCTGCCGGTGGGGCTGCGAGAGCGGGCCTTCCGAACGAATACCGCCGAGCGGATCGTCGAATCATGGATGTTGACGGAAGTTCGTCATCAAGAAGTGACAATTCGCAATCAGGTGGACCACCCCATCGCAGTCGAATGGACACTATCGCGCCCGGACGATGCTGACGTCGCCGACCTGCGAGAACGACGTCGGCATCGGATGCGACGCATGGTGAACCAGGCGCGCGCCGCTGGGATATCGTCTCCGCCCATCAAGCAATTGGCCCGGGTCTTTCGAGTCAGCGAAACGACCGTTCGTCGAGATCTCGATACGTTGCGTAGTCGGCAACCGGGCTCTTTCTAGCGTCCCATACATCTCCCGACGGCCGTGATCGGCGCACGCCCGTAGGGGATCCGCCAGATGCCTGGGACTGCTTGCGGCTCCCGAGCCAGGTTCGGAGAGATTCCGGAAAGACAACGTTGCCATTGTTGTCGAACCGATGCCGAATCAAGGAGCCATATGAAGCGCCGTCTCGTTGTAGCAGTTCTCACCAACCTTGCCCTCCTCATCGCGGCTGCCGCGCCCGCGCTCGCTGCGCACGGCAACTGGGGTTAACTGGCCGGCCCTTCAAACCGAGATGGATGGGCGGGCGAGGGAGACCTGAATACGGTGATCCTCGCTGATCTCACTCGCGGTCGCTACATGGCGCCATCTGGCGCTTTTCTTGCCGTGGAATACCACGGAAAAGAGTCAAACTCCGTGGAGAGAGAGACCGGGGAGAGACCGCTCAAGCATGCTTAGGTGCGCTTTCGGCGCGCCGGGGTGTACGCACGTGGCTGGTAGTGAAGCGGTTTTCAGTCACGATGCGAGGATGGCAGCACGAAGCGAGAAGATGGCAAACGGCAGCAACGATGAGAAAAGGATGGGACGCTGCCATGAATACCTGCCATGAATACCCGCCATGAATAACGGTGCCAGTCCCGGCTGACGGACCGATCAGCGACGTCGTCTAGCGGTGTGCGATGGTGTCGGTGTTCGATGGCGGGTGTAGGCGATGAATCCACCGGCCAGCAAACCGAACAGATGCCCCTCCCATGAGACTCCGGCTCCCGCCGTCGGGAGTGCGCCCCACAGAATGCCCCCGTACAGCACCGCGGCAATGACTGCAATAACGATGGATCGGAGGCTGCGGCCGATGAATCCATCTACCAATAGAAAGCCGAAGTATCCGAAGATCACCAGGGAGGCCCCGATGTGGTTGCCTACCCGTGCCAGCAGCCATGTAGCCAGCCCTCCGAAGACTGCGGCACCGATCGTTACTTCCCAGAAAACACGCCGGCCCGAGGCCAAGACGAGAGCCCCGAGAACCAGGAGCGGTGCCGTGTTGGCGACCAGATGGCCAACATCGTCGTGCAGAAACGGTGAGAAGACGATCCCTTCGAGCCCGTCAACCTGTCGGGGCGCGATCCCGTGGGTTTCCAAACGATTGGAAAACACTAGGACGTCGACGGCCTCGATCAACCAGAGCAATACAGCGATCGGGACGAGAAGGCGCGCGGCATCGACGAGCCGATTCCGGGCCGGAGGTTGCGTGATCATGGTGAGATTCTAAGAATTCGGCCGACCAAGGTCCCCAAAGAACCGGCCGCATCTGCATCGGTGCGCCAGGCCCTGCGATACATTGATGGTATGGCTATACAGGAACGGGCAGCCTGTTGGGAATGTGGCACGACGTTCGAAGCGACGCCGATACCCCCTCCTCCGACATACTGTCGAACGTGCCGGGCAGAACCCGGCCTGGTGATCGATCTCAGCCAACTGCGGCGAGATGTGGTCATCATGCCGCGGCCCGAGTCGATCACGTGTAGCCATTGCGGCAGGAGCGTGACCGTCAAATCGCGCGGACGAATCCCAACGAAATGCCGCGGCGGGTGCCCCGCGTCGCGGGTCGCTCGATGGAGCGACAAGGTGCTGGGATCCACGGAAAAGCGGCTCGATGCCGGGTCGGCAGATCCCCAAAACGTGCGACCGGCACGTAAACCACCTCGGCCCGGTTACACAGATGGTCCTGCTGATCCTTGGGCCCCACATGCTGGACCCATCTTCCTATCTGACGTCATGCGGAAGCGATCGAACCGCCGATAACGCTACGATCCGGTACGTGCGCAGCTATATCTCGTTCACATCAACCGGCGGTCCCGAGGTCCTTGAGCTGTCCACCGGGCCAATTCCGGCAGTCGAGCCAGGCAAGCTCCTTGTTGAGGTGCGCTCCGCCGGTCTCAACTACATCGACACCTATCACCGGGTCGGCTTGTATCCGGTGGACCTTCCTTTCACTCCAGGTCTCGACGGCTCGGGCGTCGTTGTGGCGATCGGAGACGGTGTCGGTGGATTCGCGGTCGGCGATCACGTTGTCTGGCCAAGCGAGCCCGGGTCCTACACGAGTCATCATCTCATCAACGCCAACCGGGCCGTGGCCGTGCCGGAAGGGGTGACGTTCGCCGCGGCGACTGCCGCGATGGTTGCCGGGTTGACTGCTCATTACCTTGCCAACGACACCTTTGCGCTCGGAGCCTCTCATACGTGTCTCATTCATGCCGGGGCCGGCGGGGTTGGTTTGTTGCTGACCCAAATGGCCAAGATGGCCGGTGCGGCGGTGGTTACGACGGTTTCCACGGAGGAGAAAGAAGACCTGTCGCGCGACGCCGGGGCCGATCACGTGATTCGTTACACGGAGTCCGACTTCGCTGCCGCATCCAGAGAACTACTCGGCGCCGATCGACCGTTCGACGTCATCTATGACTCGGTCGGGCGCACGACGTTCCTCGAGGGACTCGAGTTGATCAGGATGCGAGGAACGATGATTCTCTTTGGCCAATCATCAGGTCCGATCGAAAGTTTCAATCCGGGTCTGCTCGCACAGAACGGCAGTCTGTTCCTGACCCGACCAACACTGTTCCATTACATCGCCGCTGACGAGGATCTTCATCATCGCGCCGGCGAGGTGCTCGGTTGGATTCAGTCAGGGGATCTGGTTGTTCGAATTGGGGCCGAATTTACCCTCGCCGATGCCGCTGCCGCCCACTCCGCTCTGGAGGGACGGGAGACAACCGGCAAAGTAGTGCTGGTTCCGTAGCGGTGATCGAAGAAACGTTCTTCATGGGACTGCCGGCGTTGAGGATGTCGGACGATCGACTGACTGCTGTTGTGACGATCGAAGGCCCGATGCGAGTGTTCGACTTCCGAAGGCTCGACGGTCCAACGCTTTTCATCGAATTGCCCGACCTCACGGTTCCGTCGGGAAGTGGTCCGTATCCGATTCTCGGAGGTCATCGTCTCTGGATCGGACCCGAGCAACCGCACACGACGTATGCAAAGGAGTCCCGTGGTTCCACGGTCGTCGAGCACGATGACGGCCTCAGCGTGGTGGCTGCTCCGGACGCCATCGGAGTTGTGAAAAGCCTGCGTCTTCGCGCACGTGACGGCAGTTTCGTCATCGAACACGCCATCACCAACGGAGGAGATCAACACAAGGAGCTGGCCCCGTGGGCCATCACCCAGCTGCGGATCGGCGGATGTGGGTATGTGCCGGTCTCCCGATCCCAGGTGGATGAATACGGCTTCCAGGCCTCCGACCGTGTGGCTGTGTGGCCCTACACGCAACTGAGCGACATCAGGTTCGAAAGTGATTGCATCGTGGTCGAAGCCGATCGCAAGGATCCTTTCAAAGTGGGGGTTGGTCTCTCCGAAGGGTGGTTGGCTTATCGGCTCGGTGACGAGCTCTTTGTCAAGCGAACGAACAAACTCATCGGCACCTACCTGGATCAGGGCGCCGCTGGACAGTGCTACAGCAACCATCTGTTTCTCGAACTGGAAACCCTCGGACCGTTGATCGGCCTCGAGCCGGGCGCGTCAACCTCTCACATCGAGGCCTGGTATGCCCACGATCTGTCCGGGCTCGATGACCGCCAGATTGCGGCGCGTATGGCATCGTGACCGAGGTCCCTTTGCGCGGCGGTACGGCAAACGTCGGAGCCATCGTTCGGATCGGTGACACCGTCCGGCGGCCGTCGCATTCATCGAGTGAGGTGGTTCAGGCATTCTTGAGACACCTCCGGGGAGCAGGCGTGCTACGAGTGCCTGAGCCGCTTGGATTCGACGAGCAGGACCGCGAGGTCGTGTCATATATTCCGGGAAAGACCGCCCATCCGAAGTTCGGACCAGACGGCTTCATGCCACCGTGGGCCGCCACAGAGGAAGCTCTCGTCGAAGTCGCGAAGCTTCAGAGCGAGCTTCACGAAGCTGCGGCATCGTTCGAGGTGCCGCCTGGCGTGATATGGAACCAGGCAGCAGGCAACTACTACCCGCTCACCTCGGAAGGATCCTTGGTATGTCACAACGACATCTGCGTCGCCAATATCGTGTTCGTAGACGGGGACGTAGTCGGCCTGGTCGATTTCGACTATCTCCGCCCGGTTGACCGGCTGTTCGATATCGCCGTTGCTGCCCGGCATTGGGTGCCGCTTGTTCCGCCTGACGATCTCAACGAGGGGATGCGGCACGTGGACTCTCTAGACCGATTTCACCTGTTTTGTGATGTGCACCAACTGTCCGCCGATGCCCGGCGCATGGTGGTAGATCTCGCGATCGATTTCCTGGAGTTGGCGCGGCTCAACGTCCCGCACCTGGCACAACAGGGTATCCAGGGGTTCATTGATCTCCTTGACGACGGATACGACGACTACAACCATCGGACAGTCGAGTGGCTCCGGCTCAACGCCCGCCTGCTCGTGTCATAACCCCTCAAACCGTCAGCATGCGAGGAGGCCGGAAACGTGGATAAGAGTTTTGCAAAGGTCTTGGGCAAGACAATGGCATACGTCGAGGCCGGCTCGGGATCTCCGATCGTATTACTCCATGGCAACCCGACGTCGTCGTACTTGTGGCGCAACATCATCCCGCACCTCTCGCAAAAGGCTCGATGCATTGCCCCGGACCTGATTGGCATGGGTGATTCGGAAAAATCCGACGATCCCGACGATTACCGATTCGTCGGACATCGTCGTTATCTGGACGCACTTTTGACTGAGTTGGGAGTGAGTACTGACGTGGTGTTCGTACTCCACGATTGGGGATCGGCGCTGGGTTTTGACTGGGCGTTCCGGCATCCGGACTCGGTCATGGGCCTTGCCTATATGGAATCGATCGTCCGGCCGCTTCGTTGGGAAGATTGGCCCGAGGCGGCGCGCCCGGTTTTCGAGGCCATGCGGAGCGAGGCGGGGGAGGAAATGGTGATCGGGAAGAATGTCTTTGTTGAGCGGATCCTTCCGGCCTCGATATTGCGGGATCTGACGCCTGAAGAGCGCGATGAGTATCGGCGGCCATTTCTCGAGGAGAAGCACCGGCTCCCAACGCTCACCTGGCCGAGGGAGATCCCGATCGATGGCCGGCCACAGGATGTTTTCAACATTGTGGCTGCCTATAGCGACTGGCTCGCATCGACCGAGATCCCGAAGCTGTTTGTCAACGCCGAGCCGGGTTCGATTCTGGTCGGTGGGCAACGAGAGTTCTGTAGATCGTGGCTCAACCAAACCGAGATAACCGTTGCCGGTTCTCATTTCGTTCAAGAGGATTCACCAGATGAGATAGGCGAAGCGATCGCAGAGTGGTATCAATCTCTCTGAACCACACGTCGGCCGATAAGTAAGGCCGCTCCGAGGGCTGCTATGACGGCTGCGATGCGAATCGACGAGGAGACGCCGTCGGTGATCAACGCATCGACCACGATCTCGAACGCTTTGCGGTTTTGCTCGTTCTCTACCTGGGCAAGGCGATTATCGAGCAGCCTGGGAGCCCATGACGCGAACGCAGCTGTCACGACTGCAGCGCCCATCAGCCACCAGCCGACCGTCGCGTAAACCTCCCGCCTGATCGCAACCGCGCCGAAGAGGGCGGTGAGAGCAATCCAGGGTAGCCATGGGCCATATTTGATGGCTGGTTGTACCACGTCGCGGAAATCGATCAGGTCCGATGGCTGTAGCAGTTCGAGTCGCCAATCCGCAGTGGGTACCAAACCGGACGGGAGACCAAACTCGACCAGAAGGTCGTCGGCGACCTTTGTGAGGTTGAGACCAACCGGGCGGGTAGGTTCCTCAGCACTCATCAGGGCGGATGACAGCTCGGCGAATGCCTCGCTGACCAGCACGTTCCACAGTGGAGCCACCTGTCCGCTTGCGACTACACCGATAGCGGTGTCGGTGAGAAACTCCTGGGCCTGGTCACCGACAATATCGAATAGGTCGCCGATGATGGGTCGGGCGATCGATTCGAGGTCTACCCGCAGGAGTGTCTCTGAGACCGCAACGGTGCCGAGTGCCGTGGCGACATCGGGTTGTTGTTCCAGGCCGTCCATGGCGGCCTCGGCCCGGCCTTGATCGAGCATGGGTCCGGCGATCCATGAGGAGGCAAAGACGAGGCCGGCCGTCAGCGACGCGACCAGCACCAGTGCTCCGGCGACGAAGCTTTTCAACTAACGATTCCAGGGTTCGCCTGCGTTTGCGTCCACGTCGTAATGGGCAATGGCTTCGGCTACGACCTGGTTATCGATTTCGCCATCATCAGCGAGGGCACGCAGGACGGCGATGACGACGTGAGCGGCATTCGTTTCGAAGAACCGTCGGAGATTTTCCCGGGTATCGCTCCTGCCGAATCCATCGGTCCCGAGCGGAACGAAACGACGCGGCACCCATCGTGCGATTTGATCCGCTACAGAAACCATGTAGTCGCTAACGGCGATCACGGGGCCCTGGGAAGTGTGCAACTGCTGGGTCACATAAGGTTCGTGGGAGTGTTCGGTTGGATGGAGACGGTTCCACCGCTGGACCGCCAGGGCGTCCTCACGGAGCTTTTTATAGCTCGTCGCGCTCCACAACTCGGCGCCGACTCCCCATCGTTCGGCCAGTTCGGATTGAGCCTCCCTGGCTGCAAGATTGGCCGACCCTGAGAAGATGATCGTCGCACGCTTTTCGGGGCCGTCCGGTGCCGGCGCGAATCGGTACATGCCTGCGAGGATGCCGGCGTCGACGCCATCTGGTTTTGGCGGCTGCACGTAGTTCTCGTTGTAGAGCGTCACGTAGTAGAAGATATTCTCGTCCTGGGGTCCGTACATCCGCTCCAGACCGTCTTTGATGATGACGCCTGTCTCGTATGCAAAGGCCGGGTCGTATGCCTGGCAGGACGGCACGGTGGACGCAACGAGGAGGCTGTGGCCGTCCTGATGCTGCAGTCCTTCGCCGTTCAAAGTCGTACGGCCGGCAGTCGCGCCCAGAAGGAATCCGCGTGCTCCGGCATCTGCCGCTGCCCAGATCGCGTCACCGACCCGCTGAAATCCGAACATCGAGTAGAAGATGAAGAAGGGGACCATCGGTACTCCGCGGGTCACGTATGACGTGGCTGCGGCCGTGAAGCTCGCCAGCGAGCCGGCTTCGGTGATTCCTTCTTCCAGGATCTGGCCCGACTGGGCTTCTTCATACGACAACAGCATGGCGTGGTCTACGGGCTCATAGAGTTGTCCCTGGCTGGCGTAGATTTTGAGCTCCTTGAACATGGATTCCATGCCGAACGTGCGGGCCTCGTCGGGGACAATCGGTACGACCCGGGGTCCGAATTCAGGGTCGCGGGTGAGCGCCCGCAGCAGCCGAACGAAAGCGATGGTCGTTGAGGCTTCGGCCGTTCCCGAACCCGCATAGACCTCGTCGTATACCTTCTGATCGGGGAGCGTAAGAGGAAGGCGAAGAGCCGCCGGCCGGGAAGGCAGGAACCCGCCGAGCGACTTGCGGCGTTCGATCAAGTACTGATACTCGAGTGAATCTTCGGGAGGACGGTAGTAGGGAGGTGTGTTGGTGCCTTCGAACCAATGGTCTTCGATGAGGTCGGTCATCTTGAGGCGGTCCCTCAGATTCTTGAGCTGCTGATTCGTCATTTCTTTGATCTGATGCGTGGCGTTGCGACCCTCGACGTCGGGTCCGAGCGTGTAGCCCTTGATGGTTTTGGCGAGGATCACCGTCGGAGCGCCTTCGAGCTTCGTCGCGGTGTCGTAGGCCGCGAAGATCTTCTGGGGGTCGAGACCGCCGCGACGGAGTGCCCATACCTCATCGTCGGTCATGTGCTCGACCATCTTGCGGAGGGCCGGGTCCGGCCCGAAGAAGTGCTCCCGCACATAAGCACCGTCTTCGGCCTTGTAACGCTGGTACTCGCCGTCCACCGACGTATTCATCTTGTCGACGAGCACGCCGTCGTAATCCCTGGCCAGCAGCTCATCCCAATTTCCTCCCCAGATGAGCTTGATGACATTCCATCCTGCTCCCCGGAAGCTCGCTTCGAGCTCCTGGATGATCTTGCCGTTTCCACGAACCGGTCCGTCGAGGCGTTGCAAATTGCAGTTGATTACCCAGATGAGATTGTCGAGTTTCTCCCTTGCGCCCAGCGATATGGCGCCGAGAGATTCCGGCTCGTCGGTCTCGCCGTCGCCGATGAAGCACCACACGTTGGTATCCGAGGTGTCGTCTATCCCCCGATTGTGGAGGTAACGATTGAAACGGGCCTGATAGATGGAGTTGATGGGCCCCAGCCCCATCGAGACTGTGGGGTACTCCCAGAATTCGGGCATGAGCCGGGGATGCGGATAGGAAGCAAGACCGGGGGTGCCGACTTCCATGCGGAATTGATCGAGGTCGTCTTCGTGAAGCCTGCGCTCCAGGTAGGCGCGGGCATACATGCCCGGCGCCGCATGGCCCTGGAAATACACGGCGTCGCCGGGGCCGCCGTCTTTGCCGCGGAAGAAGTGGTTGAGACCGACCTCGTAGAGAAAGGCCGAGGACGCAAACGTTGATAGGTGGCCGCCGATCCCTTTGGCAACATGGTTGGCCCTTACAACCATGACCGCTGCGTTCCACCGTATGTATTTCCGAAGGCGTGATTCGAGTTCGAGGTCGCCCGGGTAGATGGGTTCGTCCTCGGGCGGAATCGTATTGATATACGGAGTCGAAGTACGTGATGGGACGCCAAGCCCGATTTGTCGACCGCGTTCCATGAGCTTGGCCAGGAGGAACTGGCTCCGGGCCGCGCCGTCCTCGGCCATGACCGCGTCGAGGGATTCAATCCACTCGGAGGTCTCTTGCGGATCAACGTCGGGTATCTGGTGCACGAACCCGTCGATAACGATGTTTTCTTCGACCGGATCTTCCGTCGGCGGCTTTTCAGGTGCGGGATCGGGAGTTTTGTTGTTGGTGGTCACAGGCCGATGCTACCGGCGACGCCCGCTCGGCTCGAATGGATTTCCAACAACCCGTTCAGGCGTTCGAAAGTCCAATCGGGCAGCTGACTCCGGTCCCCTCGATTCCGCAGTAGCCATTCGGATTCTTAGCGAGATATTGCTGGTGATAGGTCTCGGCGTAGTAAAAATCATCAAGAGGAGCAATCTCGGTAGAAACCTCGCCATATCCGGCGTCATCGAGCCGGCTCTGGAACATATCTCGGGTCGACGAGGCAAGCGCCAGCTGAGCGTCGTTGGTCGCGTAGATCGCAGACCGGTACTGGGTGCCGACATCGTTGCCCTGCCGCATCCCCTGGGTTGGATCATGTTCCTCCCAAAACGTTTTCAGAAGCTGTTCGTACGTGACTTCGGCGGGGTCGTAGGCGACCAGCACTGCCTCGGTATGACCGGTTTTGGCGGAGCACACCTCTTCGTACGTTGGATGTGGGGTGAAGCCGCCGGCATAACCCACCGCGGTGCTGAACACCCCCTTGATATTCCAGAACAATCGTTCTGCGCCCCAGAAACAACCCATGCCGAAGACAGCGAGCTCCAGGTGAGCTGGGAAGTCAGGGCCGATCGTGTTGCCGTTGACGAAGTGGGGTTGGTTCACGGCAATGGGTTCCGGGCGACCGGCTAGCGCGTCTTCCGGATCGATCATCTTGGTCTTGCTCTTGAAATCGAACATGTCGTCTCCTGTTCGTGGGGTGGGGCCACACGGTGCTGCTCGTATCGTATCGGAGCGTCCCGGCCTCGGGCCTCCGGCGGAGGCGTTGTGGCAGAATCCCCGCATGTCGGTATTACAACGCGCGGCGGATGAACTTGGTTCCCGCGATCCTGTTCTTGCCGCGCTCATCGATCGGTTCGGCTACCCGACCTGGGGTCGCAAGCCGCGCATGGCCGAGCGTTTTGAGACCCTCGCCGAGGCGATCTGCTACCAACAGCTTTCTGGCAAAGCCGCAGCGACGATCTGGTCTCGAACGGTCGATGCGATCGGAGGACATGCAACCCCGGCGGCCTTTCTGTCCACTCCCATGGAAACATTGCGTTCAGCCGGGCTCTCGAACAACAAAGCTTTGGCGCTTCTCGATCTGTCAGCGCATGTAGCCGACGGTCGCGTCGATCTCTCCTCTGCCGGCAGGCGCAATGAGAACACTGTCATCGACGAGCTGATACAGGTTCGGGGCATTGGTCTTTGGACGGCCGAGATGTTTCTCATCTCAGCGCTCCATCGAATGGATGTCTGGTCCACCCGGGATCTCGGCATCAGGAAGGGCTACGCCGCGGCCTATGGGCTCGCGGATGTTCCGACTGCTCATGATCTAGAGCCTCTTGGTGATCCGTTTCGACCCTACCGGTCGGTGGCGTCGCACTACTTCTGGGCTATTGCCGACAACTGAGCAGCAACGTTGCTAGTAGCAATCCTGAAACAAGCAGCAAGGTTCGATGTCAACGCACCTCGGCCCGGTTGGCCCTGGCGAACTGGAGGGCGTGGCATCGACGAACAAGATGAGGGCGACGATTACCACTACAAAATATGCGCGACCTCGGGTCAAAAAGGCGGTCCCTCTCAGCGTTCGCTGTACCCACCCATCGTCGTACTCGCAGGGCAAAACCTTGAGTTGACGCGGCCCGGAGGTCAGAGCTCCTGGGGCTCACTCCTTGTCGTTGAGAACCGTCGCTCGGATTATGTCGTGAACAGTGACGGGGCTTCCTATACGCTGGAAGGTACAAGACGGCCCGGAGGTTTTGCCCCCCTGACTTCGGGTCGTCTTGTACGTCCAGATCAATTCGGTTTAGGCGGCGACAGGGTCACTCAGCGTGTCGGCCGACTGATCAGGCGGCCGACTTGATCATGGGAGTCTGGTCGATCGGTGCTTCGGTCGCGGCCGGATGGAACAGCCCGATGAGACCGGCACCCACGAGCGGCAGGAGCGCGGCCGGCCAATTGAAGCCGGTTCCTGTGATGACGCCGTATTTCGCCATCGTGGCAAGACCACCGAAGATGCAGAGCGCACCGATCATCTGTTGTGACACCCGGGGATGCTCAGCGACCCGCTTCGGGCGCTCGAAGCGGCTGAGCATCAGGACCACTGGCAGCGTGATGATGGTTAGGACGATCCATAGGATCGGACGGGTCCCCCAGAACGTCACCGTTCCAGGGTCGATCGTGAAGCCAAACCCGCCAAAGCTCGAGGCGAAGCCGACCACGAGCACCAGGACCGTGAGGTGCCAGAGGTAGGTGGTCATGATCAAGCTGTTCATGACGATCGCTGCCGCCCAAGGTCGTTGGCGTCGAAGGAACATGTTGGCCCGCCGCTCGATGCCAAGCGCGATTCCAAAGTGGAGCAAGCCCAGCCCGATCAGGGCTATCGAGGGCGGGGAGTTGTTGTTGAGTCCCTCGGATGCGACCCCGACCATGGATCTCGAGTATCCGGCGATCTCGGTGAGCAGCAGAAGTGAGATCAAACCGAATCCGGCAGCTCCCACCGGGTGGGGGGCGCGGCGATCGTGCCAGGCAAAACCCATAACCAGCATTGCACCCCAAACCCACAGGAAGTTTCCCCATCCGATTGTGTTGACGAGATCGACCTCCGTGCCGGAAATCGAGACCGTGCCGATCAAACGCACAGCAGCATCAGTAGCGGCGGCGAGGAGGATGAGTCCGGCGAGGAATCCATATCCGTGCCTGGACCACAATCGATAGGCGTACGGCGCTGCCATGGTCATGAGCAGGTAGACGGCGAGGAACCAAACCGGAACCAAAGCCGCCATGGAAGCAAGCCCGAGGACGGCCGGATCGAGGCCGGCGGCCAGGCCCAGGTTTGCGGCGACAACCCAGAATACGAGGAGCGGAACCACGGGTGTGAAAAGTCGGCGCAGCCGATCCGCCAGCCAATCGCGATACGGCGTCTTTCGGTCAGATGCTGCGGACCACGAAGCTGCGCTGGCGTATCCGCCGACGATGAAGAAGAGGGGCATCACCTGGAAGCCCCACGTGAGCCATTGGGTCCAGGGTTCCACGTCGAGGAGATTGCCGGCTGTCATGCCATCTTCTCCCACGACCACGACTGCCACCAGCCAGTGGCCATACACGACAATCAAGATGGCGATCGCACGGAGGGCGTCGATGAAGCGGTTGCGATGGTCCGGCGTGGCCTCTGCCATCGTGCTGGCCTGGCGCCACTGTCTTCTGATTGATGCGCTGATGTTGTTCATGTCAATAGTTTCGACCCGGACGACGACGTTCGATATCGGGGAACACCCTGAAACGATCCCGCGCTGGCCCGTGCGTCATCGATAGGTTGGAACCGGAGGCGCTTGGTGGACGTCGGAGGTTCACAGAGATGCAGAGGAGAGAAGGGACAGTCGTGAAGCGATGCCTGGTAGTGCTGGTGTTGGTCCTTGCATCGTGTACCTCCGCCGGCGAGGCAGAGATTTCGTCGACGAGCTCCAATGTGGCGCCGTCGACGTCGACGACCACCACAACCACCCCGGACGAGAACGTGTTTTGCCCATTCAGTCCGTTTACCGATATCGGCAAGTCGGTCGACGTAAAACGGGCCTGGGTTGACGAGTGTGCGAACCGGGCGGAACGGTGGGCCATCGAAGTCCGATCGAGTCAATGGCTCACCCTGGCCAATACCGGGTCGGATCTATGGATTGTCGACCTCGGCGACTACCACGTCGAGATTCCACCTGGCGAGGTGATCGACACACCGCCTGCCGCCAACTTTCTCGACGCCACACTTGTCTACGAGCTCGAAAGCACCACGACCGTGGAAATGCGCGACGTTACGTTTGGTCCACTCCAGGGAACCGAAATCCTTCTGCAACGAATCGGGCCGGTCGGACCAGGGCTTACGCTCGGCGAGGTGGTCGCAGCAGCTCGGCATCCGGTAGATCTCGATGACGCGTACGAGTTCTTCTTGCCGGAGTGCGCGATCGGATCCTTCCGAGGCGCTGACGGCCTCTACATGTTGTTTGCCGGCGACGGCAAGGAACTCCGATTGCAGTACATCGAGGTGACCCGGCCGGGCCTGGCGACCCGTTCGGGCATCGAGGTGGGCGATACCGCCGACGCGGTCGTGGAAACCTATGGCGACCAGGTCGAGTATCGGTCCGAGTTCGGCAGCTTTGAGGGTCAGAACCTCGTCTTCCAGCCTCAGACCGACGATCAGTTCGGTCTGGTGTTTCTGCTCGATCAGGACAACCTGGTCCGGGGGATTCGCATCGGGCTGGCTGACGCAGTCGCACTCATGGAGGGCTGCGCCTAACCGCGCCGGACGGACCCGCAGCCCGGCCGTAGTATCACCTTCGAAGGGAAGGAGGTGAAAATGGGAAAACGATACGAGCGCTTGACGCATCCGATGATTCGGGAAGGCCATGGCTTTCGAAGGGCTGAGTGGGATGAAGCACTGCAAGTAGCGGCATCTGGACTGCAGCGGGTCAAAGACGAACACGGCCCGACGTCATTTGGGATGTTCAGCTGCTCCAAAGCAACCAACGAGATGAACTTTCTGGCACAGAAGTTCGGCC
>JAHEJY010000111.1:0-5607 GCA_024638625.1 Actinomycetes bacterium
CATCAAACTCGACGTCGACTACGCCCTCACCCGCACCCTCGGCGGAGACCTCCACATTCTCTTCCAAACCATTCGCGCCGTCCTCAACCCGGAACCCGACGAATCACGATGAGCATCCACGCCCCACTTCCCCGTTCTCGCAGCAAGAGCTCGGCGTCGCGAGATCTTCGGCCCCCGATCATCGTTTTCGGAAACACTCGATCAGGAACCAGCATCATTCAGAAGGTGCTCGCAGCCCATCCCGATGTCACGGCATGGTACGAACCTCGCAACCTGTGGCAGTTTGCCGACCCCGCCAGAGAACACGACGAGTTTGAGGAATCCGACGCCACACCGAGGGTTCGGCGCTATATCCGCCGCCAGTTTCTCAGATATCAGAACACAGAGGGCGGGAAAAGGATCGTCGAAAAGACGCCGGTCAACATTCTGAGGATTCCCTATGTGCGTGCCATTTTTCCTGAGGCGGTCTTCGTTTACGTGGTCCGATCACCTTTCTCGTTCATCAGTTCGGTTGAACTGAAATGGCAGCGCACGGTTTCGGCCCGCGGGCTCTTGTGGCGGATCCAATCGACACCTACGTCCCAGCTACACCACTACGCCGCGAAGTACGCACGTCAACAGATCGACAAGCGCGTTCTCAAGCGTAAGTATCTGTCCGTTTGGGGACCGCGGTACAAGGGCATCGAAGACGATCTGAGGGTGTACGACATGCTCACCGTGATCGCCCGTCAATGGTCGCGGTGCTCCGAGAAAGCCGAGCGGGATTTCGAGAGCTTTGAAAGCGGGCGGGTGCTTCGTCTCAGGTACGAGGACTTTGTCACAGATCCCTTCGGTCACATGGACCGGATCTGTGCTCATGCGCGAGTCGACATGACAGATGAGATCGTGCGAGCGGCCAATGAGACGGTACGAACCGACCGCATGCAGAAGTGGGAGAGGTTCGATCCTCTCGATCTGGCTCACATACTTCCTGAGGTGAGCGACGAGATGGAGCGCCACGGCTACGAAATACCAGCCGAAATCTCGGAAGCGATCGCGAACCGCTCGCGGATATGAGAAGGACGATGTTGGCGGGCCTGACCCGCGGCGATCCCGGTCTTGCCGGTCCACGGAGAGTTTGAAATCAATTTGATCCGGGCCCGCAGGGGCTCAATGAAAGAAAGTCTGAGGAGACAAATCACATGGTTGTTCTGAATCCGGTTAGCGAGAATCCGATGAGTCAAGCCTTCACCACAGGTGGGGAGGCGGCGCACACCAAGCTCAAGCTGTTGTGCACGCTCGGGCCGGCGTCTATGGACCCTCGCACCATCCAGCGTCTCGAGCAGAGCGGAGCCACGCTGTTTCGCATCAACCTTTCTCATACGGAGCCGGCCGATCTGCCGCGGCTCATCAAGATCATCCGGGGAGCGACTGATGTTCCGATCTGTCTGGACAGCGAAGGGGCCCAGATTCGCACGGGCCGTTTTGTTGATGGACAAATCACGTTGCGTGACCATGCCCTCGTCACGGTTCATAGAAAAAGAGTCCCGGCCGATGGCAAGAACTTCAACTTCAATCCGCCGGAAAGTGTTGATCTGTTGATGCCGGGAGATTTCGTCCGCCTCGATTTCAACTCGGCATTGGCCCAGGTCGTGTCCCGTGATGACGGGTCGGTCGTGATGCGGGTGCTGCAGGGTGGTCCGGTGGGTCAGAACAAGGCCGTCGTCATTGAGCGCGATCTCACCCTTCCGCCGTTGACCGCGAAGGATGTTGTGGCGCTCCAGATAGGGAGGGACCTCGGAATCACGCATTTCGCCCTGTCGTTTGCCAACAGTGGCGACGACGTGCTCGAGATTCGAAATCATGTGGGCAACGATGCCTTCGTCATTTCGAAGATCGAGTCGCGGCGCGGGGTCCAGAATCTCGAGGAGATCGCCTCCCACTCGGACGCACTCTTGATTGATCGCGGCGATCTATCTCGTCAGGTTCCGATCGAACTGCTCCCGCAAGCGCAGAAAAGCCTGATCAAGCGGGGCAACGCCGCCCAAACCCCTGTGTACGTGGCAACCAACCTGCTCGAGTCCATGGTGTCGAGTTCGACACCGACCAGAGCGGAGGTCAATGACATACACAACACGCTTGCCGATGGCGCAGACGGACTGGTTCTGGCCGCTGAGACAGCCATTGGCCAGTACCCGATACGTTGTGCGTCGATGATCAGCAAAGTCATCCGTGGTTACGAACGCGACGGCCTCGGCGAGAAGGGGTTCTATCCCGAGGATGCGATTTCGCTACTCATCGAACCGCATGGAGGTCGGTTGGTCCACCGCGAAGCCAACGGTGCAGATCAGGAGATGATCGACCACCTGGAGCATGTGTCGATCCGTGAGAAGGATCTCATGGATTGCGAGCAGTTCGCCTTCGGGACGTACTCTCCACTCACCGGCTTCATGGACCGCCAGACACTCGAATCCGTACTGGACACCTACCGGCTTCCCGGCGGTGACGTGTGGACGCTTCCCTTGCTGCTTCAGGTTGATGCCGAGAAAGTACGCAACGTCGGCGTTGGCGACCGGATCGTTCTGACAGACGAGTCGGGAAAGGTGCACTCGCTCCTGGACGTCACCGAGATATACAGGTACGACCTCGACAGTTTGGCGGCCCGCATGTACGGAACCACCAACCGGCAACATCCAGGAGTTGAGCAACTCACCAGCCGTAGCGATCTCTTCTTGGCCGGCGATGTCACACTCATTGAGCCGCTGGAGTCGCCGCATCGGCACTATCTCTTGTCTCCGGCTCAGACCCGTTTCATATTCACGCAATTGGGATGGTCCCAGGTGGTCGGGTTCCACACGAGGAATCCGACTCATCGGGGGCATGAGTGGATTCAGTTGCAGGCTCTGGAGCGCACTGGTGCCGATGGTCTCTACATCAACCCGATCGGCAGGCCTGAAAAGCCTGGCGACTTCTTGCCTGAGGCAATCATGTTGAGCTATCAGACCTTGCTCGAATTCGGCTACTACCCGAAAGGGCGAGTGGTATTGGGCAGCTTCTTCACCTACTCCCGGTATGCGGGCCCGCGTGAGGCTGTTTTTACGGCCTTGTGCCGCAAGAACATGGGTTGCAGCCACTTCATCGTTGGTCGCGATCACACCGGCGTCGGCGATTTCTACCCGAAGGATGCTTCCCGGTGGATCTTTGATGCAGTCGGCGGAGATATTGGTATCGAACCTGTCTTCTTCGAGACGGTCGGTCACAATCCGGAGACAGGTGAGTACGAAGTCGACCGCGGTCAAGCATTGGAGAGGATTTCCGGGACGCAGGTACGCGAGAGTTTGCGTGCCGGTTCCTTGTTGCCCGATTGGTTCATGCGCGAACTCGCCCAGGAAGTGCTGATGGGCGAGCTGCAGAACGGTAGACCACTTTTCTACGAGTGAGTTCGTTGCTGAATCGTCGCTTGATCGATCGACGGTGGACGACTGCTGACAGGGGTGTCGCACGACGAGGAAAGGCCGTTTAGGCGGTCCGTGCGGCACCCCGCGTCATGAACGGTCGCCCGGGATTGGATAGTTGGTTCCCTCTTCTGGCGCTTCGGGTTGTGCCACGCCGTCAGGGCGTCACACAGTTTGTAGTGCCGGAATCGGTGAATGACTCGCCGGCAACGGGAATGAATTCCCAGTCATAGCTCGAAGGATGCAGCGTCAGTTTGAGCACTCCGTGGGTGTTGTCATCGCGGACTTCACTGTTGGGCGCAGTACCGCTAAACGAGCTCAGGCTCACCCCACCCGTTCCGACGACAAATTGGCGGATACCGCGTCCCGGGTCGGCGGATCCACCCGGCGTTTGCTGAGCGAAGCGTTCGTAGTTGTGGCGGTGGCCGCTCAGGACGACGTCAGCGCCCGCTGCGTACAGAGGATCCCAGAAATCTGCCATATCCGAGTCCCCGCCTTTGGAACTGAAGAGGGGGTCGTGATGAAGCGCCAATATGCACGCATTGGGATTCGCGGCCAAATCAGCCTGTAGCCACTGGCCCTGCGGCGATCCGGGACCGCAGCCTCCCACCTTCGAGCAGTTCGAATTCAGAGCGATGATGTGCCACGTTCCGACGTCGTAGCTGTAGTAGCCCTTGTCAGGGTCGCCGGCCACTGCGCCGTAGTAATTGAAATACGGAGCAGCCGTTGAAGATGAGTTGTATTCATTGTCTCCTATGGCGGGAAACGTACGAGCCTTGTGACGACCCCAGGTCGGGTCATAGCAGTTGGAATAGTCGGATGCTGTCCCATCCGGATAGGCGTTGTCGCCGATCGTGAAGACCGTCCCGGCGATATTGTCCAGCAACTGCGCCGTAGCCTCATCCGCGTTCGAACTACATGTGGCTATGTCTCCAGCACCGACGAACACGGCCGAACCTGTTCCAGGAGGGTTGACCGTGATCGTGACGCTCGCGGTGTCGCACAGACCCAAGGAGTCACAGATCTCATAGACGAAAAGGTCTCCGCCGGTGAATCCCCCGTTTGGTGTGTAATCAAATCCACCTGCGCCATTGTTCGTCAATACTCCGCTTGCCGGGCCAAAGCATCCCCCGCATGCAGTGTTGAGAGAACTCAAGTCCAACGATCCGTCGGGGTCGCTGTCGTTAGATGTGACCGGGATGCTTACCACAGTGTCTGTGTAGGTGAAGGCGTTGTCGTCTTGTGCTACGGGCGGATCGTTGGTTCCGCTGCCCCCGTAGTCCAATACGAGCTCCGGGGACTCGCTCGTTTCTCTCGATTCGAATCGGACGCCGTTGCTGCTGTCAGGTAGAAAAACGAAGTTATAGGTGCCATCTCCGGATATATGTCCCGTGACGTCATATTCAACCCACGTATCTCGAGCAACGGCACCGATGTCGCCGACGGCTGTGCCGATGGGCGATGGGCGGTTGTTCCAGGTGATGCCCGATTCTGTCCAACTCCCCGCCGTCTCGAAAAGCGACGGACCGTTTGAGGAACCGTTGCTCACGAACAAGCGGATTTTGGCGCTTTGTATTCCTACCGGAGCACCGCTCACCGTGAATCGGATATAGCTTTCTTCTCCAGGGCTGTCCACGTCGAGCCGACTGCCGAAGCCATCATTCAGGTTCGGACTGGACCCCAGCACTCTCGCATCGGCAGTTGGAACAAATGTCAGAGCACCTATTAATGGCGTGACGGTGATGGTTGCGGTGCCTTGGCTGCAGGCTGCGAGGGTGTCGCAGATTTGGTAGGTGAAGGTGTCGGTGCCGGTGAAGCCGGGGTTGGCGGTGTAGGTGAGGGTGCCGTTGCCGTGGTTGGTGAGGGCGCCGTTGGTGGGGTTGGAGCATCCGGGGGTGCAGGTGACAGTGGTGGTGGTGGGGTCGAGGTCTCCGTCCGGGTCGTTGTCGTTGGCGGCTACGTCGATGGTGACGGGTTGGGTGGCGGTGGTTGAGGCCGTGTCGTCTGTTGCTTGAGGGGGTGTGTTGGCCGCGACGGTGATGGTTGCGGTGGCTTGGCTGCAGGCTGCGAGGGTGTCGCAGATTTGGTAGGTGAAGGTGTCGGTGCCGGTGAAGCCGGGGTTGGCGGTGTAGGTGAGGGTGCCGTTGCCGTGGTTGGTGAGGGCGCCGTTGGT
>JAHEJY010000111.1:5707-8357 GCA_024638625.1 Actinomycetes bacterium
GGGGTTGGAGCATCCGGGGGTGCAGGTGGTGGTTGTGGTGGTGGGGTCGAGGTCTCCGTCCGGGTCGTTGTCGTTGGCGGCTACGTCGATGGTGACGGGTTGGGAGGCGGTCGTGGTGGCGGCGTCGGCAGATGCGTTGGGGTCGTCAGGCACCGCGGCAACCGTGACACTCACGGTTGCCGTGTCACAGGCACCCTCCGTGTCACAAACCTCGTAGATGAACGTATCCTGGCCGTAGACATCGGCGCCAGGTGTGTAGAGAAAACTCCCGTCCTGGTTGTTGACCAGCGTCGCCAACGTCGGGTTGGCGCATCCTGAACAATCGGTGTTGGCCGTTGAGGTGTCCAACATACCTTCAGGGTCTTCATCATTGGCGGTGGCGAGGACCAGGACCCCTAGATCTTCATCCGTTGTGGCGATGTCGTCGAGAGCATTGGGTGGCTCGTTTATCGGACCTTCTGCGTAGACGATCACGAGCTCGGGCGGCGATACCGCCTCACGTGAGTTATATCGAATCCCGTTGGTGCTGTCGGGTAGTAACACGAAGTCGTAGCTGCCGTTGCTTCGGATGTGATTGGTGAGGTCGTATTCGATCCATGAGTTGGTTGGGACGTTGCCGATATCGGCTATCGCGGCACCGGTGGCGGCCGGTCGGTTATTCCAGGTGACGCTTCCCTCGGACCAGGTATTGGTGGTGGGATAGATTGCCGGTCCGTCTGACGATCCGTTCCGCACGAAAAAGCGCAGGATGGCACTCTCGACCGGCCCGGTCACGCCGATCACGTCGAACCGGATGAAGCTCTGCTCGTCGGGGCTGTCGACATCGAGTTTGTTGCTCGTGCCGTAGTTGATACCAGGGTTTCCTTCCAAAACACGCGCGTCGGCCGCAGCCGAAACCGATATTTGGGTGCTGGTCTGGGCGTTCGCTGGAGTCACGGAGGTAACTAGCGAGACTGCAAACAACACACTCAGCGTGAGCAGTATTCGATCCGGATATCGAAATGTCATACAACTTCCTCACTTGCAAGTGGGGAAGTTGGAACGGCTCTAGTTGATCTTCAGGGCATGACTTCGTTGGTTGGGCCCGGGTCTCCCAGCGGCTCCCGAACAGGTCCGATGCGGAGCCGGACAACAAACGGCATGCTGACGCTCCTTATATCTTGTCTGGTGGTCGCGAGCGTGCATATCAGCAGATTGCTGATATCTCTCGTTTAGGGGTCCCCCGCCCAACCTGCCGAGATCCATCCGGGCCCCGACTGATTGGGGGTGGCACCGATCCTTAGCCGGCCGAGCCGGTCAGTCGGCTCTTCCGTACAGGTACAGAGCCGCAATGATGGCGAGGAGGGTCCACAGATTCCGGTAGTGGAGTACTTCGTGGGTGATGGCTGTGATGGTGAACCCCGCTGCTGCTGCGGACAGAGCTGCAGGATTTGGTATTACGGCAGCCCAGTCGGGTGTGAGTCGATGGATGCTGATCGTTCGGACAGCGACGGCGCCTATCAGCGTCAGCAAAGAGATGACGCCGAGAGGGCCGCGTTCGACCAGCGTGGCGAGATAGTCGTTGTGTGCTTCTTTGGCGGTGGGAGCGTCGACCTCTGCCAGAACCTGGCGGGTCGCAGAAGGCCCTATCCCGATCAGGTTTCCATCCCGAAACAGGTCGATCTGGGACATGAACAGGGATTCGCGAGCGGATGCGCTGCGCGATCCCCGACCGAGCGAGTACTTCACGAGAGGCACTTCAGTCTCTTGAACCGATTCGAGAAGTGGTTCTGCGGCGAAGGACAGAAACGCTCCCGCGGCCAACATCACCGAGACCACTACTGCCATCGCCTTGATCGCACCTGCTCCGGATCGAATTCTGACGAAGGCAATGATGAGTCCGCCGACAGGGAGGGTCAGAAGAGCGGTGTTGGATCCAGTGAGTAGCACCGCGACGAACAAGGCGACGACCGAAAGCGCTCTGGAAAAGGGGTGCCGCGGGTATCGAGCCGCAAGGACGATGAATATCGCCACCGCGAAATAGTTGCCGGCGAGGTTCGGGTGGTCGAACCATAGGCGTGCCCTTCCTCCTTCGCCGCCGGTACCACCTGGCAATCGGGTTCGGCCGCTGATCTCGACGATCAGCAGGAACACCGCCCACGCCGTGGAACTCCAGCACCAGCCATGCACGACAGTTCGCAGGGCGAGTGGCTTCCGGCACAAGCTCGTGAGGGCAGCACACCACGCAAGGAGGAATACCTCTTGAACAATGGCGATTCCACCGGCCGAGGGGGATCCTCCTGCCAGGGCTGCCACCAGCCCGGCGATGGCAAGGCCGGCAGCCGGGAGGACGTACGGCACATGAAGACGGGTGCGCGTGGTTCCTGCCCAGACACCTATGACCATGATTGCGCCGACCATGATGACGTCGACCGGGGCCGTGTTGGCAGGACCCTTCGGGTTCAACAGCGGCAGCAACGCAATGCCCGCGACCGCTACTGCCAGGGGAAACCGGTCGTAGTGAGGCATGTCGATCGGAGCGATCGACGGTACTGCGGAGAGGCGTCGTCCGACCTGACGGGTCGAACCGCGCCCTAACTCGACAGATCTCATCCCCAGGGTTCGGCCGCCATAGACGGCTCCGGAGCAGGAACCAGCTCGACCTGGACCT
>JAHEJY010000018.1 GCA_024638625.1 Actinomycetes bacterium
CGCCCCCCAAATCAACGCATCGAAACTGGGAGCCGGGGGCCCGTATCAAGATCCTCGAGTAGCGTTCCAGCTCGGCTCTGCGTTGCGCGATATCGGGCTCCAGGTCAGGCTCCAGGTCTTGCCTCATAGATCGAATGCCCTCCCAGACCAGGTGGCCGAGGGACGGAGATCCGAGGTGCGCTCCAACCCGAGCCACGGCCGCACCAACGGCAGCAGGCAATTCTGAACGGGCAAAGCGGGCAACGCTGATCATGGTCTTATCTATTGCCCAATCGGGCCCACTCCGAAACCGGTTCTGAGTGGTAGCTTCACGGTGATGAGAGTTCAATCAGGACGCATGGTCAGCCTGGGCTACAGCAAATACGTTCGATCAGAGGACGTGTCTGCCGTCGAACCGGTGACCGAGGGACGTGGGCCCGGCCGCCGATCGCTGGTTTGGGTGCGAGGACTCACAGATCCGATCGTCGCATCAAGATCTGTGGGGGCGATCGTCGAGGATCTGACCAACCCCACTCCTTCCGACGCCTAGATCCGGATGCAAGAACTCGCCATTGCTGTGGTGGCGACCTTTGTTCTTGTATACGGCCTTGTATCGCGCCGCCTGGAAAGCACGCCGGTAACCGGGCCCATGGTGTTCGTCACTGTTGGAATCCTGTTGGGACGGACCGGCGCCGACGTGCTGGACTTCGCGATGAGCGACGGAGTGATCCGGATCCTGGCCGAAGCAACGCTGGTACTTCTGCTCTTCACCGATGCAGTCCGAATCGACCTGTACCGGTTGCGTCCCCAGATCGATCTACCTGCCCGACTGCTCGGCATAGGCATGCCACTGACGATTCTGGCCGGCATGGCGGTTGCGCTGTGGGTATTCCCCTGGCTGCGCTGGACAGAAGCCGCTCTCCTGGCTGCGATCCTTACCCCGACAGACGCCGCCCTCGGTCAAGCGGTTGTGTCGAGCCCGCGCGTTCCCGTCCGCATCCGCCAGGTCATCAATGTCGAAGCCGGGCTGAACGACGGAATCATGCTGCCGGTGATCACATTGTTTCTTGCGCTCGCTGTCTCGGGTGATTCCAATTCGTCGACCGATTGGATCGAGTTCGCCTTGCGCCAGATCGGATTCGGCATTCTGCTGGGCATCCTGGTCGGCTACGCCGGCGGATGGCTGCTTGATCGCTACGTGAAGCGAGGCTGGGTCGACGGCGCTTTTCGTCAGCTCGCTACCCTCGCGATCGCCGTTGTAGCCTTCGCGTCCGCCGAGACGGTGGACGGAAACGGATTCGTGGCTGCGTTCGTCGCCGGTCTCGCCTTCGGAGCCGCTGCCCGTGAGCACTGCGACGGAGCCTACGATTTCGCCGAAGACGAAGGACAGCTTTTCGCGCTACTCACCTTTCTCTTCTTCGGAGCCGCCCTGGCAGGCCCCGCGCTCGATCAATTGACGTGGCGGATCGCGGTTTATGCAGCGTTGAGCCTGACCGTTGTCAGAATGATTCCCGTGGCGTTGAGTCTCGTGGGCGCACGGCTGAAGACGGTCACCTGGGCATTCATCGGATGGTTCGGCCCCCGTGGTCTCGCTTCCATTCTTTTTGGGCTGTTCATACTCGAAGGAGCAGATCTCCCGGTAGGTGAAGACCTCTTTCTGATCGTGACCTGGACCGTATTGGCAAGCGTATTCCTGCACGGGGCTACGTCGTTTCCGCTTGCGGAGCGGTACGGCGGCTGGTTTGACCGTCACCACGGCGAACGCATGGAAGAAGCCAAAGAGGTTGAGGAGATGCCGACCCGCTAGCGGTCGGCCGAGCCTATCGAAAGGCGTCGATGATCTCTCCAAATCGCAGCAGGGATTCGGGTTCTGCAAGGTCGGGCAAGGTGGCGATCGCAAGCTGGACGCCTGCGTCCGCCAGTTGCCTATACCGACCGATTTGTTCATCGATGGTCCCTGCCATGGCAGACGCGGCATAGGCATCCGGGCTGATGTTCTGCGGGCGATATCGATTGAGTGTCGCGCTCAAGGCCTGGGAATCGCGGGCGACCAGTGCCGGCCCGAGATGGCTTATGGTCACCTCGCCTGGATCTCGACCAAGGTCTAGACAATGCTGATGCAGCACTTCAATCTTCTGTCGCACGGCGTCAGGGCCCCCGAAGAGATTGCAGTATTCGGCATACTCTGCAACGAGCTTCAAGGTCCTGCGTTCGCCTGAGCCGCCAATCAGGATGGGAATCCGATCTTGCAACGGACGCGGATAACACATCGCCTCAGGCACCTGGATCTGCCTCCCGACGAACTCCGGGTTTCCGGGACCCCACAACAACGGGAGGAGTTGCAACGTGTCCTCGAGCAATTCATAGCGCGTCGAGATATCTCCGAGTTCGAGACCAAACGCTCTCGCCTCCTGATCGAACCAGCCCAGACCAAGTCCGCATATCGCACGCCCTTCGCTCAGAACGTCGAGCGTGGCGACCATCTTTCCGAGGACTGCCGGATTGCGATAAGGAACCGCGGTAACGAGGGTGCCGAGGCCGACCGTTTCGGTGGAAGCCGCCAGGAAAGCGAGCGTCGAATACGACTCGAGCATGTCCTCCCAGGCGCGTCCGACCTGGGGAATCTGTCGAAAGTGGTCCATTACCCATAGATTCGAAAAGCCAGCGGTCTCGGCGGCTTCGGCGATCGCACCCAGACGCTGTGCGGTCGATTGGGATCGGTCCGGCCATGTGAACGACGAGATCTGGAGGCCAAACCGGAGGGTCGACGGAGCTTCGGCCTGACGTTCGACCGCCTCCTCGGTCGCTCTCAAGCTCGCCGGACCTCGTCTCACAGGTTGAATATGCGCGGGTTCCGAGAGATCGACGTGGACGACCTCATCGAATCCTTCGCCGGCCACCGCCCCACGATGCCTTTTGTACGCCGCGAACTGCTTGCTGTGTACGGATTTCGGAATCGGTTTGGATCTCGACTCGTTCCGTGTCCGACAGACTTCAGCTGACGTGTCGAAACACACCGCATAGGTTGCGAGTCCGTTGTCGGCTGCAAGAGAGCGGTACCTCACGCGGGTATCGGAATCCAGGCCGGTGGTGTCGACGATCGTGGTGAGGCTGCGGGCGAGCCTGCGCTTGACGATTTCGTCGAGGAGGAAGAAAGCGTCGGTGCTGGCGGCCTGGTCGTTTTCGTCAATGCCGGCCACGGCTCGCAGCGCATCGGAACTAACGACCTCGGATGGAGAGAAAGATTCCTGGGCCCACGTCGATTTGCCGGAGCCGGATGGCCCGATGAGCACAACGAGGCCGGGGGTGATGAATCGCATCAGGACATCTGCTTCAGTTCTTTTTCGAGCGGTACCGGGAATCTCGTTCGCACCCGGATCTCACCCATCCAATCGGCCAGCTCCAGAGCTGCGGCCTCGATGCGGCCGGCTGCTGACCTCTCGACCTTCTCGATCACGCGATACCTGATCTGACCCGAGTCCAGGTGCGCCCAACCGCCCACAATCCGGCCGTTCACCCACACGGTGGGGCCGGCGTTGCCGTTTCGATCGAACAGAACGTCCCTTCCTGTTTCCAGGTACCAATCCCGGGCCTTCCACCCCATGGTCGTCGGATCCAGGCCTGGTAGAAACGCGACCCAGGATCTCGTGTCCGACACGACGTCGAGGTCTGTAGGGTGCAGGAACCCCACGCCGTCCTGCAGTGCGACTTCAACCGCCCCCGCATCTGTCAGCGCTCTTCGTGTATCGCGAACACCCCACCCGGACCACCACTTGATGTCGTCGAATGTTCCGGGGCCGTATCTCAACAGCCAGTGCGCCACCAGATCCCGACGGGCCTCAAAAGGATCCAGCTCTGGCAGGTCGGCGCCGATCCACTGGTCGGTACGCGCCCATCGGTACTGACTCGATACCCAGGTCCCGAGGGGACGGGCCCTCACGATGCGCCCCGACGTAGCGAGAAGAAAGAGAACCCTCGTCGAAACGCCGACGTCGCCTTCGTAGTTCTTGCCGACGTTCATGCGCATCTTGATCCCGAGTTCCGGTACGTCCTCGGTGACCTCGCGAGCCGTCGCAGCGCCGCGCAGACGAAGAGACTCGAGCACTTCTGCGGAAACCCGTTTGCACCACTGCCCCCCATCACTGGTGATACCGTGAGCCTCAACCATCTTCACGAATCTCTTGAATTCGCCATCGTAGAGAGCTCTGGTGCATCCCGAGTCAATGACACCTGCCAGATCAAGAGGAACCACGAACATCGTCCGCCGCATCCCAAGCATTCGCAGCAGAATCCGATCGTCGTAGAGCGCACGTTCCAGGAGCGCCACATCGAAATCCGGGACCCGTGCCCTGGCGGACAGAAAGACGGTGGCCGGGTCGCTCGAGTGAAGTCCGACGAGGTCACGACTGACACCCACGAGATCCGGCAATGGAACGGCTAGATGGTGCCTGCGTCCGAGTCGAGACCGTCGTTCCCGATTGGTGACTAGGCGCATGGATCAGGCTCCATCGACAGGTGCGCCCTACCTGAGCGGGCCTATTCCCTCCAGCTCGAACCCGAAGTCATCTTCAAAGCAATACCACCACGCCTCGCCGGGTTCGAAGCTTCTGATCAACCGATGGCCTCGATGTTCGCGATAGTGAGCGTGAGCGTGCTTGTTGGGTGAATCGTCACAACATCCGACCTTTCCACAATCGACGCAAACCCTCAGGTGGACCCAGGTCGATCCGATGTTGAGACACTCCTGGCATCCGTCAGCGGATTGGGGGCTCGCTGAGATATCAGATTCCGGGATATGTGCACATTCGTCCACAACGCCAAACCTAGCAATCCAGGACATTCCGAAGCGGGATACCACCCCGGTTGCAACGGCGGTCTAGCCTGTGGTGCGCCGGTCACCGCCCCACCCGGCCCATACTTGGCTCCAGTCACCTACCGAGGTCCGATGGTGTGAAGGGCGCCTGCGTATGAGTCTCTCCTCTCAGGGTGAAGCGGCAACCGACGTTGCGGGCCATGCAGATCCCTCGGGCAGAAGGGACGGCCCACACTTTTCGCGTAGCGAGTGTGTGAAGTTGGTCAGGTGCGTGGCGAGGACGAGTCCTCCAAGAAGGCCGAGCGTCACAAAGTGGGCAGTCATGATGCCATGTGCTCGATGATCGAGACGGCTGCTCGTCGGGCCAGCCGGGCGTCCTGGATATTGGGCTGCGTCTCTATGTTGGCAACGGTTCCGGTGGGAAGCGTGGTTACCGTGGCGAGCTGGACTCCCGACTCTTTCAGCATGCCGGCGGCAGCCTTCACGTTCTTTCCCGTGGGTCCGGCAACAACGTTTCCGCAGGCAACCAGACTTCCGAGTGTGCGTCCGGCGGGTTGATCTGCCTCGACGGTTGTTACGCCGACCTGGGCAAGTCTCTGCTCCCAAACCGACCAGCCGGTGCCACCCCGCCACGACTCCGAGTCGTAATTGTTGACCATCCGGATCGGGCCCTTGTCCGCCGCGGCGAGCCAGCTGGCGATCACCATCGTGTCGCCGCAATGATCCGATTCCGTCAGGCCCGCACCAGCTTTGTCGGGGCACCGGGACCAGCGCAGCATCACACCACGGACAGGCAATCCCTGGATATACAGGGCGTCGGGGCGGACGAAGTACTGCACTTTTGCAAGCTGGTGCGGGCTGACGTCCCAAACCGGGATGTCGTCGTACCGAAGGAAGGTAGAAACCATGTGAGCGACCAGGTCGCCTTGATGTGCCACGACCACGACTCCGGGTTGGTCGCTGTCGCAGCTGGGAGTAAGGACAAGTGGCGCGTCCTCGGCTTTGCGCCACACAGCTGCCGACTGCTGGATCTTTTCCCGAAAGCTGAGTCGATCCGTTGTCTTGTGGACCGCCCGACGGGTGGCTTGCGCTCCCCGTTCTTTCAGGGCCACCCCCGACTCGAATGCCGGAACCAGGACGTCATTGATGCTGTCAGCAGCATCGCGGATAGCGGTCCATGGCCCCAAACCTTGCCCAATACGTTGCGTTGTGTGTGAGAGCGTTGTCACCATTTCTCCGTGGTAGCTGACGCCAACTTACGAATGGGGTATATCCGGGCTATCTCGTTTCGGGACCGCCACCGATCCCAACCTTGCGGCCACACGTACCGCGTTCAATAACCATTCACCGCGCGCATTGGTGCGAATTCACCTTGATTTAGGATCGACAACCGACCTACTGTGGCGCCGTGACCAACCTCCGAATCAGACTATTCGGTGGGCTGCTTCTCGAAAGCAGCGGGCGGGTTCTTCCCCGCATCCCGTCACGAGTGGGTAGATCGCTGTTTGCCTTTCTCGTCATGAACCGGGATCGCGAGCTGAGTCGCGACCTCCTGGCCGGGACATTCTGGCCCGACATGCCCGACAGCCAGGCCCGACGCCGCCTCAGCCAGAGTCTTTGGCAAATCCAGACCCATCTCATGGAAGCCGGCGTCAAGGGCGATTTCATCCTCGCCAATGCACACGGGGTTCGATTCAATCGCGCGTCTTCATATTGGCTCGATGTCGAGGCTTTCGAGACAGGCCTTCGAGCCATCAAAGACAACACGGCTGACGTGGGAGACCTGGCCGCTACCGCCGATTTGTACCGGGGAGATTTGCTCAGCGGATTTTACGACGAGTGGTTTTTGCTCGACCAGGCGAGGCTTCGAGACGAGTACCTCGACCTCCTCGGCTCGATCTCCACCGCCCACAAGAGCCGCGGTCGCTTCGACGACGCCTTGATCTTCGCCCGCCGGCTGGCATTGAACGACCCGCTCCGCGAAGAAGCACATCGCGAGGTCATGCGACTCTGCTATCTGGCAGGAAGACCCAACGACGCACTGCTGCAGTATGAAATCTGCTACGCCACGTTGCAAGACGAACTGGGGACCGAACCGACGGCGGAGACCACTGCACTATTCGAATCGATTGCCGCCGAACGTGAAGCAGGTTCCGTCCCCTTTAGGCCGGCCGCTTCGTCCCCCTTGCTCGACAACGACATGCAGATTCCGCTCGTTGGCCGACGGGACGAGCGCGCCGTTGGCCTATCGATCATCGAAGGTGCATTGACGTCACAAGGCGGGATGCTGCTCGTCGAGGGCGCCGCCGGCGTCGGAAAGAGCAGATTCCTGGATGCGTTGATCGACGATGCGAACTGGCGGGGTATCGGGGTCCTGAGAGGCGACGCCGGACTGACTCGCGAGAGCTACGCACCGATTTCGGCAGCGCTCGAGCAATCGCTCACGCGCCTGCGGGTCGACCAGCTAGGAGCCCAGATCGAACCGGTCTGGTTGCGCAAGGTCGCCAACCTCACGCCGCAGATCAACGAGTGGATTCCTGATTTGCCGCCTTCGGCGGCGCTGCGCCCATCGGAGGAATCCCATCGAATGCTCGAGGCCATCGCCCATGTTTTCGTGGGATTGTCGAATATCTCCCCTTTGTTGCTCGTTCTCGACGATTTCGACGCGGCCGACGATGACACTGTGCGTGCCATACGACACCTGAGCAACATTGTTGACGGGAGTCGTCTCGTTATCGCATTGTCTTACCACAAGGACGTCGCGGCTGAACGGGACATCATCTGGGACTGCTTGCGAGAGATCGACCGGCTTCCCAACACACGCCGGGTGGACCTGAAGCCGCTATCCGAACCCGAAACGGTCGAGCTGATCAGGTTGAGCACGGCATCCGACATGGACCCCGGCCGATCGGCACTCCTGCACGCCGAAACCGGCGGCAATCCGCTCTTTCTGCTCGAAACGCTAAGAGCGCAGCACGAGCACCAGGTTGCGGCAGCAACCGCCGGAACTACCGTGCTCACGGACCGATTCCCACTCCCTGACAGCGTTCAGGACGCGATCGGCGCTCGGATAGCGGCGTTGAGTGCTTCCCAGATCGAGCTATTGCGGTGGCTTGCGGTGGCCGGTATCGAGGCCGAGGCCGAAGTGCTCCTGGCAGCGAATCCACGACCCCGGCCAGAGTTCTTCTTCGATCTGGACGCTCTCGTCCAGCGCGGCATCATCGCCAACCGTGAAGGTCGTTATCGATTCGTGCATCAACAGGTCCAGCGGGTCGTCGACCTCGGTCTCGACGACCGGGTCGCATTCCACAGAGCTATCGCCAATTCGCTCGAGGCGTTACACCCGGAGTGGCCCGAGTCCATCGCTCACCACTATGCCGCTGCCGGTAATGGAAGATCGGCGGCGATGTACGCCGAGCAGGCCGCCGCCCGGGCCATCAACGTAAAGGCCTATGCGAATGCCGCTCAGTTTTACGCCATGGCATTGGAGAGCGCGGATGACGGGAGCCTCGACAATGCAACCCGGTTCCGGCTTCTTTCGGGGCTCGAGCAATCTTTGGACGTTCTCGGGGATAGGGCCGGACAGGCCGAGGCGCTAAAGGCGATGTCCGACACCGGATCAGGGACGAATTCAGAGCGATCGGAAACGCTACGCCGGATCGCCTGGCTCCAAGCCCATACCGATCGATTCGAAGAGGCAATCGTGACTGCGGGCCAGGCACTCCAGATCGACCTCGAACGCGGCGACGAAGCTTCGATGGCACATGACTTTCGGGCACTAGGCATGATCAGCCTGTGGTCCGGCAATGCCAGTCAGGCAATCTCGCATCTCGAACAAGCCACCAGCCTCGCTCGCGGTGAGCAACTGGCGGAAGCCACCGAGGCTCTCGCCAGGGCTTTGACGGCAGCGCAGCGCTATGACGAGGCCTCCCGTCAGGCTGAAACCGCCCTCAGGCTCTTCGTCGCTGCTGATAATCGGCGCGGGCAGGCCGAAGCGCTCGGATCACTCGGCGTCATCACCATGGAACGGGGCGAAGCCGAAGCCGCTCTCGACTTCTATCAGCGGGCGATCCACGTCTGCCGGGCTATCGGCTATCAACACGGTGAGGGAGTCAACCTGGTCAATCACGCGAACGCGCTCTGGTATACCGGCCGCGCAGCTGAGGCGCTGGATCAGTTCGAAGAGGCGATTGCCGTGTTCCGAGCCCTCTCGAATCGTCGCGGCGAAGCGGTGGCGCGTGCGAACGCGGCGGCGCTCCATCACACCATTGGCGACAATAAGACTGCCCAGGCCTACAGCGAACAGTCCTTCAGCTACTTTGCCGAGGTCCAGAACGATGTCGGATTGGCCCAGGTGTTGTGCAACCTCGCCGATATCGCCCGAACGCAAGGGCGTTTCGACGAGAGCCGCACCCACTTGACGACCGCGCTGGCCGGAACCCGGGCCTCTGAGAATCACTGGCTCGAAATCCAAGCATTGCATGCCCTCGCATTGGTGGAACTCGAGTCAGGCAACCATGGTCACGCCATCGGCGTTGCCGACGAGGCACTCGGCGTGTCGCGCACATATGGCTTCGGAGATTTCGCTCCGAACCTACTGTCCATTCGGGGGATGGCGCAGCTTGCCCAAGGAGATCTGAATTCGGCCCTGGCTTCGACGTCGGAGGCCATCAAGCTCCTTCATCCGGGTAGCAATCGCGCGTATCTCATCCCGCATCGGCACGCGGTCGTACTCGAAGCTTGTGGTCGCAGCGACGAAGCGGCCCTATTCGCGGCAGAGGCAGCTTCCATGCTCGATCAGGCCCTCGCCGGCCTTCCGGAAGACAAGCTCGAGGCAGTCAGGTCGGTTCCTGAGCACAGCAAGATCCAGACCGGCACAGCCAAGACGGTCGAGGCGCGAATGGTTCGCGAGGGCGTACCAACCGGACGCCACCTCACCGACGACGACTACGTTCCCGTTCGGCTGACGATTCATCAGCCATCGGACCTGCAGATAGCGGACCCGGCGACCCGCCGCGGCCAGCAGATCATCCGATTGGTTTCAGAAGCTAGAGAACAGGGTGCCGTGCCTACGGTGGATGATCTTGCGTCCCACCTCTCCACGAGCGTTCGAACGGTGCGGAGGACCATCGCCGGCCTGCGAACCGCCGGAACCGAGATCACCACCAGAGGGTCGAAACGCTCCCCCGGTAGAAAGAACTAGCTCCCGGGCGCCGCATCGCACCCGGGGCGCCACCGAATTCTGGGGCCTCTTTCCTCCCTTAGCTCTATTTCCTATATATTCCAGGAAGAATGACCACTATCTGTGGTAATTAGTCCTTTAGGAAAACACTGTCCCGTCGAAGTATCCCCAACAAACCCTAAGAATATTAGGAGGAGAGGGATATGCGCCGAATTGTTACGTTGGCATTCACTGCCGCCACCATGTTGGTTCTTTTCGCGCAGCCTGCGTTCGCAGCTGTGCTCAATATGCTGTAATCAGACCGATATGAAGGCGGTTGCCAGCGCGGCAATTCCGAGTCCGATCCAATGACGCGGAAGTATGACCTCCTTCAAGAACACGGCCGCGAGAATCACAGCGGGTATCGCATACAACGCAGCAAGGATCGCGGCAACGCTCAGCGATCCGAGGCGTGTGGCGTAGAGATACGATGTATTGGCCACCACCGAACACATCGAACCGCCTGCGGTCAACCAAAGCGCAGCCCCCTGCAAACGCAGCGGGCTGCGCTTTGCTATCACGACGCCGGTTCCAACGAGCGAGGCTCCGATGAAGACGCCCACAATCGGCCACAGCCCGGAGCCTTCAGATACGAAGCCGAGGATCGCAAACTGAATACCAAACCCGGTTCCACTTCCGACGCCATACCAGACCCCGCGAAGATCGAGCTGCTTCCCATCAGAGGCGACCAACCAGATGGCCGCACCTGCCAACACCGCACCGACGAACGCCAGCGGTGACAAGTCCTCTCCTCTCAGGCCGGCAACTGTCACGGGAATCAGCGCCGAAACGAGCCCGCTCGCAGGGACAATCGAAGATGCCGGAGCTTTGGTGAAACCGAGGAACAGCACCGTGCCACCTCCTACCGCTCCCGCACCTGCCACCAATCCGATGGCGACCGAGCTGACCGAGAAAGCCGGCGTGCCCGAAGTGGCCAGCGCCAGGACAAGCATGCCGGGCAAGGCCATGAAACTGTACCACCATGCAACGGTGAACGCGGAGGTCGTTCGGGCCGCCTGCCCGCCAAATACCGATGCACCACCCCAGGCGATCGAAGCTGTAGCAGCCAACGCGAGAGCGACCATCGGCGAACCCTAACCGGTGCCCGCGGTGCGCCCCTCGTACACTCAGGCCGTCGGCGAAGCAGGGAACCGATATGGCGCACGACACTGTTGTCAACCACCGGCATGAGCATGCGAAGGTGGTCCTGACCGGCTTTATGGGCACCGGCAAGACCACGGTCGGTCGGCTGGTCGCGACTCTCATGGATTATGAGTTTGTGGACACCGATGAGGTCATCGAATCTCGCCACGGCTCTATTGCTGAGATTTTCGAGCTTCAAGGTCAAGCACGGTTCAGAGAGCTCGAGTCGGGTTTGGCACAAGAACTGTCCACTTCCACTCGAACCGTGATCGCGACCGGCGGACGGATGATGCTCGACCCTCGAAACGCCGCACTCTTGGCTTCGGACGCTCGCGTATTTTGTCTGGTGGCGACGCCGACGGAGATTCTCGCACGTGTGGCCGATGGCAAACGACCGCTCCTTGCAGGCGACGATCCGGCCAGCCGCATCGAAGAGCTCCTCGCGGAGCGTCACGCCGGCTACAGCGAGTTCGAGGCGATCGAAACATCCGGCCGGAGCCCTATCGAGATTGCAGCCGAAATCGTGAGGCTGATCGAAGATCGTGGCTAATCCATCGCTGTGATCGCGTTGGGATTCCGACGTAGTCCAAGTCGTTTGAAGAAGTCCACAATCAGAAACGGGACAATCTGCAGGACGAGGATCACAATCCAGTCGACCACGTCGATGGGGACTGTCGCAAAGAGCGTGTTGCCGATCGGCAAGTAGACAACCCCCAGTTGCAGAAGGAGAGAGAGTGTGATGGCCACCAGGAGCAATCGGTTGTCAAAGAACCCTCTCTTCCAGACTGATGTTCCCTGCGCTCGTACGTTGAAGACGTGCAGCATCTGCACTCCCACCAGGGCACTGAAGCCAATGGTCCGCACGTGCTCCCATTCCACGTCGCGGAGGAAATGTCCGTAGGCATAGGCCGAGAGCGCCCCAGCTGCGAGAATCGCCCCTTGCCACAGAATCCGAACCTGGTGGGCAGGTCCCAAAATGTCGCGGCGCCGGTCCGGGTCGCGATCCATGAGGCCTGCCACTGGAGGGTCCATGCCAAGGGCAATAGCGGGCAAACCATCCGTGACCAGGTTGATCCACAGAATCTGAACGGCCAGCAGCGGTTCGCCCAGGCCGCCAAAGACAAGGAACCCGAACACCATGACCAGCACCTCACTGACGTTGGCTGACAGCAAGAAGTAGACGACCTTCTTGAGATTCGAGAAGATGCCTCGCCCCTCTTCGATCGCCGCGACGATCGATGCGAAATTGTCGTCGGCAAGCACCATCGATGACGCCTCCTTCGAGACAGCTGTACCGCTCCCCATCGCCACGCCGATGTCGGCTGCCTTCAACGCCGGTGCGTCGTTGACGCCGTCGCCGGTCATCGCCACGATTCCTCCATGGTGCTGCCACGCTCGCACCAGTTTCACCTTGTCAACCGGATCGACCCGCGCAAACACGCCATAGTCGTTGACCCGGGAAGCCAGTTCGTCCTCTTCGACCGATCGCAGCTCCGCTCCCCCCATGACCCCGCGGCGTTCGTTGGTCAGGCCGAGTTCCGCCGCAATGGCGCGGGCAGTCACTTCGTGGTCGCCGGTCACCATGACGACCTCCAATCCCGCCCGTTCCGCCGCCGTCACCGCGGCGGGGACCTCCGGTCGAATCTCATCACTCATACCAACGACTGCAACCAGGGTGAGATCGGATTCTGCAGCATCCAGGTTGACCGGCCTGTCGTCGAACATTCGATACGCAAACGCCAACGTCCTGAGACCGGCTCCTGCGAATTCAGCCGCTTCGGCTTTTGCCCGTCGGACGAGGTCGTCATCGATGGGTTGTTGTCCGGTCGAGGCCTCGACGTGCCCGGAAAGCTCGATAATGGTTTCGGGGGCTCCCTTGACCGCGAGGAGATAACCCTCCTTCGTGTGGTGAAGTGTGGCCATTCGCTTGCGGCGCGAATCGAAACCCAACTCGTCGACCCGGGGATAGTCGCTTCGGATCTCATTCACGTTGAGAACAATGGGATCGACGGATTTGAGAAGGGCCGTTTCCGTCGGATCACCGATGAAGCCTCGCCCGGATGGTTGCCCATCGTTGCAGAGGGCCGCAATCAATCCATACAGGTGAATACGACGCTCCGAACCGTGAGCCTCCTCCAGGGCCAACGAAGCTCCCGCGAAGCCAATGCGCTGCACGCTCATCTCGTTGCGCGTCAAGGTTCCCGTCTTGTCGGTACAGATGACCGAGGCCGACCCGAGAGCCTCGACGGCGGTGAGTTTTCTGATAATGGCATTTCGGCCTGCCATTCGTTGCACGCCCCGTGCCAGGGTGATCGTGTTGACAGCCGGCAGCCCTTCCGGGATAGCAGCCACCGCCAGGGCAACCGCCGTGAGAAACATCGACTCGACGCTGTTTCCCCGGGCAAGGCCGAGCACGAAGATCAAGACGGCAATGCCCAGCGCCAGCACGGCTATCGATCTTCCAACCCGATCCATTTCGAGCGATAGAGGGGTGCGCGGCTCCTCCTCAACGAGCAGGTCTGCGATCTTGCCCATCTCTGTGTCGCGGCCTGTGAAGACAACCGCTGCCCGGCCTCTCCCATTTGCAACCACCGTTCCCGCAAAGGCCAGCGCGAGCCGATCCGCTGTCCCACTCTCAATCGCTGTCGGTTCGATTTGCTTTGAAACCGGAAAACTCTCACCGGTAAGGGCCGCTTCATCTACTTCAAGCCGCACCAATTCGATCAAACGAACGTCGGCCGGAACCCGATCACCGGCTTCAAGACTGACGATGTCACCGGGCACCAAGTCGACGGCTGCCAATGTGACCATCTGACCGTCGCGAAACACACGCGCTTCCGGGGCGCTCATCTCCTTGAGTTCGCCTAGGGCCGATTCTGCTCTGACCTCCTGGGTATAACCGATGACGGCATTGAGAACCACGATGGCCAGGATCACCCCCGTATCAACCCATTCGTTCAAAATGAATCCCGAAATGATGCCGGCAGCCAGCAACACCCACACGAGAACGTCCTTGAACTGGCGTATCAGAATCGACAAACGAGAGGGGCCCGAGGTGGCCGAAAGCTCATTCGGTCCGAATTTGGCAAGCCGTTCGGCGGCGACGACCGATGACAATCCCGCCGTTGGATCGACCTCGAGCCGTTGTAAAACCTCGCCCACCTCAATGGCATGCCAGTTGTTCATGGCTCCGGATGTACCACGCAGATGTCGGGGAGCGTTCGATAACGTTCCGCCCAGTCGAGCCCATAGCCGACTACCCATACGTCCGGGATATCAAAGCCGAGATAGTCGACCGGAACCTCGACCTCGGCCCGTTCTGGCTTGCGAACCAGGGCACAGGTCCGCAGCGACGCAGGCCCTCTGGCAGCAAGCAAGCGCTGAAGATACGCGATCGTGTGCCCCGTATCGACAATGTCTTCGACGAGCAGAACGTGGCTCCCATATACCCGATGTCTGATGTCCATGATGAGGCGCACATCACCCGGGTGCGCCGTGCTCTCGGCATCGCCGTAGCTGCTCACCGCTATGAATTCGATCCGGTGGGGCACAGTGAGCCGTCGAGACAGATCGGCTAGGAAGATGAAAGACCCTTTGAGGACTCCGATGAGAACCAGATCGTCCACTCCGGCGTATTGGACATCGATCTCTGCTGCCAATTCATCCACGCGGGCGGCGATACGAGCGGCTGAGATGAGAGGCTCCGGAGCGGGATTTGCGGGTCCGGTCATATCAACAAAGCCGAACCGAGGAGCAAGCCGATGATCAGCGCCAGAGCCGGCAGCACCACTTTCTTGAGCGCCCGCGAGGCCACCGCCATCACGATTCCGCCCTTGACCAGCGTGTTGGTCGCTGCCGCCAATGCGATGGCAGCTCCTGCTGTGGCATCCTCGACCGGACCATCTCCTCGGGACAGCTCAGCCAACGACAGGGTTATCGCGTCAACGTCTGCTATACCAGATATCACGGCTGAAGCGTATACCCCGGCTTCACCCAGCCACTCCGAGGCAGCCTTGGCCACGACCAGAACGACCCCGTATATCAGCCCGAATTCAATGGCGGGTCGGAGTCGGAAAGGGTTTGAGAAGGTTCCAGTTTCTTCACCCGCATCAGCCGTACCGCGTCGGAAGTACAGGAACAGCGCTACGGCCAGTCCGGAGACTGCGCCGACCGCCATCGGAAACCAGATCTCCGACAGCAGTTCGAAATTGACGGCCGCAACTTCGATGATGACCCTGACGAACATGATTGTCCAGGCAAGCAGCAACGCCAACGCCAGTGGTCGCTCGAGCCCTGAACTGTTCTGGCTGCGCTCGGACATTGATATGGTCACGGCCGTGGACGACACCAGTCCGCCCAACAGTCCGGTGAGACCGGTTCCCCGCCGGGCGCCGACGGCTTGAATCAAGACGTACCCGATGAATGACAGTCCGGAGATGAATACAACCATCAGACCCACATTGAATGGGCTGGTGGCGTTCCACGGTGAAGGACCATACGTCTCGGTCGGGAGCAGGGGAAGAATGAGCGCAGCCAGCACTGCGAATTTGACCGTGGCGTAAATGTCTTCGCTATCGATCCGGGATGCGATCATGCGCGTTTGCGGCTTGATGGCCAGCAGCGTCATCGTTGCTACCCCGGCGGCCGCCGCTACGACCAGGTCGCCTGCGAACGCCAGACCGCCTGTCAGAAACACCACAATCGCGGCCAGTTCCGTTGTCTGGCCGATTTCTCCCTCCTGAATACCGGCTTGATAGGCCAGCGCAACGAATCCCCCGGCTACCAGGAGGGCCGCGACAAATATCCACGGACTACCCAGGAGCTCGCTCCCATACGCCGCCAGCCCTCCGGCCAAGCCCAGCAAAGAAAACGTGCGTGAGCCCGCGAACATCTCCTCATCGCCTTCGCGCTTCGCATACTCACGCTGAAGTCCAACAAGGAGGCCGATCCCAAGACCGGCGCCCAATCGCCCAAAAACTTCAGTGAGTTCCATTGCCGGGCCTCATTGGCTGTTCACACGGGGTCCGATACGGGGGTGGGTGTATTCCATCAGTTGGCATTGACGCTAACCCGGTCCGGTCGGGCGAACAGAGGCTTTCGCCATTGCGCCGCACGATCAAGGCGAACATCGACCGGGCTGCGACGTCGGCATCTGCTGCGATCGGCCGGCCGTCTCGGCCGCAGTCCTGGGCCGATCACGATCGGGAATCTAGCGATACGGACATGAGCCCACGGCGCAGCGCAGAAGATAGAACCCAAGAGATTGAACCATGTTTCAGAAGTCCCGGCATCGGGTAACACCGAATCAGGAGTGGTCGCATCGTGAGTAGAAGACCCGTCAACATCGTCGGACGATTCCTTGTGGGGTTGGTCGCGGGTGCAGTGGGTTTTTACGGAGGGCTGTTCCTCGTCCTCTCGATCTGGGGCCTCGACGGGACTGCCTGGGCTCCTTCGGTGATGCTGGCCGGAGCTTCTCTCTTTGGTACTGCAGCCGTGATGATCGCCGCCGGATGTACATCAAAAAGCACGACAATCGGAAGTATCGGTGCCTCGATCGGCGGAGCACTGATCGGCTTGGTCATAGACCAATTGGGCACTGGCTTCGAGCTATCGATTCTCAGCGCAGTTGCGATAATCGCGGGAGGCGTTGGCTTGACGCGATCACGGGACGAAGGCCAACGTAGCCGGCATTGAGATCACCGTTCGTGCGCGGTGGACGGACGGACCCCGATCTTGCCTTGGACCAAGGTGACTGAGCAGTGGTCGGTCCTGACTTGTGGGATCATGGCTCTTCATGAGTTCGCTCCTACAGCCCTTCACGGGCTACATACCGGCACCGGAATTCGCCCATCGCGTCGTAGGGCCTCCCGTCTCGACGCTATCGCCTGACCAACGGGAGGAAGCACGGGCGGACCCGCTCAGTTTCAGACACGTGGCGGGCAAAGGGGCAGGAACAACCGTGAAGGAGGCTCGGGAATGGCTGCGAACGTGCAACCAGAACGGTGTTCTGAAGCAGGTGGGTCCTGCGGTCTTCATATATCGACTCACCAAGGGCAGCAACGCGGTCACAGGTGTGATCGCCGAGGTGTCGATCACTGCATACGACTCCGGCCTCATAAAGCGCCACGAAACCACCATCAGCAGGACCGAGCGAAAGATGGCGAAGTACATGCACACCACACGGGTGTACGGAAACCCGGTCGCCCTCGCGCATCGCCCTAGCCCGTCCATCTCAGCAACGATCTTGGCCGGATCGTCGCGCCACGCCGACTACTCATTTACGACAACCGAAGGGTCAACGCACGAGCTATGGGTAATAGAAGGCTCCTCGGCGATCGAACTCTGCAGCGAATTCCCGGGGGAGGTCTATATCACCGACGGGCATCACAGGCTCGCCGCCGCATCGAACATCGCTTCGCGAGAGCGCCGCATGAATCCATACCTGCCCGCTGGTCTGTTTTCGTCGGATGAGCTCTACGTGAAATCGTTCGCTCGCTGCATTGTCGACCCGACCATAGATATCGGGGCCACAATCGATCGCCTGCGGAATGATCATGAGCTAGAGGCCGTGGACGACGATGATATTCGCCCGGGATCTCGACATGAGCTCGGCGTGAAAATCGGAACCGAGACTTTCCGATTGCGGATACGGGCCTCTGTCATACCCGATGATGTGTACCACTCACTCGATGTCAAGCTCCTCCAGGATCTCATTCTCGAGCCAGTTTTTGGCATATCCAACCCCCGCAACGACGGTCGCTTGCACTTCCTCGCCGACCAGACGGCCGACGGAATATCCGAAATCACGTGCGATGCATATTTTTTGCCGTTTCCTGCGTCGGTGGGCGATGTCATGGCGGTAGCCGATTCGGGCCGGGCGATGCCACCGAAGTCGACCCTCTTCACACCCAAACTCCCCAGTGGTCTCGTAATTCGCCAATTAGACGATTACTAGGGAGCGCTCATCCGATCGACGAACGTGTCGGGATCGATTTGAAACGAAACCAGGAAGTCTTCTAGTTCTTCAGTGGGAGCCTTATCGAGGTCTTCGATGTAGATCGAAGTCGACGCATCAATCGTATACGTCCCGACTTCGATGAGGAGCCGATCGGCCAGAATGTCACCGCTTTCACTCACCGTCGCGATCACACGCACAGCCCTGTCTGCACCCGGGACGACCACTTCGCTGTACCAGTTCTCCGGATAGTCGTAGGCGAACTCCTCGAACTGCTGAAGCTGCTCCGCAAGCTTTTGCTCTATCAGATTCCCGTCAAACACGAAGGCCGAGTATGACGTATAGAAAGCGCCATCCAAGAATCCTTCAACCGGATCGCGCGGCGTTGTTCTCTCGCTGAATGTCCAGGTCCCGGTACGAGGTGTTCGGAACGTCACACCCGGGATCTGCAGATCGAGCCTGCCTCCGCCATTCGCGAGGAACTCCGCGGCGACATGGGCGCAACGATCGCTGTTCGGCAGCTCCACCATCACCCACCAATACCTGGTTCCGTCATAGGACAACGTTGCTGGATATGTGCCGAGCACCGTGCCGACATCGACCTGGCCAAGCTCTTCGCTGTCCAACGACGGTGCGCCCCGCAGCCGAACCCAGTTCTCTACCCCGGATACGGTCGCATCGGCCACAGGCTGGCCGGCCGGACAATCGACCCCCGCCAGAACAACCGTGGTCGTGGACGACGATGTAGTCGAGGACGTCGTTGTTGTAGAAGGGTCAACGGCGGTAGTCGAAGTCGAAGATTCGCCGGTAGCTTCGGTGGTATCGGATGCCGCCTCGCCGCAGGCCGAAATGACCAATGCAATCAACAGTGTCGTTGCCCATAGCCGTAGCCGCATGAAACAGTCCTTGTCTGACGACGCCGGAGGCGCCTGAAGCGTCGAAGAAGTATCGCAGCTCTGGAGTGGTTCTCGAAAGGAATTTCTTCAAAAGCGCAGGAGATATCTCGTGGCGTCGGGTGCACAAGAGATGCCGACATAGCGAGCCATTTCCGCCAAAATGCGTTAGCTTTTTCCACCATGACAACCCTCCCAGACCCTGACGACCTCGTGTTCGACCTGGCCGACATGGATTCAACCGTGTCCCCCGGGGCCGACTTCTATCAGTTCGTGAACGGAGGATGGTTGGCTGCCAATCCTGTCCCGGACGATTATTCGCGGTGGGCGGCATTCGATGAGGTGCGAGTTGCCAATGAGGATTTGCTCCACGGGCTATTCCAGGCAGCTGCAGAAGGCCAGGGCGAGCCCGGGACACCAGCCCACTGGTGTGGAGAGTTCTACCGGGCGGGCATGGACACGACGCGGATCGAGGCCGAAGGCCTCGCTCCGGTCCAGCCGCTCCTGGACAGCCTGGAGTCCATCGCGAGCATCTCCGATCTGAGCCACGTAGCTTCGGATCTGATCCCGCTGGGCCTCGCTCTCCCGATTGGTGGCGGCGTAGTTCCTGACTTCGATGACAGTCGCCGACATCTCCTCTATCTCGGTTCAGGCGGAATGGGGCTCCCGGAGCGCGATTATTACTTCCGCGACGATGAGCAGTCCGAGCGGCTCCGCGATCAGTACCGGACACATATCGAAGCAATGCTCGATCTCAGCGGCTATCCCGATCCCGGGGAGCGAGCTGTCCAGGTTGTGCGTTTCGAGTCGGCGCTCGCCGAGCAGGCCTATACCGCGGCCCAGCAACGGGACATGGATCTGGTGCTCAATCGCAGGGCCGTCTCCGAGCTCGATGGCCTCATGCCGAATTTTGGACTCGTGGGCTTCATGGCCCGTTTCGGAGCAACCGGAATCAGCGCAGTAAACGTGGCCAATCCGAGCTTTTTTGCCGCCGCCGACGAACTCCTGACCGGTGCCGAGATCGAAACCATACGAGCCTGGTCACGCTGGCATCTTCTTTCGAGCGTTGCATCGTCTCTTCCACGTCCGTTCGAGGATGAGGCATTTCGCTTCTACGGTCAGATATTGGGGGGCCAAAAGGAACAGCGAGAGCGTTGGAAGCGTGTATTGAGATCGGCATCAGCCGACCTCGGCCAGCTGGTGGCGCAGCTCTATGTGGCCGAGGCCTTCAGTCCGGAGGCCAAAGCGAGAGCTCAAGAAATGGTCGCCCACATCATCGAGTCGATGCGCCGCGCAATCAGGGGACTCGACTGGATGTCAGAAGAGACGAAACGGGCGGCGGTCAGCAAGCTGGAAGGATTCGTGGCCAAACTCGGCTACCCCGATGAGTGGCGCGACTATTCCGCATTGGATCTCGGCGACGGACCTTATGTAAATGTCCGGCTCGCCGCGCGCAGATTCGAATTCGATCGGCGTCTAAATGAACTCCACGAGCCGGTCAACCCGGAAGAATGGGAAATGGGGGCCCACGAAGTCAACGCCTACTACCACCCACTGCGCAACGAGATCGTCTTTCCGGCCGGCATCCTCCAACCACCATTCTTCCAGGCAGACGCGGACGATGCCGTGAACTATGGAGGCATCGGGGCCGTGATCGGACACGAAATTACCCACGGATTTGATGACATGGGCAGCCGCTTTGATGCAAACGGGAACTTCGCAAACTGGTGGACCGAACAAGATCGGGAAGAATTCGAGAGGCGGGCCCAGGTGCTCGTTGATCAGTTTTCCCGATACGAACCGCTCGCCGGCCTCTTCGTCAATGGCGATTTGACCCTGGGTGAGAACATCGCCGACCTGGGTGGCGTAACGATCGCGTACGAGGCTCTCCAGGAGGCCCTCGATCGGAACAACCGCGATCTCGTCGGCGGGCTGACACCCGAACAGAGATTCTTCCTCGCCTACGCGCGGGTCTGGCGGACAAACTCTACCGACGAGCATTTGCGGCTTTCGGTCCAAACAGACCCGCATTCCCCCGGCGAATACCGCTGCAACGGACCACTAGGCAATCTGGAAGCCTTCGCTCGAGCATTCAACCTCTCGAATGACGCCACGATCATCAGGCCCGAGGACGAACGAGCAAAGGTCTGGTAGCGATAAGCAAAGGTCTGGTAGCAATAATCGTCATCCGCAGCCGGATTTGATTCGAATACACCCGACCGGATAAATCTGCGAAGATGGACAGAGCATGAAGACTGACCGCCTGAGAATGTACAACCTCGTGATGGGAGGACTTCACGCCGTTCAGGGCGTGCTCGTCGTGCTGTTGTCTAATGGCTTTTCCCTGCCGGTAACCGCCACACTTGCCGAGGGTCCTCCCGGTACCCCGCTTTCCGATCCGGCCACGCTGTTCGAAATTCCGGTTGGAGCCGGCGTCGCCCTATTTCTGTTTCTATCGGCGTTGTTTCATTGGATCATCATCTCGCCACCATTCTTTGACCGATACCTCGAAGGGCTGACCCGCCATCGGAATTATTTCCGGTGGGTCGAATATTCACTTTCCTCGTCGGTGATGATCATTCTCATCGCCACGCTGGTAGGCATCAGCGACATCGCAGCGCTCGTTGCCCTTTTCGGTGTGAACGCATCGATGATCTTCTTCGGAGCGGTGCAGGAAAAGTACGAGGAGCCGGGGGGATCACTGCTTCCATTCTGGCTCGGCACCATTGCCGGCATAACCCCCTGGATCGCCATCACGATCTACCTCTCTACCCCGCTCTCGGATTCCAATCCTCCGGGTTTCGTCTACGGCATATTCTTCTCCCTCTTCTTCTTCTTCAACACGTTCGCCATCAACCAGTGGCTGCAATACCGCCAGATCGGCAAATGGAGTGACTATCTCTACGGGGAACGGACCTACATCCTCTTGAGCCTGCTCGCCAAGTCGGCTCTGGCCTGGCAGGTGTTCGCCGGCACACTCGCGGCCTGATGGTCGAGTCCGTGTGGGACTACCCCCGTCCACCGTTGGCCGAGCCAAGCGACCGGTTGATCGAGATTGATTTCGACGGTGAAACCATCGTGGCAACCCGGGACTCAATTCGGATACTCGAAACGAGCCATCCGCCGGTGTATTACCTGCCCGTATCCGCCTTCGCTCCTGGCGTCCTCCGGCCCAGCGACCCTGGCACGTTCTGCGAGTTCAAAGGCAGTGCGTCGTACTTCGATGTCGTCGGCGACGGCCGAATCGAGGCGGCCGCGGCCTGGGGTTATCCACGACCGGCATCGGGCTACGAGTCACTTGCTGGTCGGGTTGCCCTCTACCCGGCACGCATGGACGCCTGTCGGGTGGATGGCGAGTCTGTCATGGCCCAGGAGGGCGATTTCTATGGCGGCTGGATCACATCTGACATCAGTGGACCTTTCAAAGGGGCCCCGGGCACGCTCGGATGGTGACCTCGGGTATCTGCGCCGGACATGGCCGCCGGGTACGATGTTTGGGGCTTCCCCACGAGTCGGAACGGGAGTGACATGGACGCAAGCATCGACCTGGCGTTAAACGAGCTCGCCCGGAAGAAGGACGACTGGGCTTCGCTGAGCATTGGTCGCAAGGTTCAATACCTGGAGTCGATGCGGACTGCAATCGACCGCACGGCCGCCGAATGGGTACGCCTGGCCCTCGATGGGAAACAGATTCCGACCGACTCCCCTATCGCCGGCGAAGAATGGATCTCGGGCCCCTATGCCGTTCTGATCGCCATCAACGCCGTCTCCAAAACCCTTCAAGCGTTGCAGTCCGGTTCGGATGTTCTGGCGGGCACCCGGACCCGGACGGCCAGCGACGGAACCGTGATCGTCAAAGTGTTTCCGGGCGATATCTTCGACCATCTTTTGTTGAGCGGCTACCGGGCTGAAGTGTGGATGGAGGAGGGCGTCACCCCCGCCAATCTGCGGGACCATGTGGCATCGTTCTATAAGCAGGAAAACCGAAAGGGAGCTGTCGGCTTGATTCTCGGCGCCGGCAACATCGCTTCCATTCCCCTCCTCGACTTGTTGACGAAGATGTTCACCGAAGGTCAGGTCGTGATCATCAAAATGAACCCGGTCAACGATTATCTCGGTCCGATCTTTGAAGAGATCTGCGCCGAGCTCATCGCCGATGGCTATGTTCGCTTCGTATACGGGGGAGGTGACGTCGGCGATTATTTGACCAAACACGAGGCGATCGACGCTGTCCACGTCACCGGAAGCGCCGAGACCTACTACAAGATCGCATTCGGGGGTGGAGAAGAAGGGGCGGATCGTCGAGCGCGGAACGAGCCGGTACTGAACAAGCCCTTCACGAGCGAGCTCGGCGGGGTCGGCCCAACTTTCATCGTCCCCGGCCCATGGACAGCAGCCGATTTCACCTATCAGGCAGAACACCTGGCAACGCAGAAGTTCCACAACGCAGGGTTCAACTGTATCGCTTCCCAGGTCCTCGTTCTCCCGGCGACATGGGATGGGTCGGACCGACTCGTCGACGAGCTCCGCAGGACCATTCGAATGATCCCGGCCCGTGAGGCCTACTACCCGGGGGCTGATGAGCGTCAGGCGGCTGCCCTGGCGAAACACCCCCATGCCGAAGTCCTCGATTCGGGAACGATTCCGAGAATGCTGATCACCGACGTAGATCCGGACGGCAAAGACCAGTATGCGTTCACCACCGAATTCTTCGGGGGCGTCTACGCGACGACGAGACTTCCCGAAACCGAACCTGCGGCGTTTGTGCGGGCTGCCACAAAGTTCGCCAACGAAAAACTGGCAGGAACGCTCGGTGCTCAATTCATCATCCATCCCAAAACTCTCAAAGAAATCGGTTCTGTACTCGAGGAATCCATCGCAGATCTCAACTATGGAAGCATCGGGATCAATAGCTGGACGGGAGCCGGCTATCTGCTTCCCGCTGCTACCTGGGGCGCCTATCCCGGCCACACAGCATCCGAGATCGGCAGCGGGACCGGGGTTGTGCACAACTCCTTCATGTTCGACGTGCCGGAAAAGACGGTTGTCTACGCTCCCTTTCACCCGTTTCCGCGTGCGGTCATCAATCGACAGTTTCATCTTTCACCGAAACCCCCCTGGTTTGTCACGCACTCCCGTGCCCACGTGGCCGGGGAACGTCTGACCCGCTTCGCCGCCCGGCCCGGTTGGCTTCACCTGCCCGGCATCTTTGCGGCTGCTCTCCGGAACTAGCCACATCACGACGGGCCCATGATGTTTGACAATTGGTGCGTCTGACATTGGTGCGTTTGACATTGCTGCGATCGGGTAACCAACCGGTAGCCAACGTTAAGGAGAGATTCAGCCATGTCGAGCGTTACAGAAACTATCGATATCGATGTCGATGTAAGAACCGCGTATAACCAGTGGACCCAGTTCGAGACATTTCCCGAATTCATGGAGGGCGTCGAATACGTACGCCAGGTGGACGACATAACCAACGAATGGAAAGTTGACATCGGCGGAGTCGAGCGTGAATTCAAGACCGTCATTGCCGAGCAGGAGCCAGACATGCGCATCGCATGGACCACCGTCGAAGGTCCGCCGCACAAGGGAGTCGTGACCACCCATCGTCTTGATGACGGCAAATCCAGAGTGACGCTACAAATGGACTATGACCCGCAAGGTTTTGTTGAAACCCTCGGTGATACGTTCGGAATCGTGGCATCCCGGGTTCGCGGTGACCTCGAACGCTTCAAGGAATTTATCGAAGAGCGCGGTAGCGCCACCGGTGGTTGGCGAGGGACCGTCGAACAGACAGCGACCGAGTAGGGCCTCCCAGCCAGTCGGCAGTCACCGACCAACCACGCACCAAAAAAACGACAAAGGCCATCCCATGAGAGCGGGGGTGGCTTTTGTCGCGCTCGGGGGCGCGGGTTTGTCGACCGCTACGTCCGTGACCGTATTGCACCTGGCGACTGCCTAGTCCGGGCGACGAATCAACCAGCGAAACTCCCTGGGGCCCAGGTCAATCGTGGCCGGAACCGGTTCGCCCGACACTGCGTCGATCACGTCGATGAACGTGCCGCTGTCATCGCCTTGTCCTGGTACGGCCATCATGGAAGCCGCTATCTCGACCTGAACCGTCCGATCCGCAACATTCGCCGCAACCAAAACGGACTGCGTCGCATCAGACCTGCTGAATTTCAGGATCGCCGGGTCATCGCTGGCATGTAGCTCGAAACCTCCTGTGCCGAATACCCCGAGTTTTCGCCTGATGTCCAGGAGCCGTCGGATCTGATTGAGCAGCGAGGTGTCGTCCTCCATCTCGTTGAGAACATTGATCGTGTCAGAATCAAACCCGGGCGTCGCCACGATCGGAAGGTAATACGATGCGGGATCTGCCGTCGAGAAACCGGCCGTCGGCCCCGGTTCCCACTGCATCGGTGTCCTGACGCCATCCCGATCCCGTAGCAGGTATTCGTCGCCCATCCCCAGCTCGTCACCGTAGTAGAGGAAAGGCGATCCGGGCAGAGATAGCAGGAGGCCGTGGAGTAGCTCGATCAGGCGTCGATCGTTTTCGAGTAGCGGAGCGAGACGTCTTCTGATACCAACGTTCTTCTTCATCCGGGGATCCGGCGCATACTCCCGATACATGAACTCACGATCTTCCTCCGTGACCATTTCCAGCGTCAACTCATCGTGATTACGCAAGAACAGGCCCCACTGGGTCGAGGGAGGGATGGGCGGCGTCGCCTTGATGGCCTCGATGATGTCGTTCGTATGCTGCCGCTTCAACGCCATGAAAAGCGGTGGCATGATCGGGAAGTGATACGCCATGTGGCATTCGTCTCCGTCGCCCAGATAGTCCACGACCTGAACCGGAGGCTGGTTCGCCTCGGCCAGCAGCATCCGCTCGTCGAATTCGGCATCAACGGCTGCCCGCAACTCCTTGAGGAACGCGTGCGTCTCGGGGAGGTTTTCGCAATTCGTGCCTTCCCTCTCGAAGAGGTAGGGAATGGCGTCGAGGCGCAGACCGTCGAACCCGAGCTCGAGCCAGAACCGCACGACATCGACGACGGCCGCACGCACCTGCGGGTTGTCGAAGTTGAGATCTGGTTGCTCTGCATAGAAACGATGCCAGAAATAAGCGCCCGCGGTCTCGTCCCAGGTCCAGTTGGAGTCGAGCGAATCGACGAAGATCACCCTGGCGTCTGGGTATTTGTCTGGAGTATCGCTCCAGACGTACCAATCTCGTTTCGCCGAGCCTGGCTCCCTGCTCTCCAGGAACCATGGGTGTTGGTCGCTCGTATGGTTCATGACCATATCTGCGATGACCCTCATGCCGCGGGTATGGGCCTGATGAAGCAGTGCCCTGACGTCATCAAGCGTTCCGTACTCGGCCCGAACGCCGGTCAAATCGCTCACGTCGTATCCCCCGTCGACCATGGGGGAAGGAAAGAAAGGCAGGAGCCACAGGCAATCAACCCCGAGCCATTCCAAATAGTCGAGCTTCGCCGTTATACCGGCGATATCACCGATCCCGTCTCCATTCGAATCGAAGAAGGCATGAACCGGGATTTCGTAGAAGACCGCGGTTTCGTACCACACGCCGTGCACGCTAGCCCTTCTGCCGGCAGCATATCATCGGCGTTGATGGCGTCTTCGGTGAGAACGCGCCTGGCAAACTGACCACACAGCCAACCTGAGGATCACATGCCCTATCGAACGATCATCGAACCTTTTCGCATCCACACCGTCCAGGCAATCGACCTTCCCACGCTTCCCCAACGTACTGCTGCCATTCAGCGAGCCGGCTACAACCTTTTTGGGCTCCATGCCGACGAGGTGATCATCGACTTGCTCACCGATTCGGGTACCGGAGCTATGTCATCTCGCCAATGGGCCGGGATGATGGTCGGAGATGAGTCCTACGCAGGCAGTCGCTCGTATTATCGGTTCCGAGATGTGATCAAGGACATCACCGGGTTTTCCGAGGTCATCCCGACCCACCAAGGCAGGGCAGCCGAGAAAATCCTGTTCACGACGATCGTGGACGAAGGCCAGGTCGTACCCAACAACACCCACTTCGATACCACACGCGCGAATGTCGAGTATCAAAACGCCGAAGCGCGAGACCTCATCACCCCGATAGGACGCGACCCCGCTGCCGAGCATCCCTTCAAAGGCAACATGGACGTTGAGGCACTCGTCGAGCTCATCGAACAGGTCGGTCCCGAGCGCGTGCCGATCGTGATGGTCACCGTCACCAATAATTCAGGCGGCGGACAGCCGGTCTCCATGGCGAACCTTCGTTCCGTGCGCGAAGTGTGCGATCGGTATCGCATCCCCTTCTTTCTCGACGCCTGTCGGTTCGCCGAGAATGCATGGTTCATAAAACAGAGGGAGGAGGGTTACGCAGACAAGACGCCGAAGGAAATCGCACAAGAGATGTTCGCGCTGGCCGACGGCGCCACGATGTCGGCCAAGAAAGATGGACTCTCGAACATCGGAGGTTTCCTCGCTATGAACGACGGTGTCCTGGCACAGGAATGCCGCAACCTGTTGATCCTCACCGAGGGGTTTCCCACGTACGGTGGGCTGGCGGGATACGACCTCGAGGCGATTGCGCAAGGGCTAACCGAAGTGTTGCAGGAGGAATACCTGCAGTACCGGATTCGATCGACCGCCTATCTGGCAGACAAAGTCGGTGCGGCAGGCGTTCCGATCGTTCGGCCGCCGGGCGGTCATGCGGTCTATCTCGATGCCAAAGCGTTCCTGCCCCATATTCCCCCCGAGCACTATCCGGCTCAATCGCTGGCGATCGAGCTCTATCTCGAAGGCGGTGTACGAGGAGTCGAGATCGGATCAGTCATGTTCGGCAGGCCGCAACCGGACGGGTCCGAGCTTCCAGCCCCGATGGAACTCGTGCGCCTGGCGGTGCCAAGGCGAACGTACACCCAATCCCATATCGACTATGTGGGCGAAGTCGTGATCGCAGTCGCTGATCGATCAGAGCAACTGGGCGGGTACCGCATCGTCGACCAGGCGCCGTGGCTGCGCCATTTCACGGCCACATTCGAGCCCCAATAAACAAAGGACGCACGTTTCTCGAAGCAACGCGAGTTCCTGCAGACCCCCGGCGCTCCTGTCCCGAGCGTCATGCAGGAACGTTTTTCGCGTGTGGTTTTTCCCGCCGCGTAGCGTGACTAGAGTTGGTCACGGAGCGGGAGTTCCGGACACGCAGAGCATTGGCGGGGATCTGCAAACGGCCATTAACAGGGCCAGACCGGAAGATGCCTAAGGGCAGGGACGAAAGAGGGAAAGCAGTGGGACGGGCGGCAGCGAACCAGGCGGCAGCGAACCAGGCGGCAGCGAACCAGGCGGCAGCGGCACGAAACACAGGGAAGTCCGCGACGGCAGGGCAATCAGCGAGATCCCGTGCAGCCGGAGACGATGAGGTGTCCTCGTCCACGGTCGAGTCCGCATCATGCGACTCAACCCATGCTGTCGAGCTGGCTGCTTATCGGACCGCACTGTCAGCAATGGCTTTGAAGCTCTCGCGCGCCGTGGATGACGAGCGAACGCGAATCGCGCGAGGTCTGCACGATGACTTGGGCCAAACCCTCGTGGCCGCACAGCTACGTCTTGCGGAGCTGAAACGAGGCGGCACCGAACGCGAGATTCGTTCCATCATTCAGCATGTGAACGATCTCGTCGGTGAAGCTGTCTCCTCGTCGAGGTCACTTACGTTCGAACTGATGACACCGCTCATGCCCGAACTCGGAATCGAGAATGAGCTGAGACACATCACCGCAAGGATCGCCAAGCGCCACGACTTCGGGTTCCGCTTCGAATGTGATGCGCTGCCTAAGCCAATGGGCCGAGAAGAAGCAGAGACATTGCTCCGTGCCGTTCGTGAACTGCTCATCAATGTGGGCAAACACGCCAGGGCCGACACGGCATCCGTGACCATCATCGGAAGGGGAGCAAAGGCGGAGGTCAGTGTTCGGGACGACGGTATCGGGTTCGCTACCGAACAAGAGCGCGAGCCTCATGCCACTGGCTTCGGGTTGTTGATCATCCGGGAACGGCTCCGGGAAGTGGGCGGCGACATGGTGATCGACTCCAGCCCGGGTGCGGGCACCGAGGTCGTACTGACCATCCCACTGTTACAGGAGCAAACATGATGGGGACCGTTCGAGTTCTTGTGGTGGACGACCACTCCATTGTGCGCGAAGGACTTCGTTCGCTGTTGGAGAAAGAATCCGATATCACGGTGGTAGCTGAAGCACCGGACGGAACGTCAGCACTCAGCGCAGCGCTGGAGCACCAGCCCGACGTGGTCATGATGGACGTTTCCATGCCGGGCATGAACGGCATCGAGGCAACCAGGCGTGTCACCAGCCTGGTTCCCGACGCAAGGGTCGTGTGCTTGTCGCTTCACGCCGATCCTCACATAGTCTCGTCAATGCTCGAAGCCGGCGCCTCTGGTTATGTGGTCAAATCGGCCGATCTCATCGAATTGGCCACGGCGGTGAGAACGGTGGCGGCAGCTCAGACCTATCTGAGCCCGGCAATCGCGGGCGGGATCGTGCGCGATCATTTGGCCCGGCGAGCCTCGTTGCCCTCCGAGCCCCGGCTGACCGATCGTGAACGCGAGGTGCTCCAGCTGATCGCCGAAGGCAACGGCACCGGCGAGATCGCCGGACGATTGTTCATCAGTGCCAAGACAGTCAGCACCCATAGAGAAAACATCATGCGAAAACTCAACCTCCACAACGTTGTGGCTCTCACAAAATACGCAATCCGTCAGGGGATCTCGACCGCCGAGCCCGACTTGTAACCGGACATCGCCGGTTGTCGTTTTGTTCTTTCTGAGAATAAGAAATGGAGATGTTCCGCACGGCGCACTTGGCTTCTAAGGTCATTGCCGATTCAAGCCTGAACCACATAGATGCATAGTTACCACACCTCCCCAACGTGTAGCTCTATTCATCGGTGGTTCAGCAATCGTGATAACCATCCTCGTGGTCGAAGACCACCCGGCCTACGGGGCGGCCCTGACATCGTTCCTGAGCGCGGAAAAAGACCTGGTCGTCCTGGCCCTGGCCGGGAACGGTGAAACAGCCATCGCCCTTGCTGCAGAGTGGCAGCCGGCCGTCGTCTTGATCGATCTGGTACTTCCCGGAATGAGCGGACTTGATGCGACACGACGGATTCTGTCCGTGGCGCCCGACTCGCACGTGCTGGTCCTATCACTGCAATCAGGACATCATCTCATGGTCGAGTCTCTGCGGGCAGGCGCCGCCGGCTTCGTCTCCAAAGATCGCGCGGCCGACAACATCGTCGAAGCTGTTCGCGCAGTTCAGCGCGGGCACCGCTTCTTTCCGACTCCCGTCGACCTGTCGTAGCTCGGACGCCGCAAGCCCGAATCTCAGCATTGTTCCGATGGTGGTGGGGTTGGGGTGTTGTACGGTTTTGGGGTTACCGGTTGTTGGTTTGTTGGGGCGTTTGGAAAGGGACGCTGTAGC
>JAHEJY010000112.1 GCA_024638625.1 Actinomycetes bacterium
AGCTCGGCTACTTCCGCACCGGCAGCCGCCTATCAATCTTCGATAGATCGCAACGGGCCCATCGGCATGGCGATCATGATTCAAGAATTTGTGAAGCCGATCGCGTCAGGCGTGGCGTTCTCTCGCAATCCGATCACGGGTTTGAATGAGGTTGTGATCGAGGCGGTGGCCGGGCGGGGGGACTTGTTGGTGAGTGAAGGCCACACGCCCGATCGCTGGGTGCGAAGGGGCGACGCCTGGGTAGGACGACCGTCGAGAGGGTCGATTGCTGATCCCGTGGTCGACGAGGTGGCCGACGTATGTGTCCAACTCGCTCGTGCGTTTGGAGTTCCCATCGATCTCGAGTGGGTGTGGGACGGATCCCGGGTGTGGTGGGTGCAGGCACGCCCGATCACCGGAGTGGCGGACATCCCGATCTATTCGAATCGGATTTCGCGAGAGGTGATGCCCGGCATGATCAAGCCGCTCGTGTGGTCGATCAATGTTCCCATGGTCAACGGTGCCTGGGTGCGCCTGTTCGGCGAGGCATTGGGCGAGCACGACATTCAGGCCTCGGAACTTGCCAGGCAGTTCGCATACCGGTCGTACTTCAACATGGGCACGGTCGGCCGGGTGTTCGAGTTGATGGGGATGCCCCGCGATTCGCTGGAGATGCTTCTGGGTCTGCCGGGAGCCGCCAAACCCGCGTTCAAACCCTCGCGTACCACAGTCAAACTCCTGCCTCGCTTGGCTGCCTTCGGCGTGCGCCTCTTCCGGTTCGAAAAGGAGCTCGAGCGCGAGCTTCCCGGGATCACGGCCGCCTATCAGCCCTTCGCCGATCAGGATCTCGGAGAACGTTCGGACCAAGAGTTGCTCCACTCGGTTGACGAGCTCGTTGAACTCGGCGAGAGCCTCGCATATCTCAATATCGTCACACCATTGTTGGCCAACGCTCACAACGCACTGCTGACCAGGGTGTTGTCCAGGCGCGGGGTCGACGTTGCGGACATCAATGTCACGGCCGGTCTCGATGAGGCTTTGGAAGCCGTGTCGCCCAATCCCCACCTCGAGCGCCTCCGCGCCCGATACCACACGCTTTCGAAGAGCGTCAGACAACGGGTTGATGACGAGGGCTGGCCCGGTCTTCCGGCGGAGATGCGGTCCGATATCGAAGAATTCCTCAAACGCTTTGGACATTTCTCCGACAGTGGCAACGATTTCTCGGTCGCTCCCTGGTCAGAGCAAGTCGACCTGATCCTGACCATGATTCGAGCGGAATCAGGGAATGCGCGTACACACCGACTATCGGCCGGCACTCCAGGTCCGAGGTCGTTACTCAGGCGGACGGGGCGCTATCAACTTCATCGTGAGGTCGTGAGTTATCACTACACGTTCGGATATGGTCTTTTCCGGCGCTACTTCCGTGAAATGGGAACGCGCTTGGTTGGTCGGGGGATGGTGGACGCTCCCGACGACATCATGATGCTCACTCATAGCGAGGTGCGTTCGCTGATGGGCGGCGCGGTCGCGGACATCAATGCGCGCGAGGTCGTTGCGGAACGTCTCGCCGAGATGGACCGGTTTCGGGACGTTGCTATGCCGGAGGTCGTATACGGCGACAACTTCATCCCAACCCGAAGGAATGGGTTCGAATCGCCGATGCTGACCGGGACCCCGACCTCGCGGGGTAATCATCGTGGAACGATTCGGGTGGTCAGGGGACTCGATGAGTTCGATCGGGTGCAATCGGGCGACATCATCGTTGTGCCGTTCTCTGATGTTGGCTGGACCCCGTTGTTCGCGAGGGCCGGCGCTGTTGTGGCCGAATCCGGTGGCGTTCTCAGCCACAGTTCGATTGTCGCGCGCGAGTACGGGATTCCGTGCGTAGTGTCGGTTGCAGGGGCCATGGAACTCCCCGATGGTGCCCAGGGCGTCGTGAATGGCTACACCGGTGAGGTCGCGGTAGAGCGCTAGTCGTCATTGCTCGTTCGCATGTACTCGTACGTGAGCCACCCGCGCTCCCTGACGAACTTGTGGATATACCCCATATGGGTTTGTTCGATTGCCTCGTGGAACTCGCGCGTCTTCAAGGCTCCCGTCTTGCGCATCTGCCAATAATCCCGCAATTCGGCTCCGCTGACTCCCCAACGGAGAATGTTGATGGCCACAGCAAAGACAACGAGATCCCACCGGCCAAGGATGGCGAAATAGAACGGCAGGATCACGATCCACCCGGCATGGTGGGCCAGGAGGACGTCCTTGAAGACAAAAAGACCGATGACATAGCCGAAGAGGATGGTGATCGGGATCGCCAGAGGCGCCATTGCCAGCAATGCTCCGAGGATCGTCGACGTACCCCGACCTCCTTTGAAGCGGTGGTAGACCGGCAGGTTGTGCCCGGCTGTCACGGAAATGCCATAGATGACGTCGTAGGGCTGATCGGGAAAACTGAGGTTGAGGATGAGGACCGGGATGAATGCTTTGAGGATGTCAAACGACCCCGTCAGGCATCCGTACCGCTTTCCTTTCGCCTGGCCAATGGTGGTGGCGCTCACATTGTCAGTCTGGAAACCCTCATCATTGTCGCCCCACGTAAGTGCGGTGCCGTCGATCACCTGATCTGGCAGCAGCACCCGGGCCATAACCCTCGCGAAGGAGATCGATCCGAGGAGGTAGCCACCGAGCGCGACGCCGAACGCCAATCCCGGGTTCAAGCTGGTCCTCGCATATTCCGCCGATGATATGGGCGAGCGGTCCGGGTGTGCGTCAATCGGTCAGAATGCGGCGATCCCCGTAACCTGCGTTGCTGTGGATCACGTGTGCGCACACGCCGCTCCAGGCGGCCCCGGATTGCCTCCCACCTGGACACGCGCCGCCAAAGATGGCGTAGGCACATCCGCTACGACGTCGAGCAACATCTGGTTCACGCTCGAATCCGGTCTGGTTTCTGAGGTCTATTGGCCCACCATCGATCGGGCCCAGCTGAGAGACCTGCAGTTTCTGGTTTCGGATGGCTCTACGTGGATGATCGGCGAGCGAGCCATGCTCACGGAGGTTGAAACGCTCGAGCCGGGAGCGCTGGGGCATCGGGTGAGCCAACGAGACCCATCAGGGCGGTTCGAGATCGTGAAGAAGATCGTGTGCGACCCCGAGCAGCCGATGCTTCTGATGGAGACGACCTTTCACACGCACGGAGATCTCGATCTCTATCTCCTCGTGAATCCGCATCTCGATCTGGGAGGGCGCGAGAACGACGGCTTCGTCACCGAAGTTGCCGGCATACCCATGTTGATGGCTCGTAGGGGAGAAACATGGATGGCCATCTCCACGTCCGTTCCGATGATGCAGACGTCGGCCGGCTTTGTGGGTGAAACCGACGGATGGGCCGATCTTGTTCACAACTATGTCATGGACCTCGACTTCGACTGTGCCCACAATGGCAACGTGGCCTTGACCGCCCGTCTCGATCTGTCCTATACGACCAGGTTCGTGACCGCAATGGCTTTCGGGGATTGCGACCATGCCGCAACCACCAGTGCTCTCCAAGGCACGGCACTGTCGTTCGAAAGCCGCAAAGATGTTTTTGTCAACGAATGGAAAACTGCCAACAGCGCTCTCATCGACCTTTCGGCGTCATCGCTCGACGAAGGACACCTGTTCTATTCGAGCCGGTCACTACTTCGGTCTCACGAGGACAAACGCTATCAGGGCGCGTTGATAGCGTCGCTGTCTGTTCCCTGGGGACACGACAAGGGCGACGAGGAGTTAGGCGGCTATCACCTCGTCTGGAGCCGCGACATGGTGAACACCGCAACGGGGTTGCTGGCGGTCGGGGACTACGACACGCCGACGAGGGCCCTCCTTTATTTGGCAGCATCGCAACTACCGGATGGGGGTTTCTATCAGAACTTCTGGATCAACGGCGAACCGTATTGGCGAGGGATCCAGCTCGACGAAGTCGCCTTTCCGGTGATCCTGGCTTACCGGCTTCACCAGCTCGGAGCGCTCGGGAATTTCGACCCGCTTCCCTTGGTTCTCGGCGCAGCTTCCTACATGATCCGTCAAGGACCGGCGACCCCTCAGGAACGGTGGGAGGAGGCGGCTGGATATTCGCCATCGACGTTGGCATCGAACATCGCGGCGCTCATTTGTGGCGCCGATCTCGTACGCGACCGGGGAGATGACTCCACGGCCCACTTCATGGAGGAGTATGCCGATTTTCTGGAACAGCACATCGAAACCTGGACGGTAACAAACCGGGGCTCGCTACACCCTGATATTTCCCGTCACTACATCCGAATCAATCCGGATGATCCCGATGATCCGATACCTGCTGAAGACCCGGACGCCGATCATGTGACCATTGCGAATCGAGCCCCGGGCGCACAGAACACCTTCCCGGCCAATCAGGTCGTTGACGCGGGTTTTCTCGAACTGGTCCGGTATGGCATCCGCCCGCCAAACGATCATCTCATCGAAGACTCGCTCACGGTCGTGGACCATGTACTCAAAGTCGATACGAAATCGGGTCCTGTGTGGCGCCGGTACAACCACGACGGCTACGGCGAGGGCCCGGAAGGCGAGTCGTACCACACCCATGGGGTAGGGCGCGCCTGGCCGTTGCTGACCGGGGAGCGAGGCCATTACGAACTGTCGGCCGGTCGATCTGTTGATCGTTATCTGAAAGCGATGGAAGGGTTCGCCTTCGGAGCAGGCATCGTTCCCGAACAGGTTTGGGACACCGGCGATCTTCCGGATCGAGGATTGCTTCATGGGCGGGCGACGGGTGGGGCCTCGCCGCTCATGTGGGCCCACGCCGAATATCTGAAGCTACTCCGCTCCAAACGCGATGGGCAGGTGTTCGATCGACTCCCGATCGTTGCTTCTCGCTATCTCACCGATGCGGAGAGGCGGCCGATTCAAGTGTGGAAGTTGAATCGCCAGGTACAAACGATGCCGGTCGACTGCGCCTTGCGGATTCAGGTTCCGTCCGAGTTCAGGCTGATCTGGAAAGAAGGGTCGGACGCCGAGCATGTCATGGAGTCGACCAATACCGCGCTGGGCATCTCCTACGCCGATGTGCCTGCTCCGGGCCACTCCGGCGAGATCGGATTCCGGCTCGAATGGCCGACCGGCACCAGGAGCGAGCGCTTCACCGTAACGATTCTGGGCAGATAGTGCAGGTTTTCGCGAGTTGCCGCTAGCCTCGACTCCCTATGGGATCAGTACCTGACCTGCCAGGTTGGGCTGCGGGGCCAGTCACCGACTATTTGCGGCGCCTGGGCGCGGAGCGTCACTTGTCGCCGCACACCACCGACGCATACCGTCGGGACCTTTCGCAGTTCTTCCATTTTGCAGACAGGCTCGGCTGCGCCTCGATAGGCGATGTGACGCGAACCACGGCCAGGCGATACCTGGCGAATCTGGCGACGAGAAACCTCGGCCGTCGCTCGGTCGCTCGTAAGGCATCTGCCATCCGGGCCTTCTACCGGGATGCTCTCAGGCGCGAGCTCATTGCGACAAATCCTCTCGACGCACTCGCCGTGCCGCGTAGGCCCCGGACACTTCCGAAGGCTGTGTCAAAGAGTGTCGTCACCCGTCAGCTCGATGAGATGGAGCCGGGTGCCGACCCGATACGTATCAGGGACCGGGCCATCCTCGAAGTGCTCTACGGAACCGGCCTACGGGTCTCGGAGCTCGTGTCCATGACCACCGCTTCGACCGAACGTGATGGATTTGTGAGGGTGACGGGCAAGGGCAAGAAGGAGCGCGTTGTGCCGTTGGGTGACCCGGCGCGGGTCGCTTTAGCGGAATATCTGAAAAATTCTCGACCACGGTTGGCGGGGCCCTCGGCAGGTATTTTTTTGTGGGTAGGAGCACGGGGAGGACCCCTTGGTGCCCGGGCCGTACGGCGCGTGGTTACTAGGTATTTTGGGACGTTCCCGCATGCTCTTCGCCACTCTTTCGCTACCCACATGCTGGAAGGTGGAGCGGATTTACGCGTTGTTCAGGAGCTACTCGGGCACAATGATCTCTCCACTACGCAGATCTACACGTCGATAAGTAACGAGCACCTCAAAGGAACCTATGAGCGATCGCATCCCCGCGCTTGAAATAGAAGAACACACACTCCACGCGATGTGGGAAACGTTCAAAGCGAACGGTGACCCCAAAGCGCGTGAGGGGCTCATTCTCCACTATTCGCCGTTGGTCAAATTCGTGGCAGGAAGGATGGGCGTGGGTCTGCCGAGGAACGTCGAGCAGTCGGATCTCGTCTCCTATGGAATCTTTGGCCTGATCGACGCCATCGACAAGTTTGATCTCGAACGGGGCTTCAAATTCGAGACCTATGCCGTGAACCGCATAAAGGGTGCCATCCTCGACGAATTGCGCGCTCTCGACTGGGTTCCTCGATCGGTTCGGGCTCGCGCCCGTGAAATCCAGCGATCACTCGCGGAGCTCGAGCATTCCGAACAGCGATCGGTGAGCGATGAGGAGCTTGCCGAACACATGAATGTCCCGGTCGAGACTCTGAAGGATCATCTGTCCGAGATCTCAACGCTTGGCCTCGTGGCGCTCGACGAGATGCTCAACACCGGTGATCGCGACGCAGCATCCGTCGGCGACCTCCTGCCCGACCCGCGGGCGGCCGATCCGGTGGCCGAGCTCGAAGTCGATGAGACCCGCAAGTCTCTGACGGAGGCCATCAACCGGCTCGCGGAACGAGAACGCCTTGTCGTGACGCTCTACTACTACGAAGGCCTGACGCTCGCAGAGATTGGCGACGTGCTGGGTGTCACCGAGTCCCGCGTCTGCCAGATTCACACGAAGGCTGTCATGTCGGTCCGCAACCGGATGATCGAGCCGATCTATCGCGGCCGCTAGTCGATAGTCGCAGTCCCCCACGAAGTGGGGAACGTGCCGCTCGCCGAAAGGCGAGGGGTAGGGGGTTCTTGAAATTGTGCGGGATCTCGTCACGAGCCTGCGTCGCTTAACGACTCCCGCCCCATCCTGTACACTTCCGCCTCAATTACACACGTCTGCTACAGGTCGACCATGGTCGGCGCTGTTCCTTGCGAGACTTTTCGTACGAGACTCTTCCGTACGAGACTTCGTCTTCGTAGGGGAAAGATGCCGGGTCGGCTGTCGGGTAGGCGGAGGAAGCGAACCAGGTTCGTAAACCAAAACACAAGGAGATACACGCGTGGCAGCATCAGTCACCATCAAACAGCTGCTGGAGGCGGGTGTCCATTTCGGACACCAAACCCGACGCTGGAACCCGAAAATGGAGCCGTACATTTTCGGCGAGCGCAACGGCATCCACATCATCGATCTGCGCCAAACCCTCGAACAAGTTCAGGCGGCGTATGACGCCGTGGTGGATGTGACCTCAAAAGGGGGCACCGTGCTGTTTGTTGGGACCAAGAAGCAGGCCCAACATCCGATCATCGACGCGGCCGAAAGAGCCCGCATGCCCTATATCGCCAACCGTTGGCTCGGCGGGATGCTCACCAACTTCCACACGACGCACAAGCGCGTTCTCTACATGCGCGAGCTGGAACGGATGGATTCTTCCGGTGAGATGGATTCGTTGCCGAAGAAAGAGCGCATAAAGCTGCGGCGAGAAATGTCCAAGCTGCAGAACAACCTCGGAGGTGTGCGTGACCTGGCCCGGCCTCCCGAAATGCTCTTCTTGGTCGATACGAACAACGAGCTCATAGCCGTCAAGGAAGCCACCAAACTCAAGATTCCGATCGTTGCCATTGTCGACAGCAATTCCGACCCTGATCCGATTTCGATTGTCATTCCTGGCAACGACGACGCCATCCGGGCCACCCAGTTGATGGCGGGAGCGATTGCCGATGCGTGCATCGAAGGATCCGCAGCTCATGCCAAAGGTGTTGAAGCAGCGGCCCAGGCTGCTGCGGCCCGCAAGGATGAGGTAGCGGCCGAGCAGGAAGCGGCGGAGGTCGAGCGAGAGCGCCAGAATCA
>JAHEJY010000113.1:0-5828 GCA_024638625.1 Actinomycetes bacterium
ATCGATTCCCTGGATGTCGTAGGCCATGATGCGCAGACCGGTGCGGGCCGAAAGATCCCGATAGATCGCGTCTCCCTTGCCATTGGAGAGCAGGTCGAGGCGATCGTAGGTCACTTTGGTTGTCTGAAGTTCGGGCTCTGATTTTCGACTGAACAGGATGTGGAAACCGACGGCCAGAGCCATGACAATGCTGGCGTTTATGACGAACAGCTCGGCGAGCGTCAGACCCGAAGGGCCGGACGAATTCACAACGGCTAGAGATAGCGCTGCGAACAACAGAGACATCTCGGCAACTCCGAGAGTTCCCGTGCGGAATCGCAATATCCCGAATAATGCAAAGAGGCCAAAGGCCGCCCCTACACCAAGTGAGACATGCAGCATCGTGTATGCAATGCCGAACACCACGACATTGATGATCCCGAGCATGAACATGATCTCTGACCGCTCGGCGAGGAGCCGATGTGCCACCATGAGCAGCACGGTCATAGAAGCCACATTGAGTAGGAGTCCCAGCAGTAGCCCCGTCACTACATCATCAATCACTGCTATCCCCTTGCGTTCCCATCTTCCGGCGCTTAGAGCCAACTTAGCTCACGCTGCGTGGTCAAGCCTAACCGATACCCATTTCGGTTTTCGCGCTCCGTTGGTTTTTTCTTAGACGAAACTGTTGGCGGACGACGAGTCGCAGATTTCCGGCTGTCAGGAGTCGATCCTCTGAAGTCCCTCGATGAGACGGTCGATCCGTGCTGTACAAGTCTCGTCCTCAGCGGGCGGGATCAGTTCCGTCATTCGCTTGGCGACATTCATGAGTGCGGCCGCTGCTGGACTATCCGGATGACTGATCACCAGGGGAACGCCATCGTCACCGGCTTCGACGATGAAGGGATCGAGCGGAACCTGGCCGATAAGAGGTATGCCGAGCCCGTCTGCGAGTTCCTGGCCTCCTCCTTCGCCGAACAGCTTGTAATGCCGGCCGTCCTCGGTCGTAAAACCAGACATGTTCTCGAGGACACCGATCACGGGCATAAACGAACGTCTAGCCATATCCGCGACCCGGCTTGCCACCTTTTGTGCCGCGCGTTGAGGAGTTGTGACGACCACCATTTCGGCCTGCGGCAACAGGCGCGATAAGGCCATTTGGATGTCGCCTGTCCCAGGAGGCATATCTATGACCAGGTAGTCGAGGGTGTCCCATGCCACATCCGTCAGAAACTGCTCGAGCGCCTTGGACAGCATGAGCCCTCTCCACATGAGAGCCTTGTCCTCGTCGTCGATGAGAAGGCCGGTCGACACCACCGAGACACCGTGCGCCTCGACAGGAACGATCTGGGCATTCTCGTTGGCCTCGAGGCGAGCATCCCCGATCCCGAGCATGCGCGGAACAGAGAATCCCCAGATATCTGCGTCGAGGAGTCCAACCCGGAAGTTCTGTTTCGCCAACGCCACGGCGAGGTTGACGGATGTTGAGCTCTTTCCGACGCCGCCCTTTCCGCTACTGATCGCGATGACGCGGGTGGAAGGATGGATCATCGTCGGCTCGGCATCCTCGCGGGCTTTCCAGCGTGCCTTACTCATGATGTCGGCTTTCTCATCAACCGTCATGGCACTGACTTCGACGAGCACGTCGCTGATCTCTGGTAGCGCCAGGACCTTGCGTTTGACATCCTGCTCGATCTGATCCCGCAGCGGACATGCCGCGATCGTCAAAGCGACGCCGATAGTCGCAACACCGTCGTCGACATCGACCCGTTTGACCATGCCGAGATCGACGATATCCGCGCCGAGTTCGGGGTCGATGACGCCGCGCAGAGCTTGTTCGATTCGTTCAACCACTGATTCCACGCCCATATGGTATCGGGCGAGTGGTATTGCGCCTTTTCGATTGCTCAAGAAAGAAAATACCGATGTCGACGTATACTCTGATAGGTTCTACGTTGTTTGTGGAGGCGACCCGTTCGGTCGCCCCAGAACTCGTCGTACCGTCAGTTGAATCCGATTGGAGAAACATCGACATGATCACCCTTACTTCGCCGGCGGCGCTGAAAGTCAAGCAATTGATCACCGATGAGGGCGATGACTCGCTGGCCCTTCGCATCGCGGTGCGACCCGGTGGCTGCTCGGGTTTTTCTTACGACATGTTCTTTGATTCAGAAATCGACACAAACGACACGGTCGCTGAGTTCGAGGGTGTGAAGGTGGTGGTGGATTCGGCCAGCGCCGAGCACCTCACCGGCGCCGAAGTTGACTACCGCGACGGTCTCCAGGGCGCAGGATTCGCCATCAATAATCCCAATGTGCAGCGCACATGTGGTTGCGGCAACAGTTTCTGCTGAGGAATGCCCCGCTCTATTCCAGAGGTTCATAGCGGGCCCCCTGCAATCGGTCCGTATTCCATTGCGACCGAAGCGAATGGTTTCGTTTTCATCTCTGGGCAGGTTGCGTTCGACACCATTTCTGGTGAACCGAGCGGTGAATCGGCCGCCGAACAGACAAGAGTCATCATGGGCAACATCGCCGCCATCCTCGGTGACCTGACGCTCGGTGTCGACGACGTCGTGAAGACCACGATTTTTCTCAAGGACATGAATGATTTCGGGGCCGTCAACGACGTGTATGCCGAATTTGTGGGCTCAGAGGCGCCGGCGCGCTCGACCATCGAAGTGGCACGCCTGCCGCGGGATTTCCTGGTCGAGATCGAGGTCATTGCTGCCCGGTGAGGCAGGTCAGAAGTAAAGCGATCCCATGAGATCCATCGGGGTGTCAGAGGGTTTCGGTACAGAACGCCGCGGATTGCTGACACGAGGGGTGTTCTTGAACGCTTGTTCTATCAGGTAGTCCACGACGATCCGGGCCCGATCCTCGGCGGTTGACTCGTCGACACTGAAAGGCTTCGGCCGGAAATCCATCAGTGACCAGGCGACTTCGTCATTCGTTTCGACCGGTCTTTGCATACACCCCTCCTCTTTGGATGTATGTCGGCGATGACTCGGAATGGCTCAAGCGTCATTGACAGAATGGTCATCCCGGCACGGAGGCGAGAGGTGGGCTAGCTGAATCGGTATCCGACGCTCCGAACCGTCGAGATCCACGAGGCCCGCTCTTCTCCGAGTTTCACTCGCAATCTTCTGACGTGAACATCGACGGTGCGGGATCCTCCGTAATAGTCGTATCCCCAGACCTTGGAGAGAATCTGTTCCCGAGACCACACGCGCCCCGGGTTGGTTACGAAGAAGCGCAGCAGCTCGTACTCCATGAAGGTGAGGTCGACCGGGATCTCACCGATGGCGGCCTGGTACGTGCCGAGGTTGAGGACGAGATCTTTATGAGAGACAATCTCGACTCCGGGCTGTCCGTCATCTGAACCAGCGATGCGATGCAACCGAACTTCAAACTCGGTATGCGGTGCCTCTCCGATCAGGAAATCTGTGAGGAAGGCAGACTCAGCAACAGCATCCATCTGATCCTCCCGGCATATTGCGAGCACCGGGATCCCGGCCATGCGAACAACTTCTTCTCCAATCTCGAGCGCCTTGGGAGCGTCGTCGGTCAGATCCAGAAGCAGCAACGCCCAACCGTCGCCAGGCTGTGAATCGATGACATCACCAGCCGAGGTGACAGGAACCGGCCTGAAGCCACCAGTCAGGAGGGCGTCCGTCACCAGAGGTCGGGCGTGCGGCGGAAATACGGCAACGAGATCCATTACAGGAGCGGTAGGTATTCGTTGAGCTCGAATTGTGACACATGCTGGTTGTAGCGGTCCCACTCCTTACGCTTGTTCCGAATAAACCAGGTAAAGACATGATCGCCGAGCGTCTCCCTGACCAGCGACGATTGTTCCATTGCATCCACCGCGTCCGACAGGGTTGTCGGGAGATGCTGGATTTTGGAATCGGGGTTGCTGGCAATTTCCGTTACGTTTCCGGATACCTCGGGATCGAGGACATACTCATCCTGAATGCCTTTGAGTCCTGCCGACAGGATGACGGCCAACGCCAGGTACGGATTGCATGCTGGATCAGGCGCCCGGTATTCAACCCGAACGGAGTCGGGTTTATCCCGCTTCGCCGTCGGGACTCGCACGAGGGCGGACTCGTTGTTATGACCCCAGGTGGCCCAACTCGGGGCTTCGAATCCTCCATTGAGTCGCTTGTAGGAGTTGACCCATTGGTTGGTAACTGCTGTGATTTCACGGGCATGGGTTAGTAGTCCCGCTATGAAATGTTCAGCGATGGGACTCAGGCCACCGTCCGGTGCGTAAAACGAGTTGTCTTCACCTTCGAAAAGAGACAGATGAAGGTGCATGGCATTGCCGGCGAAATCCTCGCGAGGTTTTGGCATGAATGAAGCGAAGATGTTGTTGTTGAGAGCGACTTCTTTCACGGCGAGCCGGGCTGTGAGAATGTTGTCGGCCATCGTCAGCGCATCGGTGAATCGAAGATCCATTTCATGCTGACTCGGTGAGATCTCGTGATGCGAGTATTCGACAGGAATACCGAGTTGCTCGAGTGCGATGATCGACTCACGGCGATACTCCTGGGCGACGTCGAGGGGTGTGAGATCGAAGTAGCCACCGCGATCGAGTGGCTCACGGCGGTCGCTGCTATCGGTGAAATAGAAATACTCGAGCTCGGGCGCCACGTACGGCGTGTAGCCCATACCCGTAGCTGCGTTGAGCGTCTTCCGAAGTACGTGGCGCGGGTCTCCTTCGAACGGTTCACCGTCGATCGTGTATATGTCGCAATACATCCGAGCTACGCCGTCCGAACTTGGCCTCCACGGGAGGATTTGAAAGGTGGTGGGGTCGGGCTTGGCCAACATGTCGGCTTCCTGTATGCGGGAAAAGCCATCGATGGCTGATCCGTCGAATGCCATGCCTTCTTCGAACGCCGTTTCAAGCTCGGCCGGGGTGATGGCGACCGACTTCAGGAATCCTTGAATGTCTGTGAACCAGAGGCGGACGAAGCGGATACCTCGTTCTTCGACCGTCCTAAGGACGTAATCAGCCTGTTTAGACATGCGAAAACGTTAGCGGTGAACAGATGGACGGGTCCGGGTTTTTTAGATTCCCGCCAATGCGGGAACGGCTTCCGCCGTGTCAATGAAAGCCTGGGCAGCTACGCGGAAGTTCTCGAGGGCGGCTCTACGGGTCTCACCAGTGTCTGAAGAGTTGATTCCTGCCACCATTCCATTCGCAGCGGAAATAATCGAATCGGCGCCACTCAACAGGTTGGCGTGGGCTTCGGCTACGCCTGGAATCTGATCGACCGGTACCGGCAATTCAGCGAGCTCGGAGGCCACCAACCCGGCCTCGGCCGCGAGATCGGTGAGCGCGGCCCTCGTGTCACTGAAGCCGACTCCAGTGTTTTCGCGGTCATCCCAATTGGCGTTGATCGTGTTTCCGCCATCGAGCATTCCCCTGACCTGCGTCGTTTTGGCGGCAATCGCTTCCAGATACGCAATGACAGCCGGATCCACCGGCGCAATGGTGGTTGTCGTCGATCCTGGGAGCGTGGTCGTCGTAGTGGATTCGCCAGGCTCGGCGCCTATGACTCCCGTCTCGGCCGGACCCAGGCCATTGACGAATACCCAGGTGAAAATCACCATCCCGGCAACGACAATCGGCAAGATCCATCGTCCGTGTTTCGGGTCTGTGGTTCGGCTAGCCATGACGGAGGAGAGTAGTGGACAGACCCTTCCAGAACGTTGAGCGTTTAGGCTCGGCGGATGGAACTTCAAGGAACGACCGCACTGGTAACCGGTGGCGGGCACCGGGTCGGAAAGGCGATAGTGCTATCGCTCGCCGAGGCCGGTATGAACATTGCCCTCCA
>JAHEJY010000113.1:5928-7887 GCA_024638625.1 Actinomycetes bacterium
GCGTTTAGGCTCGGCGGATGGAACTTCAAGGAACGACCGCACTGGTAACCGGTGGCGGGCACCGGGTCGGAAAGGCGATAGTGCTATCGCTCGCCGAGGCCGGTATGAACATTGCCCTCCATTACCACAGCTCGAGCGAAGCAGCCGAATCCACCGCAACCGAAGCTCGCGATCGGGGGGTCGACGTGGTGCTCGTACAGGGCGATCTGTCCAACCCGGAGGCGGCGGTACAGGTTGTCAGCGATGCCGCCGCAGCCGGACCTGTTCACGTGCTCATCAACAGTGCCGCCGGCTTTGGCGAAGGAGGCCTTCGCGATCTCGATGTTGCGCAGTTCGAAAAATCTCTGGCTCTCAACTTGATGGCGCCCGTCTTGCTGATGCGTGCGTTTGCCCGGCTGCTCCCAGGTGGTGACGAGGGTGCGGTGGTAAATATCACGGACTGGAAAGTTGAACGCCCGTATATGGCACCTCCCCGATTCGCATACACGGTTTCAAAGGGTGCCCTCGTCTATGCAACCAAGGTCGCAGCGATGGAACTGGCTCCAGCCATTCGGGTAAATGCCGTGGCGCTCGGCGTGATTCTTCCGCCTCCGAACGAGGGTCCTGAGTATGCCGAAAAGCTGGGTTCCCGGTTGCCATTGCAACGAGTGGGCGGCACCGACCCTGTCACCGAAGCCGTCCTCATGCTGGTCCGCAACGACTTCATTACCGGTGAAGTAATCCGCATCGATGGTGGCGCTCATCTGGCCGGATGACAACTATCACGTAACCGCGGGCTCCTCGGTAGCCTCACCACCATGACCGACCGCATCCATATCCGGGATCTGAGTGTGCGCGGGATCGTCGGCATCAACCCGGATGAACGAATCAACCCGCAAGAGATCGTCGTGAACCTGACTCTGTGGACCGACACAACTGCTGCTGCGAAGTCGGACGATATCTATGACGCCATCAACTACGCCTCGATCTCACAAGCGATCAGGGCACATATCAGCGAGCCAAAAGCCGACGAGGCCCCGCTCCTCATCGAACGGATGGCAGCCGAATTGGTTGCACTCGTATTCGACGTCGATCCTCGGATTCGTGAGGCTGAATTGTCTGTGGCCAAGACAGAGGCCGTCACCGCAGTACGGTCGGTTGACGTGACCATCCGGCGGTCGCGAGAAGAGGTGTTGGGTTCGTGACGCGGGCTCTTGTCTCAATCGGCAGCAATATCAATCCTCGATATTTCATGCAACGCGCTGCCTTCCAGCTGCGGCACATGGATGGCGTTCGATCGGTGCGATTTAGCCGCGTTCTTCGTAGCGCTCCTGTCGGAACCGGTGGCCCGGACTTTCTCAACGCGGCGGCTCTCGTCGAGTACGAACATGAGATTTCCGACACCGGGATCACCTTGTCTCTGGCCGGAATAGAAGCGATGCTCGGCAGGGTTAGAACCGAAGACAGAAACGCGGCGAGAACGATCGATCTCGATCTTGTGATGATCGAGGGCCAGGAAGCGCTGGGGACCGACCTGGTCTCGTATGCGTTCGTTTCAGCCCCCGCGGCCGAATTGGCGCCTGACTGGGTCATTCCCGGCGTTGGGCGAACAATCAAGGAGATCTCCATGGACCACGACCACGGTGGGATAACAACCGAAGACCTCGATCTGAACGAGGACGAGATCTTCGATCCCGAATACGAAGAATTGGTCCGCAAAATGCTCGCTCACCTTGGCGAGGATCCGGATCGACAGGGTCTGGAAAAGACGCCATTGCGGGTCGCAAAAGCGATGCGGTACCTCACCCGGGGTTACCACCAGGACGTCAAAGAAGTGATCAATCAGGCGATGTTCGAGTCGGACGCCGAAGACATGGTGCTGCTTCGGAACATCGAGTTCTATTCGATGTGCGAGCATCATCTCCTTCCGTTCTATGGCAAAGCTCACGTCGCATACATCCCGGACGGACATGTGATAGG
>JAHEJY010000114.1 GCA_024638625.1 Actinomycetes bacterium
CCAGGAGCGCCGTCCGCGGAGGCCTCATCTGTCCCGGATTCGTCGGAGTCGCTTCCGAGTTGTTTACCGAGAGCGGCAAGCATCTCGTCGAGCTTGGCGATCCGCTCTTCGGTGGCCGACAATCCGGCATCGATGGTCGTTTCTTCGTCGGCAGCCTCCTGCTCGGTCTCCACGGTGGATATGCCTGCCGCTTCGGCTGGATCCGGAGTTCCATCGGGAGGGGTTCCTTCGACCGTTTCGTCCTGGGCTGAAAGTTCGCGAGCCGGGGCTTCCTCGGGTGCGGGTGTCGCAGGTGGTTCGGCCTTTGTCGCGTCCGGCCTGGTTTCCGATTCAGGTTCCTTGTCGATCGCAGCCGGGGTCGGTGATGACACGACGATGGTCTTGTCGTCTTCCGGTGGGGCGACGGCAACCTTGTCATCGCCTGCAGCTTTGCCCGTTTCCTTTTCTGCAGCTGTGGCTCCGTCCTTTTCTGTAGCTCTTGCTATATCCGTTTCCGCAGCTTTGGCTACATCCTTATCCGCAGTCTGGGCTGGTGCAGCCCCGGCTGGGGCCTTCGGGGGAGTCTTCGGGGGAGTGCTGTCCGCCGTCGTTTTGTCGCCGCCCGTGAATGGATCGGCCGGGCCAGGCTTCGCGCCCGCTTTGTCGTCCGTTGTCCTGCCGGCAGGCGGGCTGGTGGCACGCGCTTTGGTTGCAGCTGCCATGCGCTCCTTTTGTCCACTCTTGCCACTCTTGGCGGCCTTCGCTGCGGCACGCCGTTCTTTGCGGGTCAGCTTTCGTGGTGGGCTCGCCTTTGGTGCCGCTTTGGCGGCCGAGGATGTGGGAGCAGCCGGCTTGGTGACTGGCTTCGGCGTCTTGGTCGCAGGCTGCTTGGCAGCGGGCTCCCTTGTCTCCGGTTTCTTGGGTTCTTTGGTCTCCGGTTTCTTGGTCTCCAGTTTTTTGGTCTCAGGTTTTTTGGTCTCCGGTTTGGTCACCGGTTCCTTCGACTCCGGCTTCTTCGACCCGGTTTGCTTGGATTCGGGCTGCGCAGATGCGGCTTGGCCGGTCTTGCTGGCGCTTTCCCCGGCTTGAGGCTGCTTGGTCGCCGGCTTGGGCTCGGGGCGCTGGCCGGCCGGCTTGTCAGCAGGCCTACCGGCCGGCTTTGCGCCGGGTGCCTGCTTACTGGCCGGTTTCTGAGCCATTGGCTTTTGAGCGTCAGGCTTGGCTTTGTCGGGTCGGGCCACGGTCTTGGGCTTCCGGGCCGATTTCGGATCCATGTCGGCGATCCGTTTCTGGAGCGCGTCAATCTTCGGCTCTAGACGGGCTCTTGTGACCAGATAGCCAATCATGTACCCCAGCGCCGATGCGGCGATGAGAAGAACGAGAATCTGGGCTATCTGAAATGATGCGCCGTCGAACATGGGATTCCTCTCCTACGAGTTCTGCACCAATGTGAAGTCCAGGCGGCGATTCTGCGCCCGACCCTCATCGGTGTCGTTGCTAGCGATGGGCTGAGATTCTCCCGCCCCGGTAGTGGTCAATCGAGCCGGATCGATTCCCGCTTCGATGAGATATGCGGCACCGGCTGCGGCCCGCGCCTCACTCAAACTTTGATTCAGTGCGCTCGACCCGACGCTGTCGGTGTGGCCCTCGATCGTGGCGGCGAGCTGAGGGTTCCGGGCCATGACTCCGGCGGCGATGTTGAGCAGACCGCGCAAGCCGTCCGTCAGCTGTGCGCTCCCAGATGCGAATGTCGCCCCGCCTTGCAACGATCCCGAGAAGGTGCCGTTTTCGATATCGAGTGACCACTGCGGGACGGCTCGGAACTCGGCGAAGATTCCCGGAATACGGAAGATTGTGAAAGCACGCTCGACGTTTTCGCCGATCTGCAGATTGTTTGTCACGTTTTCTTGCCCGTAGGCCTGTGCGGCTCCACCAACGATCGCATCGATCGTACCCTGATCGGGCAGTACGCCCTCGAGATCGAGTGTGCCGTCTGGTGAGGCAACAGCTTTGACCACAGGTAATTGCTTGTTCGTGACCGTGATATCGGCGGTCAGGTCGACTTCGGCTCCCAATAGCTGCGTGACGGCGCCCAGGAGGGCGTCGGCATCCTGTTGCCGTGGAGCTTCTGCCGTGAGAGTGGCAGTCTGTCCCGTCAGCTCCAACCTGGCGTTTCCTACGATCGGTAGCACCCCGATGGCGCGCGGGAGATTCGCAAGCCACGAGGCAGCCGGGAGCGAGTTATCGACCTCGACGCTGTTGGCGACGAGCGGCGCATAGATCAGGTCGATGACTTGTTCGAGGCCGCCGACAACTGCCGGGTCCGGAACCGATCCTGTGATCGTCAAGGTGCCATCCGCCAGAACCGCGGTGATGTTCGAGGCCGCGACGGGCACCGTCGTGGTAGTCGAGGTTGTGGAGGTGACGGTGGTGGTGGTGGTGGTATCCAGCACGGTTGTCGTCGGCGACTGCGTGGTCGTCGATGATGCCGTTCCCGGCTCGAGGAATCGGACCTCGCGAACCCCGTCAATCTGTGATATCAGTGCCTGTGCCTGGGCTTCTTCTGATTCGGAGAGCGTTCCCGTCACGATGATGTCGCGACCATCTACTTGTACTCGCTCGTACGAGATACCGGCGTCGTTGAGCGCGGCGACCGCATCGGGTCCCAGCGTGTCGCTGGACCTACTCAGACCCCAGAAGATGGCGATGAGGGCGAGCACGATCCAAGCAAGAATCAGGAATCTGATGCGTGATGTATTCGATTCTTCGCTCATAGTCGTCCCGGGGCCGTGTTCTTACCCATGATGAGGGTATCAATCTTCGCCATGACGCGCGTGCGGTAGGGCCTTGTCATTTTCTAGCTTCATAGACTGGCTCAATGGATCCAAAACGAGCCCGCCAAGTGAGGAGCGTGACGGAGGCGTTTCATGCGTTCGTTTACTTCTCACAACCCGTGTTGGCTTCGTATGAGGCCGTCGGGATCACCCATCCCCGGATGGCTTATTTCGGTCCCCGTAGCGCACCCATGGGCGAAGTGGCGGCCTCGGTGGTCGCAGCGACCTTCTATAACTTCAACCCGGTGAAGGTTGCCGAGCACATCCCACGCGTCTGGACCCTGGTCAGTCCTTCGGAGCTGGTGGAAAGGCGGCTCCAGGCCGTAGGTGAGCATCTCCCCGCAATCCTGGGGGAGTCTGCCGACCCGGCATCGATCGCCGAGGCTGTGGAATTGGCGCGATGGGCGGTCGACTCGTGCCGCTTCGAGGGCAGGCCGCTGGCAGGTGCTCACGCCGAGATCGAACCCCCGGAAGATCCTCTCACGGCCCTCTGGCATTATGTGTCGGTTCTGCGTGAGCATCGAGGAGATGGTCACGTCATGGCCTTGCAGGTGCACGACCTCGATGCCATGGAGTGCCTGGTGTTCCGGCGCCCCGATGTCGAAACCTCGGAGTCGTATCGAAGGTCGCGCGGTTGGGGAGAGGACGAGTGGGCGCAGGCGCGGGAGCGGCTCATCGAGCGTGGTTACATCCATGGAGCAGACGTGACCGCGCAAGGGCACGAGGTGCGGGAATCGGTTGAATCGATGACGGATCAACTCGCCATTGGACCGTGGACTGAACTCGGTGAAGAAGAAATCGAGAGATTCCTGTCTTTGATGCGTCCGATGAACGAAGCTGCCAAACAGGTGGTGCAGACGACCCCGCTCGGATCGGCGATGCTGAGGCGCTAGCGGGCCCGTGCTTCGACCCGACGGGCCCGCAAGACCATGGGTTCGGCGAGGGATGACAGGAGAATCGCGGCGGCAGCGCTCAAGCCCATGATGTCGACGTCTGCAGATGGACCGATCGAGAACGCTGCCCAACCGAACGTCGCCAAAGCACCTGCCACGATTGCCGTATCGCGATCCCGCCCGAGGAGCGCCACGGCCGCCCAAGCAGCTCCGAGAGCACCAAAACCGGGGAGAAGAGTCATGATTCCCACAAATCCGGTCGCCGCCAGAGCAGTGAGCAGCGCCTGCGGCCTGTGTCGGATGACGGTCCCCGATGTCAGTGCGATTGCGACGAGAGCCATCCACCACTGGGTAGGGAATTGTTCCAGGGAGTAGAAACCGGCGGTATCCACCAGACGCGAGAGCACGAGCATGACGAGTGCCGTCACCACATAGCCGTGGGCAACCTCGGTCGACCGGCTCGGACTTGTCGTGCGGATCGTGCGGGTCAGCAGCACGCCGAGCCCGATCACAAAGCTCACGACGAATGAGATGGCGAACAGAGCGCTCTCGAACTCGAAGCGCGGCAGATCGCATACCGGAGGCCGGCAGAATTCCGGGTTTTCTGCGAGGAATCCCAGCCACGTGATCGTGGTCGCTCCCAGGTAGGCAACGACGGCCGACCCGGCGATGGCTGTGGCCACAGACCACTTGGAGATGAAGTTGTGCATGTTCCGCCTTGGCCCGTATCCCGTCGATCATCGTATTCGACTGTGGATTTGCCGTCATGAAGAAACAAGGGCCAATTACGTGCGCCCGCCCAGCCGGCGGCGATCGCGAGCGATAATGGTCGCGTGCTAGCAATCAGCTGTCCGTACTGTCTCGAAACAAAACATCTGTCAGGGCGTCGTCGCGACGACACCATCGAGGTCAGGTGCGGTGCCTGCGGAGAGGTTTGGCAGCGGCAACTCCGACCGGTATGCAGTCGATGCGAGGGCGATGACATGCAGCCGGCCGTCCTCGCCATTGTCGAGAAGTCCCGGGGAACCCAGCTTTCGGTGGTCGGCACGAGAATCGTGCATCTCTGCACGGATTGTGACGCGGAAACGCTTGCCACATTCCACCGCAATCGTCCCAATCCACTCATGCCCGACGAGCTTCCCCATCTCACCACGTGAGCACGGTGCGACATCAAGTTGGCGAAGCCGACTGGTCTGAAGCGAACCGTATGAACCGGAACGATCGGGCCCTCACCGCTCATAAGCCACCCGGAAAGTGATCCAGAATATTCCAGGAACAGGCTGCAAAATCGCGTTTTCGTGGCGGTAATACCGCTGATTCGGCGATTATGCGCTCTAACCTTTGCGTCGAGGGGTTGACCTGTGAGGTCACCGGACGAATATCACGACGGAAGGAACACATCCGTGAACAAAACCGAAATGGCTCAGAAACTTGCCAAGAAGATCGACATCCCCCAGTCAAAGGCTGCCGAGGCAGTCGACGCTATTTTCGACAGCAAGCCAGGGCAGGGCATCATTGCTGTCGAACTTGACGCCGGGCGTGAGGTCTCCATCGGTGGTTTCGGCAAGTTCAGCACCAAACACCGCGCCGCTCGCCAGGGTCGGAATCCCCGCACAGGCGAGTCGATGACCATCTCCGCACGCACCGTGGCCGTGTTCAAGCCCGCTCAGGCGCTCAAGGACCGTGTTCACGACTGAGGCCATACCCACGAAATCGTCGAAAACATGAAAAAACCCCGCTATGGCGGGGTTTTTTCATCTTCGAAACGGCCGGACGTAGCAGCAATGCGCTGGTAGGTCACGCAATCTGTCTAATTTGGAGCCATGTCGACTGATCCGGTTGCTTCCGCCCCATGGCCGTCCCATCCGGCGGATTCGTACGTTTTTCTCGTAGATGCCTCCAGCGCACTCGAATTCGAGATTCTGGTCCAGTGGATCGATGAGCATCGCCCCCCGGATGCCGGGCCGATCGAGCGCATCAGGTTGCAGCCCTCCCGCCGGCGCCGGAGGGTGCGTCCCCGTCCGGAATCTCTCATCAAATCGGTACTGGCGGGGTCGGGTGATCCGCTGCTGGTGCCGTTGCGGGTGGTATGGATGGTTCCAGAGCGTGATGGGCAGCGTGCGGTTCGGTTTCGCGATGTACCGCGTTTCGGAGACCCGAGGGACCCGGATCCGGTTCGCCAACACAGCATTTATTCGCGCTTTCCTGAGCTGGTTCGTGTCGTCGTCGGACAACCGGCCCTCGTGTCGGAGGTCCGCCAGCGATGGAACGCAACGGGTGCAGATCAAGTGTCGGGTCTTGCCGAATACATCGCAAGAGAAGCTGCCCTGACACTCGAGGTCGGCGAACGCCGATTGCGGGGCTATCGGTACAAAGTTCCGAAGCTCGTCAAGGAACAGATTCTCTCGAAGCCAAGGTTCAGAGCAGGCATTCGCGAGATCGCCCGGAGAGAAAACCGATCGGTAGACACCGTGGAGCGACGCGCCGAGCGGTATCTGGCGGAGATCGGTGCTTCCCATAGTCCCTTCGTGATCGACCTCGTTGCCGGGCTCATACGGTTCCTCTACACGCGCGGATACACCGCGATCAACTACTCACCTGACGAACTTGCAGGCGTGTATGAACGGTTCGGCAACCATCCTCTGATCTTCTTGCCTGCCCATAAGTCGCACTTCGATCGTCTGACCCTCCAACACATCCTCTACGAAAACAATCGTCCTCTGAACCACACCGCCGGTGGCATCAATCTCAAGTTCTTTCCCATCGGAGCCTTGCTGCGCCGAACAGGCGTGTTTTTCATCAGGCGTTCGTTCCGCGACAACGAGATCTACAAGTTCACACTGCGCCAATACATCGCATACCTGTTGGAGAAGCGCTTTCCCATTGAGTGGTACATGGAAGGCGGGCGATCCCGATCGGGCAAGTTGCGATCGCCGCGCTACGGGATGCTGACCTATGTCGCTGAGGCCTACGAAATGGGGGTGACCGACGACGTTATTCTCGTTCCCGTCTCGATTGCTTATGACCAAATCCATGAGATTGCTGACCACACTCGTGAAGACAAGGGTGAGACAAAGCAAAAAGAGAGCATCGGGTGGCTGGTCAAGACCGTACGCAGCCTCGGTAACCGGTATGGGTCGATATACGTTCGATTCGGTGATCCGATTTCCATGCTCGAAGAGTTCGGGCCGTCGGATCACACGGGGGAAGCCCCGGCCGAGATCGAGATTCAGAAGCTGGCGTTCAAGGTGGCCGTTCGGATCAACGAATCGACGCCGATCACCCCGACGTCGCTCATCGCCCTCGCTCTCCTGGGGAGTGGGCGCGCCCTGACCACCACCGAGATCACCGAGTATCTGGCTCCTTACCTGGCATACATCGATGACCGGGCGCTGCCCACGACCGTCGAACTTGATCTGGACAAACCGGCGGAGGTCGAGGCACGCTTGGAACTCCTCACCGGCAACAACATGGTGCAGCGATCCGACGACGGTGCTGAACCCGTGTACTTCCTCGATCCCGACAAGGCTCATGCGGCCGCCTATTACCGCAATACCGTCATCCACTTCTTCTTGCTTCCTGCTGTCGCCGAGTTGGCGGCTCTCGAGGCTGCCGAGGTGGACGGCGATGGGACCGAGCTGTTCTGGGAGCAAGTACTCCGCATACGAGATCTGCTCAAATTCGAGTTCTTTTTTCCGACCAAGAAGCGCTTCAGAGAACAGATCTCCGATGAGCTTGATCGACGGGCGCCGGATTGGCGTGCGGCCGTGGAGCAAGGCGGAGGTCAAGCGGCGAGTCTCGCGAGGAACTTGAATCCTCTTGTTGCCCATTGGGTGTTGCGTCCATTTCTCGAGGCTTACGCCGTCGTGGCCGACGTGCTGGCAGACCTTGAGCCATCAACAGAGATCGATCGTGATGCGCTTATCAAACGGGCCATGGGCCTCGGGAAGCAGTACCAGCTGCAGTCCCGTATCCAGAGCCCCGAATCGATCTCGAAAACGCTGTTCGAGAATGCCTTGCAACTGGCCAGGAACCGTACCGGCGGTCTGACCGGAGCCGATCTCGTGGTTGCCCGCCAAGCACTTGCAGCCGAGATCCAGGACGTATTGGAACGGATTGAGGCCGTGGCTCAGGCGGCTATTCG
>JAHEJY010000230.1 GCA_024638625.1 Actinomycetes bacterium
ATGTAGACCTCGTGGAATGGCACTTCGCCCATGAAGCGCAGACCCATCATGATCATCCGCGCCACCCAGAAGAAGATGATGTCGAATCCGGTAACGAGCACATTGGTCGGATAAAAGGTCCTAAGCCGCTCGCTGTTCTCGGGCCAGCCCAGGGTTGAGAACGGCCAGAGCGCGGAGGAGAACCAGGTGTCCAAGACATCCGGGTCTTGCGTAAGAGATACCTCCGGCCCAAGTCCATGCTTGGCGCGAGCCTCAGCTTCGTCACGGGCGACGTACACGTTTCCGTCGCCGTCATACCAGGCAGGAATTCGGTGTCCCCACCATAGCTGGCGGCTGATGCACCAGTCCTGGATGTCGCGCATCCAATCGAAGTAGGTCTTGGCCCAGCTGGCGGGAACGAAGCGGATATCGCCGTCTTCGACCGCCTTGATCGCCGGCGCCGCCAGGGGTCCGGTGCGAACGAACCACTGATCGGTCAGATACGGTTCCACCACGCTATGAGACCGGTCGCCCCGGGGTACGAAAGCCCGGTGGGGCTGGACCTTGGTCACCAAGCCCCGCCCGGTGAGATCCGCAACGATGCGTTCGCGAGCCGCGTAACGGTCCAGCCCGCGGTACTCGCTCGGCGCGTTGTCGTTGATGCACGCGTCCGCGGTGAACACACTGATCAGAGGCAGGTCATGGCGGGATCCTACGTCGTAGTCATTGAAGTCGTGGGCAGGCGTGATCTTCAGGCACCCGCTTCCAAACTCCGGATCGACGTAGGCGTCGGCAATCACCGGGATTCTTCGCCCGGTCAGGGGCAGGTCCACTTCTTTACCGACCAGGTGTCGGTAACGCTCGTCGCTCGGGTTCACGGCTACCGCGGTGTCTCCAAGCATCGTTTCGGGACGAGTGGTGGCGACTACCACGTCGCCGCTGCCGTCGCTCAGCGGGTATCGAATATGCCAGAGGTGCCCGTCCTCCTCCTGCGAGACGACCTCCAAGTCCGAGATCGCGGTGTGCAACACCGGATCCCAGTTGACCAGCCGCTTGCCCCGGTAGATGAGCTGGTCTTCGTAGAGTTTTACGAAGGTCTCGAGCACCGCCTGAGACAGACCCTCGTCCATCGTGAATCGCTCATGGGCCCAGTCGAGCGATGCGCCCATGCGGCGGAGCTGGCGGCTAATCGTGCCGCCAGAGTGCTCCTTCCACTCCCACACCTTGCTGACGAAGGCGTCGCGGCCGATGTCCTGCCGAGTCAGGCCCTCGGCATTGAGCTGGCGTTCCACGACCATCTGGGTGGCAATGCCGGCGTGGTCCATGCCTGCCTGCCAGAGCGTGTTTTTTCCGAGCATGCGGTGGTAACGAGTGAGCACGTCCATGATCGTGTCCTGGAACGCGTGGCCCATGTGCAGGCTACCCGTCACATTGGGCGGGGGGATCATGATGCAGTAGGGCTCCTCGTTCCCGGAGGGCTCGAAGTAGCCGCTAGTCTCCCAGCGCCGATACCAGTCCTCTTCGATCTGGTGCGGATCGTATGTCTTATCCATCTCGTCCATCGCGCAACTCGTGATTTCTGGGCTTACCGGTCGTGCTTTCGGTCCGGGGCTGGTTGCTGCCACGCAAACCGCAAAGCATGAGCGGTTCAAATAAGCAGGGCAAGGTCGGCAGGCTGGATTACGATTCCTTGCGGGCTTTGATCTCGGCGATCTCGTCGAGGACCTCGGGAAGCGTGATATTGATGTGCTCACGCACTCGTTTCATGATGTCCTTGTTGGCTTTGCGCAGAGCCTCATCCACCCCGCTCTGCACGATCACCTCGATCTCGTTACCGAGGCGCCTGATCAGCTGTTGGCAGTCCTCGTCGTGCTCGATCGAACCTGGACCGTGCCGCGGGCGCCGAGACGACTGATCCGGTTCGTGGCGCTCCTCGGGCGTTACGACGACGTCATCGAGCAGCGGAATCGTGTACTGCTGCCCCAGCGGATCGTTCGCCGAAGGCTCATTGACCTCTGCCGGCTCGCGGGATGACCGTTTGCCTCCGAGGATCTGCTCGAGATCGCTGAGCGCCTC
>JAHEJY010000115.1 GCA_024638625.1 Actinomycetes bacterium
GATGGAAGGTCGTCGCCAGGAATGGGACGATGCGAAAACCGACAGGGCTGCGAGCACAGACCAGTTCGAGGAGTGGCACCGTATGAGCCACGCCCGGGAAGAAGTCGACAGCTGGGTCGAGGACCTCGAGGACTGACACCTGTCAGAATGCATACGGTGAAGAAAGTCCTGGTTGTCGAAGACGAACTGAAGATTGCCCGCCTCGTGAGGGATTACCTGACCGGGGCGGGCTTCGCCGTCGTCGAGGCGACCGACGGAGAAGCCGCCCTCTCGATGGCAAGAGCGGAGCGGCCCGACATGATCCTCATGGATCTCGGGCTCCCCGGTCTCGACGGTCTCGACGTGACCCGCCGTCTCCGGCAAACCTCGTCGGTGCCGATCATCATGCTCACCGCCCGGGCAGAAGAGACCGATCGGGTCGTCGGGCTCGAGCTGGGAGCCGATGACTACATCACCAAACCCTTTTCTCCCAAGGAACTCGTGGCGCGGATCCGGGCTGTCCTGAGACGGGCGGAGAACACGCTTGGCGGAGGCGATGTCATCACCGCTCGCGACGTGACTATCGATATCCCCAAGATGCGGGTCACAGTGGCCGGCGAAAACGTAGAGCTCACCACTTCCGAGTTCGAACTGCTCGTAACCCTGGCGCGCCACCCGGGTCGGATCTACACGCGCGCTCAGTTGCTGGAGCTCATCAAGGGGATTTCGTTCGAATCGTATGAGCGGTCGGTCGACGCCCACATCAAGAACCTGCGCAAGAAGATCGAACACGATCCCCGGCGACCCCTATACATCCAGACTGTGTACGGGGTTGGCTACCGGTTCGGCGATGAGTAGGCACCGACCTCCGCCCTGGGCTCGCGGGTGGCAGGCCCCCGAAGGCGAGTGGTGGAAACAAGGGGAGGAATGGTGGGCGCATCAAGGCCAGGGTCGAGATGCGTGGCGCACCTTCGGACGGGCAATGGCTTTGAAGGCGCTCATGTTTCTGGGGTTCATGGCGCTGATTCTGATCGGACTCGGTGCCCTGGTCGCCACCATCTTCAGCCAGGTGAACCTGGGAATCGGCATTCTCGTCGTGATCTTGACACCCGTCGTGCTCGCTACAACCATTGGCCTGGTGGCCCGGATCGGTGCTCGCTCATGGCGGCCGGTTCGGGATTTGGTCGCGGCTGCGGGAGAACTGGCGGACGGCGACTACTCGGCCCGGGTTGAGGCGAACGGATCGTCCGCCACCCGCGGTGTCGTCAACTCCTTCAACGAAATGGCCAGCCGGCTGGAGTCGGCCGACCAGCAACGGCGCCAACTGCTGGCCGATCTCGGACATGAACTGCGAACGCCGCTCACGGTGATTCGGGGTGAAATCGAGGCGATGCTCGACGGTGTCCACACGCTCGATCGAGACACGCTCGAACCCCTGGTCGGCGAGGTCGCCGTCATGGAGCGGCTCCTGGAGGATCTGCGAACCCTCAGCCTGCTCGAGGCCGGAGCCCTTCGGCTCCACCCGGAGCCGACCGATTTGTCCGCACTCGTCTCCGACATTGCCGATGCCTACCGGCGCCGCGCCGAAGAAGCCGGCGTTGAGATCGTGACCAACGCCTCACCCGTGGAACTTGTTCTCGATCCGGTCCGCATCAGAGAAGTCATAACCAACCTCATCAATAACGCTCTCCGGGCCATGCCGGATGGCGGTCGCCTCACCCTCGACGTCCAACCGGCCGGTGCCGGAGCGCGCGTCCAGGTAGCCGACACCGGCACCGGGATCGAACCGGCAGACCAGGACAGGATGTTCGAGCGTTTTCAAAAGGGATCGACGTCATCGGGCTCGGGGTTGGGGCTCACCATCAGCCGCAACTTGATCCAGGCGCACGGCGGGTCGATATCGGTCGACAGCACACCAGGAGTGGGAACGATCCTCACCATCGACCTGGAGCGGGTGCGTCCGAGCACGATCACATGATCCCTGGCACATAGTCCCTGCACATCGCCCCGGGATAAACCGTGCCTTCGTGGGATTCGCCACGACATGCCCGAATCTCAACTACATTCCGATCCATGACACAGCTTCCGATATACACCGAAGAACACGACCTCTTCCGATCAACCATCCGCGACTTTGTCTCGACCGAGCTGACCCCGTTCGTCAACGAGTGGGACGAAGACGGCGAATTCCCTATAGAGGTCTACAAAAAAGCCGGTGAACTGGGCCTGTTCGGGATCGGTTTCGCCGAAGAATACGGCGGACTCGGCACCCACGACCCGCTGCTGTTCTGCATCTTGTCCGAAGAGCTATCCCGATCGAGCGGCGGAGTTTCCGCCGGTTTGTTCTCCAACTACATCGGAGGACCGCCAGTCCAGAACGCAGCAACCGACGAGGTGAAAGCCGAGATCCTCCCGGGGATGCTGGCCGGAGACATCATCTGCGCCCTCGGCATCACCGAACCCAGCGGTGGCTCCGACGTCGCCAACTTGCAAACCACCGCCCGCCTCGACGGTGACCATTACGTCGTGAACGGCTCCAAGACGTTCATCACATCCGGCATGCGCGCCGATTACATCTCCACGGCAGTCCGGACCGGCGGTCCCGGGGCGGCCGGGGTTTCGATGCTCGTGATTCCGAGCAATCTTCCTGGCTTCTCAAGAACAGCGCTCAAGAAAATGGGATGGTGGGCATCGGACACCGCAACCCTCTATTTCGACGACTGCCGGGTCCCGGCCAAATACCTGCTGGGGACCGAGAACAGCGGCTTCAAGATCATCATGGAGAATTTCAATTACGAACGCCTGTTCATGATCGCCGGCATGGTCGGCGCGTCCCGGGTCTGCTTCGAAGAAGCGCTGGCCTGGGCACAGGATCGTGAAACGTTCGGCGCCCGCCTTGCCGACCACCAGGTGATTCGCCACAAGCTGGTCGAGATGGATCGCATGATCAATGCGTCGCATGCGTGGATGGAGAAGCTGGCATGGCAGGTTTCCCAGGGTGATCACGTTGTCGCGCAACTGGCCGAGTGCAAGGTGCAATCCAGCCTCACGCTCGAGTTCTGCGCGAGAGAGGCCGCCCAGATCCTTGGCGGTGCCTCCTACTTGCGAGGGAATCCGGTCGAACGGATCTATCGCGAGGTGCGGGTCAACGCGATCGGCGGCGGCAGCGAAGAGATCATGCGAGATCTGGCAGCAAGACAGCTCGGTATTTGAAATACCGAGCTGTCTGTTTGCCGGGAGGCCTATGTAATCCGGGGAAGTTCGCGTCGAGGAGTAGTCCGTAATCCCCCGAGATAGTTGTTAGGGCAACCATACAAAACGCGCCTGACTCCAACCTGACTCGCCGTTCCCTGGTTGCATCAGCAGCAGCACAGTCAGCTGTCGTTCAGGGTGGGTTCAGCCGCAGCTGTCAGAATGGGAACGTGAAGCTGCTGATGATCGAGGATGACAAGAAGATCGCGACAGCAACCAAACGCGGCTTGGAAGCCGAGGGATTCGGGGTAGAGGTGGCCTTCGACGGCTCGACCGGGCTACTCATGGCTCTGAGCGGGTCCTACGATCTCATCATCTGCGACATCCTCCTACCCGGTCGCAACGGTTTTCAGATCTGCGCCGATCTCAGGGAAGCCGGCAACTGGACTCCGATTCTCATGCTCACGGCCAAGGACGGCGAATACGACGAGGCAGAAGCTCTCGACACCGGGGCCGACGATTATTTGACGAAACCGTTTTCGTTCGCAGTGCTCGTGGCCCACATCCGCGCCCTGCTCCGGAGGGCCGGACGCAATCCGGCGCCCGTCGAGGCCGGGGATCTCAGAATGGATCCAGGCGAACGGCGGGTGTGGCGGGGCGACGAGGAGATCAGCCTGACCGCCCGCCAATTTGATGTGCTGGAGTTTCTGCTCAGACGGGCGGGGCAGGTCCAATCGAAATCCGACATTCTGCGGGGCGTATGGGACTACGAGTTCGAGGGAGATCCCAACATCGTCGAGGTGTATATCCGGCGACTTCGCACCCGCATAGACGAACCGTTCGGCCGTCAGGCGATCGAAACGGTTCGTGGGGCCGGATACCGGTTGGCAGCGGACGGTGGCTGAAGGCCGGCTCGGCAAACGTTGGCCGACCGCCAGCATTCGCTTCCGCATCACCGCTCTGGCAGCTGCCGCTGTGGCGCTGGTCCTCATCGTGGCCGCCACCGCAGTGGTCATCGTCCAACGGCGCCAGACAATATCCAACCTCGATGCCAGCCTGGTCAGCCGGACCAACGACATCATCACACTCCTCGACGCCAACGATGGGATTCCCGACTCGATCACGGCCGCCAGCGGCGAAGGCTTCGTACAGCTGATCGGCGGCAACGGGCGGGTTCTGGCCAGTACTCCGGCGCTGGCTGGACCGATCGTGCCCCTTGTGGAGATTCCCCTCGAGCAATCAATCACAACCCTGACCGGTTTGGAGGTGGATGACGACGCATTCCGGGTCCTCACGACCATCGTCGCCACTACGGAAGGACCGGCCGCGCTCATCGTCGGCAGAAGCCTCGACGAGGTCACCGACGGCATCGGCATTCTGGCGGCATCGCTGGCCAGCGCCATCCCGTTGGTTGTGATCGCGTTGACATTGATCGTCTGGTGGCTGGTCGGACGAACCCTGGCGCCGGTGGAGGCAATTCGATCCGAAGTCGCCGATATCGGCGCAGCCCAGCTCGATAGCCGGGTTCCGCTTCCCGAGGGGCGCGACGAGATTCACCGTCTGGCAGAAACCATGAATGCCATGCTCGACCGGCTCGAACATGGCGTGGCGGCCCAGCAGCAGTTCGTCGCCGACGCATCGCACGAGCTGAGAAGTCCGCTGGCGCGTATTCGCGCGGAACTCGAAGTCGAGCCGGTTGAGGGGGAAACCATCGCCAGTGTTCGGGAGGAACTCATCGGACTTCAGCACCTCGTTTCAGATCTGCTCCAGCTCGCTCGATTCGACGCAGATCAGGTGACCGCCCGCACCGAGGTAGTCGACCTCGACGACCTCGTCTTCCGGGAAGGCAACAACGCCCGAATCGAAGGCGCCGACGTCGACATGTCAACGGTCGGGGCGGTCCAGACGTCAGGCAATCGTCAGCAGCTGGGCCGGGCCATTCGCAATCTCGTCGAAAACGCCCGCAGCCATGCCCACTCCTCGATTGCTCTCGCCCTCTACGAGGATGGCGACAGTGCCGTAGTCACGGTTGCTGATGATGGTCCCGGCGTCCCGGCTGAGCAGCGCGAAAGGGTCTTCGAACGCTTCGCCAGACTCGATGATGCCCGGAGTCAGGACACGGGTGGCACCGGACTCGGGCTGGCGATTGCCCGTGAGATCGTCCAACGTCACGGCGGTTCGATTTCGATCGACCCTCACTATGAAGCGGGCGCCAGATTCGTCCTCCGGCTGCCGGTGCACCGGTCCTAAGTCAGTTACGACGCAGACGAGCCGAAGCCGGCGAGGGCCGCGACACGCTTGCGCTCGATTCGGAGCAGCCACCAGCCGAAGGCGAGAATGATGAGCGGGACCGCAATTGAGACAGGAACGGTTGCCCCGCTCACCAGCAACGTCGGCTGGGTCACCGCGAAGTAGACGGCCGGACTGGATGCAGGATCGATCGGGGATCGATCGGCCGGTGCCACCGTGATGAGTGCGATGAAGTCGCCGCGCATGATCGGCTTGATGTCCCAGTCGAGGTTGATGGATTCTCCCGCCTCGAGGCTCGACAGCGGACGATTCAATTCGCCCGTCCAGTCTTCGGCATCTGCCGATCCTCCACCGGAGGGATCGATCACGACGAGGTGGGCCACCAGAGGCCCGGTTGGCTGCGAACCCCGGTTCACGATGGAGACATCAAGGGCATGCTCGTCTCCGATCTCGGTGGCGATCTCCACCGGGGAAACGCCTACCTCGAGCGTCTGGGCCGCCGCCGGCGCAGCCGCCAGCAGAACCAACAACGAGAGAACGAGGAGGCGTCCGCTCATGATCCCGGCTCGAGTTGGATGAAAGCTGCTGACCTCCACGCAAGCCACGAAGCAACGATCGCGGCAACCACCGGACCCAGAAACCAGGAAATCTCGGATGCCAGGCTGTTCTGGTCGATGATCAGAGACCCGATGATGTGCTGGGCTGCCGACAGTGGGTCTGCCCGGGCGATGAGTTCGCCCACCGGGTTGGACATCACCGAAGCGGGAAGCAGAAGCGGTATCGAAAGGAAGGCCAGACCGCCCAGGCCGAGGCCCAGTGTCTGGAGGTTGGTGCGCGAGCGAATGCTGAGGAATGCAGCGGCCGCTCCGAACGTGATCGACAGCAGCGCACCCAGAACGGCTGAGACCCCGATCGCCACGGCGATCCGACCGAGACCGTCGCCGAGGACGTAGAGGTATGGCAAAGAAACGACGAAAGCGACAAGCCACCCGAGGCCGGCCGCAGCTAACTTGCCGCCCACCAGCGACGTTCCCGAGACGGGTGTCAGCAACATCGGTTCCAGAGTGGAGCGGTCGCGCATCCCGCTGATCGAATCAGCCATCGACAGGACGACGAGCAGGACGCCGACGCCGATCGACATACGTACCACGACGGCGAGCCCTTCGCGGGCATCCAGCAGGTTCAACTGGCTCGAGTAACCAAGGGCGATGGCGGTTCCGCTGAACGTGAGAGCCACTACCGCAGCCAGCCAGGGGCCCCAGCCGCGCAACCACGTTTCCGAAATCTCCTCCCGGGCCACGATGGCAGTTGCGCTCATGTCGTGACCTTGTGAAAGATCTCCGACAAGCCCTGGGTGGCCTCTGCGTCGAACACCACGCGACCGTGGTCGAGGATCACGGCCCGATCGCAGATTCCCTGGATTTCGGCCAGCAGATGCGATGTGAGCAAAACCGCAACATCTCGCTGGGCCGCCAGCTCATCGATCAGCTCGAGAATGCCTTGCTGTCCGGCCGGATCGAGGCCGAGGGTCGGCTCGTCCAGGAACACCACTCTGGGATTATTCATGAGGGCCCGGGCCAAACCGAGACGCTGGCGCATGCCGCGGCTGTAGGTGCCGATCCGGTCGGTTCGCCGATCGGCTAACCCAACCGCCATCAACATTTCCATGGCGTTCGCTCTTGCCTCATCGGCCGGGGCGCCGTAGAGACGGCCGTGGTACGTGAGGAGGTCGATCGCCCGGGTCCGTTTTGGATAACCGGCGCTTTCCGGCATGACACCGATGCGAGCCCGAATGTCGATCGCTTGATCTGGCCCAAAGCCGGCTACCTGATACGTACCGGCCGATGGCTTCACAATGGTCGTGACAATGCGGATCAGCGTGGTCTTGCCCGCGCCGTTTGGCCCGAGCAAACCGGTGACCTGACCTGCATAAGCGGTGAAACTGACATCGGCCAGCGCGGTCTGCCCTTGGTAGGTCTTGGAGATGGATGTGCATACGATTGCGGGTTGGCCACTGTGCATGGCACCAGTATTACCGTCCGAGCTGACCGTGTGCTGAATCGAACCTGACGCTTATCGGTTGACGTCCACCACGAGTCGACCCTGCACCTCTCCGGCCAGCAGCCTGGCCGCCGCGGCAAGCGATTCGGAGAGGCCGATTTCGGTTGTCATCAGTTCTATGTGGACCGGATCGAGGTCGGTCGCCAGCCGATCCCAGGCGAGTTTGCGCCGGGCCGGCGAACACTGAACGCTCTCGATACCACGCAAGGTGATTCCTCGCAGGATGAACGGGGCAACCGTTGCCGGGAAATCCATCCCCTGGGCAAGCCCGCAGGCCGTCACCGTTCCTCCGTATTTGGTGGTTGCGCAGACATTGGCGAGGGTATGGCT
>JAHEJY010000116.1 GCA_024638625.1 Actinomycetes bacterium
AGGTCGTCAAGGTTGCCGTGCGGTCGCTCGACAAGGAGCGAGGCTTCGCATTACCTGCCGGAATGCTGACATCTGATCCCATGGAGGTCGTCAATCATCCTGAGGTTGAGCTGGTCGTCGAAATCATGGGCGGACGCGAGCCGGCCGGCGAGCTCGTGACCGCAGCATTGGCGGCCGGCAAACCTGTGGTAACCGCCAACAAGGAACTCATCGCTACCTCCGGCGCAGCCCTCATCGCGGCGGCAGCCGAGGCCGGCGTTCAGTTGTTATTCGAGGCTGCGGTCGGTGGAGGGATTCCGATCGTTCGGCCGGTTTCGGAGACATTGGCCGGCGAACCGATCCATCGCATCGTCGGGATCGTGAACGGCACAACCAACTACATCCTCAGCCAGATGTCCGAAAACGGCGTGACATACCAAGCAGCGTTGAAAGAAGCTCAGGCCCTCGGCTACGCCGAAGCCGATCCCACCGCCGACGTCTCTGGTGCCGACGCGGCGGCGAAGGCCGCGATCCTCGCCAGTTTGGGCTTCGGGACCTGGGTGGGTCTCGATCAAGTCCACCACGAGGGCATCGAGGGGATTGATGCAATCGACATCCGACTCGTGCACGAGCGGGGCTATGTGGTGAAGCTGTTGGCTTTCGCCGAGCGATTGGAGGGAGGTCTCTCGGTTCGGGTGCACCCGGCGCTCGTTCCCTCCAGTCACCCATTGGCTGCGATTCGAGGGGCCACAAACGCGGTGTTCATCGAAGGCTCGTCGGTAGGTGAGCTCTTGTTCTCAGGACCGGGCGCCGGTGGGGGACCCACGGCGACGGCGGTGTTGGGCGATGTCATCGATGCAGCACGCACGCTCGGGTCTGGCGCCGAAAGCGCTCCGCCCATTCAGCTCGGCCAAGGTGACATGGTGCCATTTGGTGAGGTCGAGACGTCGTGGTACATCAGGGCGGACGTCAACGACAGTCCCGGGGTTCTTGCCCAGATCGCGCAGCTCTTTGGGGACAACGACGTCAGCATCCGCTCGGTATGGCAGGAAGGACGGGGGGAACGCGCCACGCTGATTCTCATCACCCATCCAACCGACGAGGCGTCGCAGCGCACCGCCGTTGCCGGCCTCAGCGAACTCGCGGTCGTGACCGAGGTGGGTGCAGCGATCCGCGTAGCCTTCGACGAGTAGTCGCAATGCGGTATGTGAGCACACGCGGGAGAGCACCTCTGGTCGGTTTCATCGACCAGCTGTTGCGGGGATTGGCCCCCGACGGCGGGCTGTACCTACCTGAATCATTTCCGGATCTCACCGATATCGGCTCGGCAGACGACTACGCCGAGGCAGCTTTTCGTGTCACGTTTCCTTACGTAGCCGATGACATACCTGCTGACGATTGGGGGTCTTTGCTCGAGAACGCCTACCGCCGATTCGATACCCCCGAAGTCGTGCCGATGATCGAGCTAGGAGATGGCCACTTCTTGCTCGAGCTCTTTCACGGGCCGACTCTGGCGTTCAAGGATCTAGCCATGCAGGTAGTAGGAGATCTCTTCGAATACGCGTTGGGGCGTCGGGGGGAATCGGTGACGGTGATCGGTGCGACATCGGGCGACACGGGGGCGGCTGCGGTACAGGCTCTAGCCGACCGTGACGGAATCGAGCTCTTCATGTTGTTTCCCGACGGTGGAATATCAGAGGTGCAACGACGCCAGATGACGACGTGCCAGTCCTCCAATATTCACAATCTCGCGGTTGCGGGATCGTTTGATGATTGCCAGGACCTCGTGAAAGCCATGTTCGCGGACGATGCCTTCCGAGATGAGCATCGGCTTTCGGCAGTCAACTCCATCAACTGGGCTCGGGTGATGATGCAGATCGTCTATTACGTAGTCGCGATCGCCAGGCTCGGTGATTCCGTCACGTTCTCGGTTCCGACCGGCAATTTCGGCAACGTATACGCGGGACATGTCGCCCGCCGCATGGGGGCCCGCGTCAACGGGCTCATCATTGCATCGAACCGCAACGACATTCTCACACGGTTCCACGATCAGTCGGTCATGGAGATACGCGAAGTAATTCGAACCACGAGCCCGAGCATGGACATTCAGGTTTCATCGAATCTCGAGCGCTTCGTGTTCGAGGCACTCGACTACGACGGGGACGCGACCGCAGCATTCATCACCGGGTTTCGCGAAGCAGGCAAGGTCGCTGATGATCGGGTAGCCGGGGCATACCGGTCTGCTTTCTCGGCAGCCATGCTGACCGACGAAGAAGGGGCCGCGATCATCGCCGATCTCGACGCGCAGCTCGGGATCTTGATCGATCCGCACACCGCCATTGGTCTGGGGGCGGCGCGGAGATTGCGACCGGGTGGCACGGTGGTGACGCTCGCGACCGCTCATCCGGCCAAATTCGGCGACGCCATCGTCGCGGCGATCGGTCGACCACCGGCAGTACCGCAACGGCTTCAAGCCGTGTTGAATGCTCCCGAATCATTCGAAGTCGTACCCAATGATGCTGAAACCGTTACATCAATCGTCGCCAGAAGTCGACAAGAGTTTTAGGGAATCGGGATCTATCCTCTAATATGACATCTCGGGCATTCTGTCCGAACATCTGCGACACCCTCTCGCAAAGACTCCGAATCCGGATAATCATTCGGTTACCGGCTTACGGCATGTGATAGATGCGCAGAATCCGCTCACAGCCAGCAAAGAGCAACCCATGCAGGGATGCGAGACGCATGCTGGCTCAGCCAAAAGGAACGCATGACTACTCGAACTGAGTTGCAAGGCAAAACCCTCGACGATCTCCGGGAGATCGCTGGATCGGTTGGGGTCGAAACCGATGGCCTTCAGAAGGCAAAGCTGATTGCGGCCATCCTCACAGAAACCGGCGGGGCCGACGAGCCGTCGCCGGTCGATCTTCCGACCGTCGAGAAGAAGGGGAGCAAGAGCGCTTCCGATGATGAAGGCGGTCGTGGGCGGAACGGAAGCGGCGGCGGTGGGGGTGGCAGTAACCGGCGGAAGCGCCGAGGTCGTAACGAGCCACGTGAGCCGATTGATGAATCGGATCTCGAAGAGCGCGAGGGCTTGCTGGATATTCTTCCCGAGGGGTACGGCTTCCTGCGGACCACCGGCTATCTCCCTGGCGACAAGGACGTCTATGTCGCCGCAAATCAAGTTCGCAAGTTCGGGCTGCGTAAGGGGGACCTCATCAGCGGTCCCATCCGCAAGCCCCGTTCGCAAGAGAAGTTCCCTGCACTCGTCCGGGTCGTCGCGGTCAACGGTATCGATCCGGAGGAAGCTCGCAAACGCCCGAAGTTCGGGACCCTCACTCCACTTTTCCCGGACATCCGGCTTCGCATGGAACGCGATTCGGACAAGAACGACATCCTGGCAAGGATCATCGATCTCATCTGTCCGATCGGTAAGGGTCAACGTGGTCTGATCGTGTCACCGCCCAAGGCGGGTAAGACGACAGTCCTGAAGGAGATTGCTCACTCGATCGCTCTCAATAATCCTGAGTGTCACCTCATGGTGGTTCTGGTCGACGAACGGCCTGAAGAGGTCACTGACATGCAACGCTCCGTCAAGGGTGATGTCGTGTACTCAACCTTTGACCGCCCCGCTGAAGAACACACCCAGGTTTCCGAGTTGGCTCTGGAACGAGCCAAGCGCCTGGTTGAGCAGGGCACCGACGTTGTGATACTCCTCGACTCGATCACCCGCCTGGCTCGTGCGCACAACCTGGCGATGCCGGCCTCAGGTCGCATTCTGTCAGGAGGCGTCGATTCTCAAGCTCTCTATCCGCCGAAGCGCTTCTTCGGTGCAGCTCGCAATATCGAAGAGGGTGGAAGCCTCACGATCGTCGGTACCGCCCTCGTCGAGACGGGGTCGAAGATGGACGAGGTCATTTTCGAGGAGTTCAAGGGCACCGGCAACATGGAGTTCCGGCTCGATCGATCACTTGCCGACAAGCGCATCTACCCGGCAGTTGATATCACCCAATCGGGAACAAGACGGGAAGAACTGTTGTTTGATCCAGACGAACTGGCTCAGGTTTGGAAGCTGCGTCGCGTACTGTTGGCGCTCGAAGCGGCTCCAGCCCTGGAACTGTTGATCAACAAGCTCAAAGAAACCAAATCCAATAACGAGTTCCTGGCAGAGATCGCCAAGACCGGCAAATAAAGACACCAACAAGACGTCACATGCAGAGGGAGCCATGAAGGCCGATATCCATCCAGATTATGTCGAAACGACCGTCACCTGCTCGTGCGGCCGGACATTTCAGACGCGATCGGTTCGCGAGAGCCTGAGTGTCGAACTATGTAGCGAGTGCCATCCTTTCTTCACCGGTAAGCAGCGCCTGGTCGATACCGGCGGAAGGGTGGAACGCTTCCGCAAGCGGGTCGACGCCAAGGATCCCGCCGCGGAGAAAAAGATTGCAGCCAAATTGGCCGCCGATCGAGCGAAGGCCAAAGCCGATGCCGCCAAAGCCAAGGTCACGCTGCCCAAGCCCGTGAAGCGCCAGGAGAAGAAGGACGAAGAATCGCCGGCCGTTCCAGCAACGGACCCGGCGTCGGAGAAACCCGCCGCCGGCGAAGCGGCGGCCGAATCTCCGGCTGATAGCGCACAGGGCGAAACTCCCCCGGCCGAGTCCGGGTCGTCTCAGGCGCCCGCTACCACGGTCGAAACAGCCTCCGAAGAGACGTCAGCAGACGCGGTGCCGTCCGGGGACACATCCGACGAGGTTTCCACCAAGGCCGAACAGGAGGCCTAAGTGTCTGGCACACCCGACGCCGTCGGGGATGCCGCCACGCCGGCCTCATCGGTTGGCGGTCAGGCCGTCATCGAAGGTGTGATGATTCGAAGCCCGCATGCGTGGGCCGTGGCTGTCCGGAAACCCGACGGCGATATCGAAACCAAGACACACGATTTGCCGCGCCTTTCGGCACGTTCGAACTGGGCAAAGGTCCCCTTCATCCGGGGTGTGCTCGTGCTTGGCGAATCGTTGACGCTCGGGTTCAAAGCTCTCACCTGGTCCGCCGACAAGGCTGCCGAGGGCGAAGCAGAATCCGAACGAATCCGTCTCGAAGGCATCATCGCGGATGCCCGGGGTCCGCTTTCTGGTTGGCGGAAGCAGCGCGCATCGACGCGGCTCGAAAACCCCGGTCAGATCAGCAGAGGAGAGATGGGGATTGCCATGTTCGGTGCCCTCGTTGTTTTCATCGGTGTCTTCATGTTGCTTCCGCTCGGCGGAGCCAAGCTCGCCGAAGAGGCAGCAGGTGGCGAAAACGTTCTCGTGTTCACCGTCGCGGAAGGAGTGATCCGGGTATTGCTGTTCGTTGGCTATATCTGGGCGATCGGGCGCAGCAAAGAAATCGCGAGAGTCTTTCAATATCACGGAGCAGAACACAAGTCCATCTGGGCGTACGAGGCAGGTGATCCACTCGACGTGGAGTCAGTGCAAAAGTATCAAACCATGCACCCCCGTTGTGGGACGAGCTTTCTGATCATTGTGGTCCTGCTGGCGGTGCTGGTGTTCACGCTGCTCGGCCTCACCGAACCACCGCTGTGGTGGACCATTTCGTCGCGGGTGGTGCTCGTGCCGGTAATCGCAGGCATCTCATACGAGCTCCTCAAAGCGTCCGCCACCGCGCCGTGGCTCCATGCGTTGTCATGGCCGGGCATTCAGCTGCAACGGATAACTACGAAAGAGCCCGACGATGGAATGGTCGAGGTCGCCATTTCCAGCCTGCTCGCCTCTTTGACCGAAAACGAGGTTGATGAGGTGATCGGGCGGGGCAGCGTATGCGAACCCGCGTTGCGGGCAACCCACCATGGATGATTCGCTGAAGAAGCGTCTGGACGAAGTCGAGGTCGCTTTCGCTGACACCGAATCCGAGTTCTCGGATCCCGAGCTCTTCAACGACCAGGGTCGCTACACGGAGGTGGCCAAGCGCCACGCCGAACTGAAAGCAATCGTTGATCTCTATCGCGAATTTCAGTCGGCCGCGTTCGAAGCGGCCGAGGCCGACGAAATGGCCGGGAGCGAACGCGACTCCGACATGGTGGCCTACCTCAAGGAGACAGCGGATGCCAAGCGGAAAGAGGCCGATGAGATCCTCAATCGTTTGCAACTGCTCCTTGCTCCGAAAGATCCGAATGACGACAAGGATGTCATCGTCGAGGTTCGTGCTGCGGCCGGGGGCGAGGAGGCCGCGCTGTGGGCCTCCGACTTGATCCGTATGTATCAGCGTTATGCCGAAAACCGGGGTTGGGCAGTCGAACCACTATCCACCAGCGAGTCGGATACGGGTGGATTCAAAGACGCCAGCTTTGCGGTGAAGGGCAAAGGTGCCTACTCGCGTTTGAAGTTCGAGGCGGGTCCGCATCGGGTGCAACGGGTTCCGAAAACCGAGTCGCAGGGACGAGTCCATACATCGGTCGCAACCATCGCGGTCCTTCCTGAGATAGAGGAAGTGGAGCTGGATCTCGACATGAACGATGTCCAGGTCGAGGTGTTCCGATCGTCCGGGCCAGGCGGTCAGTCTGTGAATACGACTGACTCGGCAGTTCGACTCATCCACGAGCCATCAGGGCTCGTCGTGATATGCCAGGATGAGAAGTCGCAACTCCAAAACAAGGAAAAAGCGCTACGTATCTTGCGGGCGCGGTTGTTCCAGCGGATGATCGATGAACAGCAGGCCGAGATCGCCGCCAACCGCAAAGAACAAGTTGGAACGGGCGAGCGCAGCGAAAAGATTCGGACGTACAACTACAAGGACAACCGAGTGACCGATCACCGCATCGGACTCACGATTCGCAACCTGGCCGGCGTGCTTGAAGGGGATCTCGACGAGGTGATCGATGCTCTCACTCTCGATGATCAAACCCGGCGTCTGGCCGAAGGCGGGTGAGGATCCCATCCATTCCGGGCGTCGAACCATACGAGGCGCGCCGTCTCATGGCACTGGCGCTGGATGTCCCGGTGTCGAAGCTCGGCCTCATTGAGACCATCCACCCGAACGTTCGCAGTCGGTTCGAGGCACTGATCGATCGGCTCCTGGCTGGAGAACCGCTTCAATACATCGAAGGCACGATCGATTTTGGTCCCCTCCAGCTGAAAATCGATAATCGAGCGTTGATTCCCAGACCCGAGACGGAAAACATGTGGGATCTCGTCGTGCGAGACTTTGCCATGTCTGACAATCCGGATCCCAAAGTCATCGTCGATCTGTGCACCGGGTCGGGGAATCTGGCTCTCGCGCTCCAGTGGGCCTTCCCCGAGGCCCGGGTCGTCGGAACCGATTCTTCTCCGGATGCCATCGATCTGGCTCGCGAGAACAATGAGCTGACAGGACTCGGCGCCGAGTTCTTGCTGGGAGATCTCTTCGAGCCACTCGATCGGAGCCTGCTGGGTTCCGTGAACTTGCTCGTTGCGAACCCTCCTTACGTCAGCGAAGGCGACGATCTACCGGCGGTGGTGAGTGACCATGAGCCGGCGCAGGCTCTGTTGGCTGGTGCGGACGGGCTTGAGGTGATTCGTCGAATCACCTCGCAGATGTACACCTGGCTTGCTCCCGACGGCAAAGTGTTTTTGGAAATCGGAGAATCCCATGGGACCGCAGTTGCCAATTTGATGAATCAAGGTCGGACCCGCATAGAAAATGATCAAACCGGCCGACCGCGCTACGCGATCGGATACCATATGACCTGATAGGGGCCAGGTGTCGCGCCGATGTGAGTGGGGTTGGGCGATTATGGGAGGTCCAACGTTTGAGGTCCATATTCAC
>JAHEJY010000019.1:0-1305 GCA_024638625.1 Actinomycetes bacterium
AACCGACCAATTGCCATCGGGTCGCGGTCTATCTGGATGAGCGGTTTGTGCTCGCTGATGCCGGTGTGGTGAGAAAACGATGCCCCCCAGACGACCATGAGATCGCTCTCGTTCATGAACCAGCTGGCGATGGGCGTTCCGCTTCGACCCAGCACTCCGCAACCAAGTGGGTGATGGTCGCTGATCTGGCCTTTCGCCTTGAAGGTCGTCATGGTCGGGATGTTGAGTTTCTCGGCAAGAGCGATGATCGGCTCCATATCGTGCCGGGCTCCGGCGCCGACGACGAACACGGGCCGGTTTGCCTTCTCGAGACGCGCACATGCATCGGCGAACAGGTCTTCCGGAGGGCGAATCTCCCGACTTCCCGTTCTGCCTTCCGGGCCGGATGGCTCCTGATTCGAGGGTCGAACCTGAACCTCATCGGGAAAGATGAGGTGGGCGACGTCTCGCTCAACGATCGCCGTTTTGCATGCAAGGGTCATGAGCTCAGCGTGGTCGCTGTCTGCGTGCACAACTGCGCCGTAGCGGGCGACATCCGCAAAGGCGGACGCGAGATCGAGATCCTGGAAGGCCCCTCTCCCGACGTTGCGAGAAGCAACTTGACCCGATAAGGCAAGCACCGGTGCCCGATCCTTTTTGGCGTCATACAGACCTGTCAAGAGATTCGTGGAACCGGGACCTGCGATGGCGAAACATGCCGCGAGTCCACCTGTCAGTTTTCCAAATGCAGTGGCGGCAAACGCCGCTGCTCCCTCGTGCCTGATGGCGAAATAACGGAGATCGCCGCGCTCTTCCGCCAGTCGCAATGAATCGGCGATTCCCAGATTGGAATGACCGACCATGCCGAACACAGCCCGAACCCCCCAGTTGGTCATCGTCTCAACCATGACGTCGCCGACCGTGCGCAGGCGTTCGGGTTCCGGCGGCAGCTCGACGTAGACGCCGTCGTCGCGAACTTCGGTGGGGTAGGCCGGCGGTGCGTCGTCAAACCCTTCTGGCGGCGAACCGGTCAGCGGGTTGTAGTCGTATCCATGCCACGGGCAGCGGAGCCAACCTCGCTCGATGCTGCCCTCGCCCAGCGGTCCTCCCTGGTGGGGGCAGCGGTTGTCGAGCGCTCCATATGCCCCTTCGAAATGCGTGATAGCCAGAACTCTCTTGCCGACCGTGACCGCCGCAACCCGTCCTTCGGGTATGTCGCTGACTCCGGCGACACGGTGCCAGCTTGCTCCTTCTGCCATGCGTGATCACTCCTGATGGTCCTGTTCAGAACCTAGATACGATCGCACTCGCTTGTCGACCGGATCA